>NZ_JBKFGG010000012.1:0-276084 GCF_056171975.1 Paenibacillus terrisolis | reverse complement strand
CAGACGTCCAGCGTCACTCCCGGGCCTTTTAGCTTCCGAATCAGTCGACCTACGGCATCCGCCGTGTGGGCAATGGCTCCATAGTATCGCGCCGGCTCCCGGCCCTCGTCTGCGATCGTCACTGCAATTTTTTCTTTGGATACATCCAATCCTACATATTTTATGGTATTCTTCATAGTAACAGCTCCTTTCGCATGTAGCTCTGAAATGGTGGTCTATCACTTCCATTTTTAACCTACGGTGTGCGAACAGGGGCTGCCTTTCGTTCATCTTAACTAATTTCGGCAAATGAGGAAGTTTACGTCCTAAATCGATGATTTAGCTGGAGGATTTCCAGTTCGTGTTCGTCCAGATTCAATAAGGGGCTAAATAACAGGAGAATTTCCAGTTAGTGTGGTTCCGTTCGTTGAAAAGTAGCATGAAGAGTCTATTGGAGTTGACAAGGTACTCGCCTCCCCGCGGTGTTTCGCTGCATGACGGCGGTCGGTCGACCACGCCCCTTTTCTTCCTTTCATTATACGCATTTGCTTGAATACTCCCATATAGAACGTCTGCATCAGTTTTTTTGCAATAAGCCTCGATTGCTCCCCGCATAGCGGGCGGTTTCCTGTTTCCCGCGCTTCGCGTGATCAACTGGCTGAAGCCATTAAATAAATAAACCCTTGAAGCCTCACGGCCTCAAGGGTCTGTCTATTAATACAACGACATGTACTGATCGCGTTCCCATTGATGCACTTGGGTGCGGAAGATGTCCCATTCGATTTCCTTCAGTTCGAAGAAATGAGTCAAGGCATGTTCGCCGAGCGCATCAATGATGATATCGCTGCGCAGCAGTTCGCCAAGCGCTTCTTTCAGATCGGAAGGCAAGCTAGGAATTCCCTCTTCAACGCGCTCTTCTTCGGACATCACGTAAATGTTGCGGTCAACCGGCTCAACGAGCGGCAGCTCTTTCTTAATGCCGTCGAGGCCGGCTTTCAGCATGACGGCCAGCGCCAGATACGGATTCGCCGCAGGATCTGGATTGCGCACTTCGATACGAGTGCTCAGGCCGCGGGAAGCCGGGATACGAATCATCGGGCTGCGGTTGCTGGAGGACCAGGCTACATAGCAAGGCGCTTCATAACCGGGAACCAAACGTTTGTAAGAGTTGACCGTAGGGTTCGTAATGGCGGCAAACGCGCGGGCATGCTTCAGGATCCCGGCCATATAATAGCGGGCTTCTTGACTGAGGCCCAGCAAGTCGTTTTCATCATAAAACGCGTTCGTTTCGCCTTTAAACAGCGATTGATGGCAGTGCATGCCGGAGCCGTTTACGCCGAACAGCGGTTTCGGCATGAACGTCGCATGCAGGCCGTGTTGACGGGCAACCGTTTTTACAACCAGTTTAAAGGTTTGAATTTGATCGGCGGCTTTGATCGCATTGGCGTATTTAAAATCGATCTCATGCTGTCCCGGCGCCACTTCGTGGTGGGATGCTTCGATTTCAAAGCCCATTTCTTCCAGCGTCAATACGATTTCGCGGCGGCAATTCTCGCCAAGATCCGTCGGTGCCAGGTCAAAATATCCGCCCTGGTCGTTAAGCTCGGTGGTTGGGTTGCCTTTGTCATCGGTTTTGAACAGGAAAAATTCCGGTTCCGGGCCCACATTCATCGAAGTGTAGCCCAGCTCTTCGGCTTCTTTCAGAACACGTTTCAGAATACCGCGAGGGTCTCCGGCAAACGGAGTTCCGTCCGGCATATATACGTCGCAGATCAAACGGGCAACGCGGTCCTCGGCTACCCAAGGGAAGATGACCCAAGTATCCAAGTCCGGGAACAAATACATATCGGATTCCTCAATGCGTACATATCCTTCAATGGAAGAGCCATCGAACATCATTTTGTTGTCGAGCGCTTTTTCCAGTTGGCTTACCGGAATCTCCACATTTTTGATCGTACCGAGCAGATCGGTAAACTGCAAACGGATAAAGCGAACGTTTTCTTCTTTTGCGATGCGTAGAATATCTTCTTTGGTATTAGGCACAATGGATCCTCCCAATCAATTATTTTATTTTGAAAAAGCGGGATAATTCACCCTGTATTAGAGACACTTGGCCCGGTTTGGATCCGGAAACGAGCTGCTGCTTCAAAATCCGATAGAGCTGGGAATCCGACATTTCCTTCCGTTTCTCTTCCGTATCCTTCGTAATCACCGTAGCATCCTGAGACTCTCTGGACATCGGATTCATGACCTGCTTGATGCCCGCAATGTTGACACCTTTATCGATCAGACCTTTGATTTCGAGCAAACGTTCTACGTCGTTAAACGAAAACAGGCGCTGATTGCCCGATGTACGGGCAGGCACGATCAATTGATGTTGTTCGTAGTAACGAATCTGCCGGGCAGTCAAATCAGTAAGCTTCATCACAATGCCAATCGGGAATAAGGCCATATTTCTGCGAATTTCATCGCTCATCGCTATCAACCTTCCAGTTAGAGTATCATGACCTTATTTTATGTCAACTATCCTAACACGTCAATAGATATGTCAGAAAAACTCACAATAAGTTACGATCTTTCATCGTTTGCAGCGCTGTCAAAAGACCGAATTTAACATGGGAATAAGTCAATCCTCCCTGCATGTAAGCGATGTATGGCTCGCGAATCGGCGCATCCGCCGACAACTCCAGGCTGCCTCCTTGAATGAAGGTTCCCGCCGCCATAATGACGGGATGCTCATATCCCGGCATATCCCATGGCTCCGGCACGACATGGCCGTCCACCGCTGCTGCGCGCTGAATTCCCTGCACGAAGGCGATCAACTGCTCGGGCCCGCTGAAGCGAATCGCCTGGATCAGGTCGGTCCGTTTCGCCTGCCAGCTTGGCCGGCTTTGAAATCCAGCACGCTCGAACAAGGCCGCTGCCAGAATGCTGCCTCTGACAGCTTGTCCAACAATGGTTGGCGCGAGAAACAGACCTTGATAGATGCCGCGCGTCGTTCCCAGCATCGCTCCTACCTCGCCGCCGATTCCCGGCGCGGTCAAGCGATAGGCGGCAAGTTCAACGAGTTCCTTTCGGCCGCATATGTACCCGCCCGTTTCCGCAAGGCCGCCGCCCGGATTTTTGATCAGGGAACCCGCCATCAAGTCGGCGCCTACTTCCGTCGGTTCTTGCTTCTCGGTAAATTCTCCGTAGCAGTTGTCGATAAACACGATGGCATCCGGCTTCAGCGCTTTCACTTTCCGCACCATTTCGCCGATTTGCTCTACAGTAAAAGAATCTCGCCAGTCATATCCGCGTGACCGCTGAATGCCGATCACTTTGGTTCGGGCATTGATTTTGGCAGCAACCACCTCCCAGTCGACCGATCCGTCTTCGAGCAGCGCGGCTTCATCGTAACCGATGCCAAAATCCCGCAGGGATCCGCTGCCGTCTCCGGAATTACCTATCACCTTATGTAGTGTATCATATGGACGGCCCGTAATATAGAGGAGCTCGTCCCCGGGGCGAAGCACGCCAAACAGCGCCGTCGCAATCGTATGCGTCCCTGAAGCGAAATGCGGACGAACCAGCGCGGCTTCAGCCCCGAACACATCGGCATAAACAAGATCAAGCACTTCGCGCCCCCGATCGTTATATGCGTATCCCGTCGATCCGGCAAAATGAAAGTCGCTGACCTGATGGCGCTGAAACGCCTCGATGACCTTCCATTGATTACGATCGACAATCCGATCAATTTCCTTAAACTTACCCTCAACCTGACATTCGGCCTCCTCCAGCCAAGTCATGATTTCTTCCGAAAAGTTCGCCATAGTTTCCATACCTCTCCCTTTTACTGTTACGTTTGCGACAGGTTGCTGTTCCGTTCATTCTTCTTCACCGTAAAAGGGGAATACTGAATGTTCAACTGAGCTGTGCCGATGATAATTGACTTGGCTCAAAGCAACGGATCCCCGGGCGGCGAAGCCTTAACTTCGTCAACCGGGGTCCGAGATGACTTAGTCACGCGCAAACTATACAAGTTGAACCAATGAGAAAGCAACTTGCAGAACATTTCACACGGCTGCCGTTATGCGTATTTAATCTTGGTTCAACTTAAATAAAATCATTTTTACAGACATAAACCTTAGGATTTAACATCCAGCTTCAAATCCTCGGTCCGGATCGTCATCAGTTCGAGCTTTCCCGGCGAGCCGCCGCCACCGTACTGGCTAAGCAATCTCACCGCTTGATGGCGAATGGAGCGTTCAATGACATTGCGAACGTACCTGGCGTTGCTGAACACCTGCTCGCTTTCGCATTTCTCCCGCAGCAAATCCTGCTTAAATTTTAGGATCGCCTGCGGCATCAGAATATAATCGCGTTCCTTCACCATGCCTTCGGCGATTTGAATCAATTGATCGATAGTATAATCCGGAAAGTCCATCTTGATCGGAAATCTGGAAGGCAAACCAGGATTGGTCGACAAAAAATAGTCCATTTCATCCGAATACCCCGCCAGGATGAGGATGAACTGATTTTTTTGATCTTCCATCGCTTTGACCAGCGTGTCGATCGCTTCCTTGCCGAAGTCCTTCTCCCCGCCCCTGGCCAAGCTGTACGCTTCGTCAATGAACAAAATGCCGCCCAGAGCCTTTTTTACCAAATCCCTGGTTTTCTGCGCCGTATGCCCGATGTATTCTCCCACCAGATCCGCGCGTTCCACCTCGATCAAATGGCCTTTGCTCAGCACGCCCATTTTTTGAAACAGTTTGGCGACGATTCGCGCGACTGTCGTTTTCCCCGTACCCGGATTGCCCTTGAATACCATATGGTACACCTGGGCTCCCGAAAGCAGCCCCGCTTCGGAACGCATGGAGGCGATCTGAAGCAGCGCGTATATTTCATACACTAAATCTTTGATATGGCCGAGTCCGACCAGATGATCCAATTCCTTTTGAATTTCCGCAAACAGTCCCTGCTGCGGCAAATTTTTGGCGGAAGACAACGCCTCGGCGTCGGGAGTGCTTTGGGAAACAACCGGAGCCTCGGGACTGCGCAAAATGACGTTGATCTGCCGGGATGGTCTCTCTTCGGGAGAGCCGCTTTTGGCCATGACACGCCCTGACATCGGGTGATCACCTCTCTACGGGAGCTGAATTAACTTGAGAACCGTTCAACAAAGCTACCATTGCAAAATGCACAAACTTGGTAGAAGCATCAGCTGCGATGCCGTAACTGCCGCAAGGGTTGAACGCACACTTTAAAATGTATTCTCTCTCCCAGCCCGTTATTAGAAGTTTTCTATTCCCAGCCTAAAGCCAAAGCGATTTCGTCCATTTTCCATTTCGTATAAGCCAGAATTTCTCTCCCCGTATTCGGCACCGGCTTCAACACATGAGTTTCCGTAAGTGAAAGCTTCGGATTCTCGTAATGCAAATTCCTGGCGATTTCCAGAGCGCGATTGCCGTGAAACGTATGGGTAATAATCAGGGAAGTGGTCAGGTCTTGTTCCTCCATCATGTCCCGGCTGAATTTTAAGTTTTCATAGGTGCTGGTAGCTTTGTTCTCGAGCAGCATTTTGTCCCGCGAAATGCCGTGCGCCTCAAGATAATTGGCCATCCCTTCCACTTCCGTAAATTTGGAGTTTCGCGTGTCCAATCCTCCGGTCAGCAAAAACAAGCGGAACTTTCCGGCCTCGTAATCTTTCAGAGCCAGCTGCAGGCGTTCCTCCAGCCCCGGGCTGGGCGCTTCCCCCCACATGGCCGCCCCCAGCACAATTCCGACATCCGCCGGTTCGGCCAGATCTCCGGTTGCCGCCGGATTTCGGTCAATGCTTCCGATCCGGGCGAGCACGTACAGCGACCATAAAATCCCAAGGACGATCAAAATAAGCACCCCAACGAGTACCCGCGGCAGCTTTTTTCTTCGTTTCGGCCCGGCAAGACTAAACGTTTTTTGGGAACGAATCATTTCTCCATCCTCCAGGGCGGCAAGGTTAGGGCTTCATGAACCCGTCACGGAAATGCTCCATGGACATCGCGAAATAAGGGAAATCATGTTCATTAATGGCATGAAGCACTTCCCGCGCCGTTTCCGTAGCCATATCGTAATCCTTGGCCGTAATAATTCCTTTACCGAGAGCTTCGTCGAGTTCGTCTTCATCCAGCAAAAAGACCTCTCCGTTCTTTAAAACGACGATGTCGAGATACAAATCGTCAAACCAGGGGACTCCCTGATCGGTGACGCCTTGCGTTTTGCATACATCGATGTACCATTCCACAATATCTCCCTGTTCGTTGAACATCGCCGTCACGACGAAATGCGCCCCTTTGGGGTAATATTGCAGCCAAGTGTACCCTTTGTCGGCAATCCGGAACGTATGCCCGCCATACGTCTTCCAGAGCGGATCACGCAGAGCTTGAATGTTGTAAAACGTAACGTAACCCGTAAAAGTATCGCTTTCCACAAATTTGGACTTGAACTGACGCTGGGTCACGCGGCGCCAATTCGCCCGATCTCCGAATTTTCGCTTCATGGTATATAAACCCTTTCAACACAATGTAATATCAGCTTACCATATTTGAAAGAGAGTCACAAAAGTCAAATTCGGGAGACTTTCTCCGGGCAAAAGAAAACACCGGTCCCTCCACTGAGAAATCGGTGCTTCACAAAGCTTATTGAGGCCAAAGATTACCCTGTAACATTGGCCGGATTTTCGGTTGTGCCTCCCGGATCGGCGGTCCCTCCGGCAGGATTATCCGTGCCCCCGGCCGGTGGAGTTTGTGTTCCGGTATCCCCCGGAGGGTTACCACCGGTTCCGCCATTACCGCCGGGATTTCCGTTTCCATTGCCGTTTCCGTTTCCAATCCCATTGCCGTTACCGTTACCGTTTCCGTTGCCGCCTCCACCATTCCCCGGTCCATTATCTCCAGGGGTACTGCCGACTGGCGGAGTTCCTTCATTGCCCGTTCCTCCGTTACCCTGATCACCGCCCGGGTTGTTCGGATCAACCTGGCCGTTATCGTTCGGATCCGGCTGATTTTGATCCGGCGGCGGTTCCACGGCTTCGATAAGCACTTGGGCCGTATTGGACTGATCGCTCTCAACGTCGTTCACAGGATCGTAAAGTGTAACGTAGTACGCATATCCGGTTCCCGGACTTACGCTGATATCCTCAGCCTCCGTCGTCACGGAATCCATATAATGCGTAAATTTGCTTTCGGTGGCCTCTCTCCGGTAAATCCGGTATACGGAATCTTGGCCGCCCGCTCCCTGCCAGCTAAGCGATACCGTACCGGTATCGGCCTTGTAGGTCGCGCTTAAACCGGTCGGCGCATCCACCTTCACTTCGTCCTCTGGAGGAGGCGGCGGCTGCACATTGCCAGGAACCGTGAAGTCCTTCACGGGAACGCCCTTGAGCGCATCTTTCATGACCGCCGCGAACAATGCGGCGGCGTTGCCGCTGCTGCCGTTCAGCAGATGATCCTTATCCGGGTTATCGTATCCCATCCAGACCGCGGCCGTCCATTCCGGCGTGTAGCCGACGAACCAGGCGTCACGGTTTTTGCTGCTTTTCAGCCCCTTGATGCCGTGCTGCGTCGTACCCGTTTTACCCGCTAACGGACGATCGATTTTGGCGCGTTTTCCCGTCCCGTCGTTGACGACGTTTTGCAGCATTGTTGTCATTGAATAGGCGGTTTGTTCGCTGATTACTCTTTTCGGTTTCGGCGGATTGTATTTATATTTCTCTACGCCGTCATGGTCCACGATGGATTTGATGGAATACGGCGGATTGTAATTGCCACCGTTCGCAAAGACGCTATATGCGCCCGCCATTTCCAGCGTGTCCGTCCCGTGCGTCAGGCCGCCCAAGGCAATCGCGAGATTGCGGTCTTCCGGATCCAGCTGGACGCCCATTTCTTTGGCATATTTCAAGCCGGTGCCGACTCCAACCTGATTCAGCAGCCAAACCGCCGGGATGTTTTCCGACTTCGTCAGTGCTTCCGTCATATTGATCGTTTTCGAATACCCGTGCAGGTTCGTTGGACAGTAATCGCCGAAGCACTGCTTCTCGTTGCTGATCTGCGAATCCGGCGTAAACTGCCCCGACTCCAGCGCTGGCGCATAGGAGACGATCGGCTTGAAAGATGAACCAGGCTGTCTGCGGCTGGTCACGCGGCTGAAGCCTTTACGTTCATAGTCGCGTCCGCCGAGCAGGGCGATAAGGCTGCCGTTTTGCTGATTCATGATGACCATTGAAGCCTGTTCTTCCTGGTCGTCTTTGCTTTTTTCAAAATAGTCGTCATTGGCAAATGCCTTTTCCAAAGCCTTTTGCGCCTGGGAATCCATCGTCGTGTAAATCTTGTATCCGCCCCGGTTCAATTGGTCCTCGGTCAGGCCAAACTTCTCTTCGGCTTCTTTGACGACATAATCTTTGAATGCAAGATAAGTGTCATTTGAGCTTGGAGGCGTATAGTCGTAATTGACCGCCTTCGCCTCGTCCCGTTCCGCTGCGGTGATATACCCCTCGCCGTACATCAGGTCGAGTACGACGCCGCGGCGGTCTTTGGACGCTTCCGGATCGGAGATCGGATTATACTTGGACGGTCCTTTGGGGATTGCCGCCAATGTGGCGATTTGCCACAGCTTCAGCTTGTTCAGATCGCTAACGCCGAAATAGCGCTGGGAAGCGGCTTTGACGCCGTAGGATTTCTGTCCGAAGAAAATCCGGTTAAGATATAAAGTGATGATTTCGTCCTTGGTATTGTGCCGCTCCAGCGCCATGGCGATCGACACTTCGGTCGCTTTGCGGAAGAACGTTTTGTCGAAATCAAGGAACATGTTCTTGGCGAGCTGCTGCGTGATCGTACTGCCGCCCTCCACGAGAGAGCGGGCCATGATATCCTTAACGGCGGCGCGTCCGATCGACCACAAATCGACCCCGTTATGCTCTTCGAAACGCCGGTCTTCGGTCGCGATGAACGCTTTTTTCACGAGATCCGGAATCTGGTCGGATTCCACCGGCTCGCTGCGGTTGACGGACAATTCCCCCATCAGCTTTCCGGTGCGGTCGTAAACTTTGGATGTTTCATAAACGAACAGCTTATCCTTGTTCTCCATCAAAATCTTTTCGCCGCTCACCGTGATGTACATGTACCCGGCGATCGCACAAAAAACGGCAAAGGCCACGGTAAAGAATGAGGTCCACATTACTTTTCTCGCCGTCAGCTTTTTCTTTTTGTGGGCTTTCGGGCTCGCTTCTTTTTTGTCCGTTTTCCGGTTTCTTTGCAGTCTGGAAGGACTCTTGTTAGACATAGTTTCTCTGACTCCCTTCATAACCAGCCTTAAGGATGTTCGATAAAGTCATCTCCGCAGTATCGCATAAGACGGATCATAAGAGCTTGAATTTGGTATCCCGCTTTCTCGAACATGGATCTGATCTATAGGGCTCGGAAAGAAAAGAACAACCTCTTCGCAGGGTTGCTCTGTTCGGGTCCTATACCTTTAACGTATTGAAATTGAAAAAGTTTCAACTCTCGCTTAAGCTTCGTTTTGGGATTCCTGCATCAGAGATACATTCCGCTGCGGCTGATACGTAGAAATGGCGTGCTTGTACACCATTTGCTGCCGTCCGTCGCTGTCGATGACGATGGTAAAGTTGTCAAATGCCTTGATGGTTCCTCTGATCTGAAAACCATTCGTTAAAAAGACGGTCACAGGGATGCTCTCTTTGCGTAATTGGTTCAAAAATGTATCTTGGATATTAATGGTTTTGTTCATTAGTCGTACCCCCAATAGGAATCAATTAGTGTTTTGAATTATATTCAAGATCAGTGGGAAACTTTCCTGCTATTATAGCATGGGCCGCCGCCAAATTCCCGGAAAAATTTTCGCCGCTCCCCACATCGATCCAAGATATATCCTTCATGTGTCTGAACCAGGAAAGCTGTCTTTTGGCAAACCGGCGGGTGTCCCGTTTCAGCTTGTCGACGGCTTCCGCTAGCGGTATGCCATCCTCAAGATGCTCGGCGATTTCCTTGTATCCCAACCCCTGCAGCGAAATCATGCTTCGGTTGTAACCCCTTTCCAGAAGCCGTTTGACTTCATCGACCAGGCCAAGCCGCAGCATTTCGTCAATGCGCTGTTCAATACGGTTATATAGCATTTGACGGTCCATTGTCAAACCAATCAGGCACAAATCGTAGGGGGACTCGCGTTTTTGCCGCTCCAATTGCACGGATAACGTCTCTCCAGTCACGTGGTGAATCTCCAGTGCGCGCACGACCCTGCGCACGTCATTCGGATGCAACCGGGACGCCGATTTCGGGTCCACTGCCGCAAGCCGGGCATGCAGCGCCTCGGGTCCGTGTTCCTCCGCAAACGCCTGCTGCAAAGCGCGATACTCTTCATCGGCCCCCGCTTCCGTGAATTGGAATTCGTAGCAGACGGATTCGATGTAGAGGCCGGTTCCGCCGACGATAAAAGGCAGATGGCCCCGGCCCTGTATCCCGGGAATCAGCTTTTGGCACCATTCCTGAAACAAGGCGACGGAAAATGGCTCGTCCGGATTCAAAACGTCGATCAGATGATGCGGAACACCATCCGTTTCTTCCTGCTGGATTTTAGCCGTTCCGATATCCATTCCCCGGTACACCTGCATGGAGTCTCCGGAAATAATTTCGCAGGAGAATCGTTTGGCGATCTCGATGCTCAGCTTCGTTTTCCCGACCGCCGTCGGCCCCACAAGCACCAGCAGTTTCGGTTTCTTATTTGTCGTCAAGCGAAATCACTCCGTAGGCAATTTTGGTATGAGCGCGGCCGGCCGCCGAAAAACCGAGTCTTTCGAATTCTCCGCTTCCCTTCTTCTCTTTGAGCACGACGGTTTTGCGGGCTACCCGGCAGGCCTCCTTCACGGCCTCTTCATCCAGGCTGCTGTTGTTGGCAAACGCTCTAAGCGGGGAAATCGAGGAGGATTCCATAATCGGATCGCGAAACATCGGGTCAAAATAGACCACATCCGCGCTCTTGTCCGCCATCGATCGCAGCGCCTCAAGATGGTTCGCGTGCCTGGTTTGAATACGTCTTAAGGCCTCGTCAAAAGGGCTTAGTCTAGACACATAGTTCGCCAGCCCCTCATGGAGCAGCGCCCACAGCGGAAGCGAATCTTCAAGGGCAAGCACTGAGCCTTCCGGCCCGGTCCCAAGCGCGAACACCATAGAATCGGAGCCCAGTCCTGCCGTACAATCAATGATGGTATCGCCCGGTCTAACTTGGGCGGCTTCCAGCATCGTGTCGCTCTCGCCCTTCAGCAGCCGTTTAGCCCGGACAAAAGCCATGCTCGGATGAAAGGTCAGCTCTTCTCTGCCTTCGCGGAACAACCTGGCGCCGCGCTCCAAAATAACGAGAACGTCCCCATCGCCATAGCGTTCGGCCAGCCGCGGCAGGGACGTTCGGCTTCGCGGCGCGTACCTTGCTCCCGACATGTCCGACAGCTTGCGGGCACGCTCCACGGCTCCGGGAGCCGAATGATCTCCCGTCGTAATAATCATAGAATCAGTTCCTTTCGTTTACATGACCCGTTTAAACAATTTTTCCAAATCATAAGCCGAGAACGAGACGAGAATCGGTCTTCCGTGCGGGCAGGTATAAGGCTGCTTGCAGGCCGCAAGGCGTTTGATCAGCGTGTTCGCCTCCTCTGGGGTGAGCTTCTGATTCGCTTTGATCGAAGCTTTGCAGGAGACCATCGTCGACGAAGCCTCGCGCAGCTTAGCCAGGTCAATCGCTCGTTCGCTGAGCACCCATTCCGCCATCTCTTCGATAATCGACGCTTCCTCTCCCTGCGGGAACCAGTAAGGATGGGAAACCACGCGGAACGTCCCTCCGCCGAAATGCTCCAGAATAACTCCGACGCTTTCGAACCAGTGCAGACGCTCCTGCAGCTTGACGCTGTCCGATGGCGTAAATTCCAGTGTAATCGGCAGCAGCAGTTCTTGGGATACTTCCGCCGGCTGTCCGAATTTTTCATAATAATATTCGTAATTCACTCGCTCGTGGGCGGCATGTTGATCGATTAAATACAAGCCTTCTTCATTTTGCGCAATCAGGTACGTGCCGTGATGCTGCCCGATCATCTGCAGTTCGGGAAAAGCGGGCAGCTCGGGCGCTGCCGATTCGGGCGAGCCGTACAGCGCTTCCTGCACGCGCTCGCTCGAAGGCATGGCCGGGCTCGCGGGAGCGGCGTTCGCACGGCGGTCCTGCCAGCCTGCGGCCGGCTGTGCCGCGCTGCGCGGCGCCGAAGCGCCGGCGGAGCCGCCGCCCGCGGCGGGCACGGGCTCGCTGCCGCGGCTGCCGTAGGCGCCGCCCGCAGGGCCCTGCTCGCGCAGCGTAAACGCGCTCGCCGCGGCGGCTTCATTGCCGGCCGTGCGGATCGCGCCGCCAAAGGCCGAGGCGGCAGCGCCTCCCCCTGCGCGCTCGCCGCCGTACGGATACGCGCCGCCGCTTCCGCCGCTAGCGCCGTCCGGCCGGCCTATGCCAGCCCCTTCCTGCGCGGGAGCAGGCGACGCAAAATGGAATTGCTCCTGAATCACCGAAGTGCTGGTTCCTCTTGTGACGTTTTGCTTAACGACCTGCGGAATCAGCACTTGACCCGACAGCAATGAACGAATGCTTGTCTCTACAAAGCCGTTTAGCTCCGTTTCCTTGCTGAACCGGACCTCGAGCTTCGCGGGATGCACGTTCACATCCACCAGCGATGGATGCATCTCGATCATAAGCACGGCCAGCGGATACCGGTTAATCGGAAGCAGCGTGTGGTAAGCCCGCAAAATCGCCTGATGCAGCCCTTGGTTGCGGATGTATCGCCCGTTTACGATCGTCGACATTCCGCTGCGGTTCGAACGGGCCAGATCGGGACGGCCGATATATCCCGTCAGCCGGTAATCCAAGTCCTCCGCTTCGATCGCAACCATTCCTTTGCTGGCATTTACGCCATAAATCGCCGCAATAACCTGGAGCAAATCGCCTCCGCCCGGGCTTTGCAGCAGTGTGTTGCCGTTATGCCGGAACGTGAACGCGATGTTCGGGTGCGCGAGCGCCTGACGGTACATAACATCGGAGATGTGGCCCAGCTCCGTCTGGATCGTTTTCATATATTTCAGCCTTGCCGGAGTATTGTAAAATAATTCCTTCACTTGAATATCCGTGCCTTGGGGAGCAGCCGTCTCTTCGTTCAGTTTCAAGTTTCCGCCCTCGATGACAATCTCGTGGCCGAGCCCCGTGTCGCTGCTGGAAGAGACAAGCCGGACTTTAGCTACGGCTGCGATACTCGGCAGTGCTTCCCCGCGAAACCCGAGGCTGCGGATTTGAAACAAATCCCGGCCGGAGGAAATCTTGCTGGTTGCATGGCGGTAAAAGGCCGTTTCGCAGTCCTCGGGGTCGATCCCCGAACCGTTGTCCGTTACCCGGATCAACTGAAGCCCGCCTTCTTCCACGGATACTTCGATTTTGCTCGATCCCGCGTCGATCGCGTTTTCGACCAACTCCTTAACCACGGACGACGGACGTTCCACAACCTCGCCCGCGGCAATTTGGTTAGCGATATGCTCGTCCAATATAGCGATTTTCCCCACCGAAAGTCCCTCCAGTCTTTAGGCTCATCGTTTAAGCAACTATTCAAGCTATATTCACAGTTCCTTGGCCTTCAGCTTCAATTCGTTGATCATCTGCATGGCCTGAAGCGGCGTCATATTCATTAAATCCGCATTCTTAACCATGTTAATAATATGTCGGATACCCGGATCTTCGGTATGGGCTTTGGATTTCTTCTGCGGCGGTTCTTCACCGAAAATCGAAAGCTGAACCACCTCTTCCTTGAGGATAGTATCGGGCTCGTCCTGCATGACCGTTCCGGCTGCCGCAATTTCCCGTTCAGACAGCGCTGCCGCTGCGGTAACCTCACCCATTCCGACAGGACTTGCCACTGCGGCCGCAGCTTCGCCTTCGTATCGGCTGACGCCAGAAGCATTGGAAGACACAGAAGTACTTGTGCCCCCTGCTTTAGCCGAAGACTCCAGGGTTCCTTGCAGTAAGCCGTATGCCCGGTCGATGATATCCTCCGGCAATCCGGCGAGGCGAGCACAATAAATACCGTAGCTCGTATCGGCCGCTCCCGGAATCAGCTTGCGCAGGAAATGAACCTTGTCCCCGCTTTCCTGCACGGCCATGCAGTAGTTCCGAAGACCCTTCAGACTTTCCTCCAGATGGGCTAATTCGTGGAAATGAGTCGAAACGAGCGCCTTGCACCCGATCCGGTCATGAACATATTCGATGACCGCCTGGGCAATGGCCATCCCTTCGCCGGTCGATGTCCCGCGGCCCAATTCGTCGATGATGATCAAGCTGCGCGGAGTGGCTTTCTCCGTCATGATTTGGATGTCGGCCATTTCCACCATAAAAGTGCTTTGTCCGCCGATTAAATCGTCCGCCGCTCCGATCCGGGTAAAGATACGGTCCACCAGCGGAATTTCCGCTTTTGAAGCCGGAACGAAGCTGCCGATTTGCGCGAGAATCGAGATTAGTGCAACTTGACGCATGTACGTACTTTTTCCGGCCATGTTGGGTCCGGTGATCAGCAGAATGCTCGCTTCCTCCTTACGGAGATGGGTGCCGTTGGAAATAAAGGCTGCATCGCTCATTACCGATTCGACGACCGGGTGCCGCCCTTGCTCAACGACAAAGTCGTAGCCATCCGTCAGGACGGGTTTCACGAATCCGCTCTCCGAGGCGACCGTGGCCAGGGAGCGCAGCACATCGATCTCCGCGATTTGCTCGGCAAGCTGCTGCAGGCGTGGAGTTTCCGCAGAAATGCGCTCTCTGATTTCGTTGAACAAGGCATACTCCAGATCCACCATTTTTTCTTCGGCTTCAAGGATAAGCGTTTCCTTCTCTTTCAGCTCCGGAGTCACGTAACGCTCGGCATTGGCCAGGGTCTGCTTGCGTTCATACCGGCCTTCCGGTAAAGCCGACAGGTTCGACTTGGTCACTTCAATGTAATAGCCAAATACTTTGTTGTAGCCGATCTTCAGGGATTTGATCCCGGTAGCCTGCCGTTCGGCGGCTTCCAGCTCGGCGATCCAGCGCTTGCCGTTTACGCCGGCTTCGCGCAATTCGTCGAGTCTCGCGTGGTATCCGGTTTTGATAATGCCGCCGTCGCGTACGGAGACCGGTGGTTCGTCGGCAATCGCCAGTTCGATCATGTCGGCCAGATCGGCACATTCGTCCATTCGGGCGGCAATCCTCTGCAGCGTCGCCGAACCTGAAGCTGCGCAAAACGAGCGGATCTCCGGCACTTGACGGAGAGAGATCTTCAGGGCGATCATATCGCGACCGTTGGCGTTGCCGAAGGCCACCCGCCCGACCAGACGCTCCAGATCATAAATTTCCTGCAGCAATCCACGCAAATCTTCGCGCAAAATAAAGGCGCCGTGCAGATGCTCCACCGCTTCCAGACGTTCTTCGATGCGGCTTCGCTGCAGGAGCGGCTTGTCAATCCAACGCCGCAGCAATCTCGAACCCATTGAGGTTTCGGTCCGGTCAAGCAGCCACAGCAGGGAACCTTTCTTCTGACGCTCCCGCACCGTCTCTACCAGTTCCAGATTCCGTCTCGTAAACGGGTCGAGAATCATGAAGTGCTCCGGCTCATAGGCGGAAATCTTGGTCAACTGCCCCAGGGAACGCTTTTGAGTTTCAAACAAGTAGCCCACAAGAAGCGAAATCGACTCCCGCCGTTCCGGTTCCAGACGAATCCACTCCGCCTCGCCGAATTGGGTCCGGCCGATGTCTTCTTTTCCTCGAGTCCAAGGGGTATAAACCATCGGCTTGCCCAAAGACGCGGCTTGTCCGCCGATCCAATCCAGCAGTTCGGCGTCTCCGATGATTTCGGCCGGATCGTACAGGCCGATTTCGTCGCGGAGCCATTCCTTATTGGCCGGAGCCGAAGTGACGTACAGCTCCCCGGTCGACAGGTCGCAGGCCACCAGGGACATAATCCCCTGCCGCTCCGTTACGCACAATATGTAATTATTGGCCCTGTCGCCAATCGTTTTGCCTTCCATGATCGTCCCCGGCGTCACCACGCGGATAATTTCGCGCCGGACGATGCCTTTGGCCTCCGCGGGATCCTCGACCTGCTCGCAAATCGCCACTTTGTAGCCCTTTTCGATCAATCGGTTAATATAATTGTCCGCCGAATGGTAGGGGACGCCGCACATCGGAATTTTTTCCGGGGCTCCGCCGTCCCTTCCCGTCAGCGTCAGTTCCAGTTCTTTCGCCGCCAAAATGGCGTCGTCAAAAAACATTTCGTAAAAATCTCCCAGCCGGAAAAACAGAAAAGCGTCCTGAACCTGCGCCTTGACGCTTAAATATTGCTCAATCATCGGCGTGTATGTTGCCATGATTCCCCTCCAAGCAAACCTTGACTTTAAGTCGTTCATAGACTTCTATTATACCAGAAACGGAAGAAGGGTTACGAGGGGTTTTGTATTTTCCACCGTTTCCGGATGTCGGTCGACTCATCCCAAGTACGGCCGGAACGTATCGCGGCGAGGAACGGCGCCAGGTAATCCCGGTACCGCTCAAAAGAATCCGCGGCCTCTATATCCGCAAGAAGCTGCGGCAAAACAATCCGCAGCCGCTTATGGCGTCCGGCGTAAAAGGCGGAATATATTTCATCTTTATCGAGCGGCCGGGCTGTGAGCTGGGCGGGATTTTCCGCGATGAGACGGGCTAATGCGACCACACCTTTGGTGACGAGGGGCGAAATCAGGAAGCTTGGCAGCGTACGGTATTCAAAGCCGCCGTGGGGCTGCAGCCGGAAATCGCCGAGAAATCCGTAAAGCGGACGGCGGCGGAAGCTGCGCCGCTCCTCCAGAACGGCGACGGGCAGCGCCAGATAGTTGTCCAGCGTCCGCAGCAGTTCCCCGGTCAGCGGCACCCCGCTGAAATGCAAGTGACCGCCAAGCGGAAATCCGCGCTGCGGCATCGCCCCGGCCTGCCAGAGCAGCTCCCCGTCATCGATCGAGACGCGGGCCGTTTCAAACGCGCGCAACAGGTGGAGAACCACCTCGCGCGGTTCGCTTCCCGGCGCCGGCCGCAATTCGGCGAGCGGGTACATTCTGCGGCCGCGGTAGCGCAGCACGTCGCAGCCCGCCTCGCCGTGATGCCGCAAAAATCGCGAAGCCGGAATCACTTTCCCCGTATTTTGGTTAAACAGCAAAAACTCCGGATCCATCCCGATCAGCATCGCCGTTTCCCCGTCGCCGCCCAAAGCATCCAATTCCAGCATGTTTTCGCGAATCGCCCGGGCATACCGGACCGCCGTCTTCTCGTCCGTTACCTCCGGCTTGCGGGAAATGTTCTCCACCGTAAAGTGTCCTTCTTCCCCGGCGGCGATGACCACCTCGCCCATGTCGAGCCCAACGGCATAAAGCGCTCGAACCGCCGTTTTCTCCAAGCGCTTCCACAGAGGCGACTCCCGGTCCGGTTGTTCTCCCCGAAGCGGCAGAGACTTTCCCTGCGGAGCAAGCGGCACCGCCTCCAAGGCGCGCAAATGAAACACGCTCACGGCGTAACGGCGCATATATACAGTCGGCTTTCCGGTTGGCGGCGCGGCAAGTCTGGACGGGATTCCCGCCGTTTCCAGCCTTTTTTCCAGTTCTGCCGCCGTCCGCTCTCGCCGTTTCCCGGCGCCTCCGTTCAGAACGATCTCTTCCGCTTTCCCGTTCCAGTAAGCCTCCGGGGAACCATAATAAATCCAGTTTAAAACAGGAGAGCTCGTCTTCCCGAATGCCAATGGAGCCGATCCCCGCGTCTCTTGCCCCATCGGCCGCAGCACTTGATACGGACCGCCGAGCCGCTCCAGCGCACGCAGCAGCCGGGTTCTCCCGGGCCCCGGTTCCACGCCGATTTTCATGACAATATTCATTTTGTCGGTCATCCGCTTTGTTCCCTCCTCCACCCGTACCCAAAAAAATAAACAAAAAGAGGGCAGCTGCCCTCGACGACGCCGCCCTTGCTGCATATGTTAGACTGTAATCCGATAACGGAGTGTTAAACAAAACTTCCGAAGATCATCTGATGCCCATAGGCCCGCTATCCTTTGAACGAAAGAAAGCCACTTGGCAAGGTGTGAAATGTTCGGAAGAACATTTCACACGTATGCCTTATATGCAAATCATTTGTTCAAATATTTAGCGGAACATACACTTTTAGAGTTCGTCGTCGAGGAGATCAGGATCCAAATCTTCATAGTCTCCCAGATCCGAAGCGAAATCGTAGTCCTTGTCTTCCAAATTGCCGCCCGGCACGACAAGAATGTTCAATTTCGTTTCAGCAACCAGTTCAACAGCAAATTCCCGTTCCACCCGGATGGAGACGCGGCCGTCTCCCGACACGCTGGCTTCTACGGTGCTCGGTTCCTGCGTTGCGTCCGCGGATACCTCCACCGTGGAAGAGCGATGTCTGGAATCCAGATAGCTCAGCGGCACGTTCTCTACATAAGACACGGTTTCCTTAGCGACTTCAGTCTGCGAATTCTTGTCATAGGAGTACCAGATGTTGAGATCGTAAGTACCAATAACTTCAATTCCGTCTCCGGCTGCAACCGCTTCGTACTGGTGGTTAATGATCCAGGCCCCCAGAATGCTCGAAGGTTTGTGAGGTGGAGTCACGGTATGTGTTACGGTAGAGAACTTACGACCTTTGCCGCAGATCGCTTTCGTGATGATCTCTCTACTTTGATATTTAGACGACATGTTTGAACCTCCTCCATACATCATTCATTACATGTGTATGCAGGACATTCGTCTAGGGTGACAACTATTTTATGGGTGTTCTATTTCGCCATCCGCGCCCTTCGTTCGCTCTTTACGCGAAGCGGCCGCCTTATTTTTGCGCGAAACCTCCAAATACAAGGCGAGCTCGCGGCACAGCTGCAAAATCGCCGAGCGCATTTCGAATTCCTCTCGGGTGTTCGGGAGCTCCATCATTTTAAATTGCTGCTCAAGTTCGCCCAGCATTTGTTCGGTTACGCCGGTATATTCCTCGCTGTTTACGTCAACGCTGAGCCGGTCAAACAAAACGGCCGTGATTTCTCCCTGCGGCATTCGCTCGTAAACCTGCGAAATCAGCTCAAGCATTCCTTCAATCCGGTCAAGCTGCTGCTTGCGCATATAGAAATAAACGGTCCAAGCCTCATTTGGATTAATCACCTGATTTTCAAGCGCTCTTTTGGCGGAGGACATGCCTTCCTCGATCAAACGGGCCGCATCGGTCAGCTCCTTGCCGTCCCATAGATGGTGCGGATCCCGCAGCGTAAGGGCAATCTGCCGGAAAATCACCGAGAACAGCCCGTCCACCCTCCGCCGGGCTTCGATGAGCTTGTCTTCGGTTTTCGGCATGTAAACCAGGTTCACCAGCATAGCCGCTCCCAGGCCGATGACCAGAAGCTCGACCTGAGTGACGAACACGTTCCAGGAAATTTCCTCGCCGCCGAACACCCGGAACACCACGACCGAGCTGGTGACGATCCCTTCCTTGAAATGAGCCTTCGAGATCAGCGGAAAAGCGATCAAAATGTAGATGGCGAGCACCCCGATATGGAAGCCCAGTATGTAAAAAATAAGAAAGGCCAGCAGCAGGCCCAAAATGGAGGCAAAAAAACGCGACGAAACGGTGGCGATGCTGCGCTTGCGTGTGACATCGACTCCCAAAATCGCCAGCAACCCGGCGGACAGCGCCCCGTTCACACCGGCAAAATCGGCAACCAAAATCGCAAGCAGCGTGGCGATGGCCGTTTTAATGACACGAAATCCCATAAAAGCCCCCTCATATCCGACAATTTTCGCTGCCCTCATCGTACTTGATTTCCGGGCGGGGTACAATCCCGGGGCAACAAAAAGGGAGCGTTACCGCTCCCGAATCAGCTTCTTTTCGATAAAAACAACCAGCTGGTACATGGCCGTGGCGACGATGGCGATGATGACGAGACTCGACAGCACCAGCGTAAAATTAAACACTTGAAAGCCATATACGATCAAGTACCCGAGGCCGATTTTTGCGACAAGAAATTCTCCGACGATGACGCCGACCCAAGCCATTCCTACATTTACCTTCAGCGTTGAGACGATGGTCGGAAAAGAGGCGGGAAGGATCGCCTTGAGAAAAATATCCCTCCTGCCGCCGCCAAACGTGCGGATCACCTTGATGTAATTGCCGTCCACTTCATTGAAACTGTTGTAAACGACCAGCGTGGTGACGATGACCGTAATCGAAAGCGTGGTGACGACGATCGCCGTAAATCCGGCTCCGAACATGACGATAAATATTGGACCGAGCGCCACCTTGGGCATGCTGTTGAACACGACCATATAGGGATCAAGCACTCTGGAGAGGAACGGAGACCACCAGATCAAGATAGCCAGCAAGGTTCCCGCAAACGTGCCAAGGAGAAATCCGACCGCCGTTTCCCCAACCGTCATCGCAAGATGGGGCCAGAGCTCGCCGCTTAGCGCGTCCTTGACGATTTGCCGGCCAACTTTGGAAGGATAGCTGAAAATGAGCACGTCGATCCATTTCAAGCGCCCGGCCAGCTCCCATAGACCGATCAGGAAAATCAGGATGAACAGCTGCACCCCCAGCACCCAGCTGCCCATTCTCTTCTTGCGTTTCCGGTGCTGCTCCCACTTCTCATGAAGCCATTGTTCCCGGACCGCATCCGTTTTTGCCAAGCCGTTTGGGTTCATGGCTGCGATCCCTCCCATCCTTCCGACGTTTCCAGGTCCCGCCAAATTTCCTGAAACAAACTGTTGAAGCCCGTTTCCTCCCGTGCGTGAAACGGCTGCGCCGCCCGGATATTCCCGGGAACTTCGTACATGCTTTTGATCCGGCCCGGCCGCGGAGCCAGCACGATCACCCGGTCGCTCATCGCGATCGCCTCCGACAGGTCGTGCGTAACCAGTACACCCGTTTTTTGGCGCTGCTTCAACGTGGCGATGATCAGATCCTCAAGCTGCAGCTTGGTCTGATAATCCAAGGCCGAAAACGGCTCATCCAGCAGCAGCAGCTCCGGGTCCGTCGCCAAAGTCCGGGCCAGCGCCACCCGCTGGCGCATGCCGCCGGAAAGCTGGTGCGGATACAGGTGCGCGGTACCGCCAAGCCCCATTTCCTCGAGCAACGCGAGAGCCGTTCTCCGGGTATCCTCGTTCAAACGTCCGGTCAACTCAAGGCCAAGTACCGCATTCCCGAGGATGGTTCTCCACGGAAACAGGTAATCTTGCTGCAGCATATAACCCACCGCCGGCGTGGGTCCGCTTACCGGCTTGCCGTGAATCAGCAGCTCGCCCCGGGATGGGGAGAGCAAGCCGGCCATTACGGACAGAAGCGTGGTTTTGCCGCATCCGCTTGGCCCAACCAGGCTGATGAACTCCCCCGGCTCAACGGTCAGGTTCATTCCCTCCAAGGCCAGGACCGCCTCGCGATCCGTTACATAGACAAGATCCAGATTCCTTAATTCCACGACAGATGACACAAGCTCTCACGCTCCTTTTCCGCACGGAAAAACTGACGTCCCCTGCTTTCGGTTTCTTGCCTTATTTGACCGATTGGACCGCTTTTTCGGCAAACTCGTTGTTCACCAGTTTATCCGGAGCCACGCGTTCGTTCAGTTCACCGGCCTGCTCCATCACATCCAGCAGATTGTTCCAGGCATCGTCCTCCAATGCCGGAGTATCGGCATAAGTCCCTTGCTCCAGATAACGTTTGACGGAGCTCGTCAGAATATCCAAATCCGTATCCTTGAAATAAGGAGCGATCGTTTGGGCCGTTTCCTCCGGCGAATGCTCCTTCACCCAGATCTGTGCCTTGTGGATCGCATTCGTAAATTTCTGCACCGTTTCGTCATGGTCCTTAAGATAGCTTTGTTTGGTCATAAACACCGTATACGGCAGTTTTCCGCTTTCCGCGCCGAAGGAAGCAACGACATGCCCTCTTCCTTCTTTCTCAAAAATGGAGGCCGTCGGTTCAAAAAGCTGCACGAATTGCCCGGTTCCGGAAGAAAAAGCCGCCGCGATGTTGGCGAATTCGATGTTTTGGATCAACTCCATATCCTTATGCGGATCGATTCCGTGCTTGCGCAAGGCAAACTCGCCGGCCATCTGCGGCATCCCGCCTTTGCGCTGTCCGAGGAAGACACTGCCTTTGAGCTGATTCCAATCGAATTCCCCAAGATCCTCCCTAGCCACCAGGAACGTCCCGTCCGTTTGTGTCAGCTGCGCAAAGTTAATGACCGGATCGTCCGAGCCTTGTTGATACACAAAGATCGACGTTTCCGCACCGACCAGCGCGACATCAATGGCCCCCGACAACAAGGCGGTCATCGTTTTATCGCCGCCGGGAATCGTCTGCAGTTCGACGTCAAGCCCTTCTTCTTTAAAAAATCCTTTCTCCAAAGCCACATATTGCGGGGCATAGAAAACGGAACGGGTCACTTCCCCGAGCTTCACCTTTTGCGTGCCGCCGCCGCTCCCGCCGCAACTACTGAGGGCAGTCGCGAGGAAGACGAGCAGCGCAAGCCATAACATAGCATGCCGCTTGTTCATGCCGCTCACCTCTCTTCTGAAATTTCATATTAAAAGTGTATGCATTGGCCCAATAAAAGGTTAAGCAGCGCCGGGGCAAGCGAACCTGAGGAAAAATCATTAGTTAGTAGCCGAAATCAACCTTGTTTGCGCTCGATTACCCGGAAAACTCCCATCTGGAGCTAGAAGCTAACTTATTTCCGATCTAGAAACGGGAAAAGCTACCGCTAATTTAAGTAAAATGAGGATTTACGACGATTTAACTGGAAATACTCCCTCTAATTTCGGCAAACGAGGTAGTCTACAGCCTAAATCGATGATTTAGCTGGAGGATTTCCAGTTCGTGTTCGTCCAGATTCAATAAGGGCCTAATTAACAGGAGAAATTCCAGTTAGTGTGGTTCCATCGTTGAAATGGCATGAAGAGTCTATTTGGAGTTGACAAGGTACTTGCCACTAAACCCGTTTTTCCTTTCGTTATACATAGCAGCAGCTTGAACACTCCTATTACAACGTCTGCATCTGGTGATTTTTTGCTATAAACTTTGATTGCCCCTCCCCCGCACAGCGGATGATTTTCTTTTTCCCACGCTTTGCGCACTCAACCGGCTGAAGCCATTAACAAAAACAACCCCCAAGCCCACGCTAATCAAACGTGGCTTTGGAGGTTGTTTGTTTGTCCATGAAAAGTTGTCCATGAAAAGTTCGATGCCGCAATCCTTAGCGCATGTTTACGAGCTTACAGCCCGTAGATTTTCTTGAACTTGTCTTCGAGGTAGTCGGCCAGGTAATCCGGACTGAGTTCTTCGCCGGTTACCTTTTGAATGATTTCGGCCGGTTTCAGGGCTTTTCCGTACTTGTAAATTTTTTCCGTCAGCCATTCCCGGATCGGCGCGAAATTGCCTTCCCGGATGAAGCCTTCAAACTGAGGCAGCTCTTTGCGGAGCGTATGCGTGATTTGCGCGGCATACATGTTCCCAAGCGCGTAAGACGGGAAGTAGCCGAACAAGCCGCCCGACCAGTGAACGTCCTGCAGCACGCCAAGACTGTCGTTCGGCGGTGTCAGGCCAAGATAGGTTTGGTACTTCTCGTTCCATACCTTCGGCAGCTCGCTGACCGGCAAGCCTTCATTAAAGATCATCTTTTCGATTTCATAACGAATAATGATGTGCAGGTTGTAGGTCAATTCGTCGGCTTCGATTCGGATCAGCGAATTTTCCACCCGGTTGATTCCCCGGAAGAACTGATCCGCCGTAACGTCCTTCAGCTGTGCCGGGAAATGCTGCTGCAGCTTCTCGAAATACCGTTCCCAAAATCCGTCGCTGCGGCCGACGAAGTTTTCCCAGAAGCGGGATTGGGATTCGTGAATCCCCATCGAGGTTCCTTCCGACAATGGGGAACCGGCCAGGTCGGAGCTGATGTTCTGCTCGTAAAGGGCATGTCCGCCTTCATGCAGGGAGCTGAAAATTGCGCTGGTGACATCGTCTTGCTTGTAATGGGTCGTGATGCGAACATCGCCTTGGTTCAGCGTAATTTCAAACGGATGCTCGGTTTCGTCCACGCGGCCGCCTTCAAAATCGTATCCGATTTGCTCCAGCAGGAACAAGCCGAATTTCTCCTGCTGTTCTTTTTCGTAAAGCTCATCAAGGAACGAAGCCTCCGGCTTGTTCGCCGCAGAGGTCACTGCATTTACCACGGGAACGAGGCGGTCCCGCAGCTGGCCGAATACTTGATCAAGCTTCTCTACCGTCAGGTCCGGTTCGTACATATGTAGAAGCGTATCGTAACGGGTTGCCTTTGGTCCCCAATAATCGATGAACTCTTGGGTTTTCTCGACGATTTGGCTTAAGTAAGGCGCAAAACCTTCGAAATCGCCTTTTTCCTTGAATTCCACCCACAGCGTTTCCGTATGCGCCGTGAGTTCGGCGTATTCACGGAACTTCTGAGGTGGGATTTTCACGCTGCGGTCATACTCTTCCTGAGTCACTTCTACGATTCTGCGTTTGGTCTCGTCAAGCTCCGCCAGCGCGGTCGGCCGGTTCAGATAGGCGAGATATTCCCCCATTTCGGCCGAGGTCTGCAATTTGAACGCTTCTGTCGATAAAAGTCCGATGGTCGCCGAGCGGGTCTCGGCTCCTTTGCGCGGCGCGCCCGTGCGCAAATCCCAATGCATCAGGGCAACGGCTTCCTGGTAGCTTTTAATTTTGCTTAAAAGCTCGCGGAACGATTCCCATTTTAAAGCGGTTTCTTCTTTCATGCCAAGTCCCACCTCAATTATTAGAATTTGGTTGCTACTCTTGATGATACTTTTAACAATACGTATAATCAAATTTCAAGGCAAGGTTTTTTGAGTTAGCTAAAATGAAATTCAATTTTCCATCACTTAAATGAGGAGGCTTAATCACGATGACGCAGCTTCAAACCATCCTGGATTTTAACAAAAGTTTCGTAGAGAATAAGGAATATGAAAAATATATCACCGATAAATTCCCCGAGAAAAAGATGGCGATCGTCACCTGCATGGATACGAGGCTCGTAGAGCTGCTGCCTAAGGCGATGAATCTGCGCAACGGCGATGTGAAGTTGATCAAAAACGCCGGCGCCGTGATTTCCCAGCCTTTCGGAAGCGTTATGCGTAGTCTGCTTGTAGCGATCTACGAGCTGCACGCGCAGGAAGTATACATCATCGGGCACACCGGCTGCGGGATGGCCGCGCTGAATTCGGACCGTATGATCGGATCGATGAAAGAACGCGGCATCGCGGAGGATGTGCTTAACACGCTGGAGCACTCCGGCATCAAGCTCAAAAAATGGCTGCGCGGATTCGATGACGAGAAGCAAGGCGTCATTCATACCGTAGGAATTGTTAAGAATCATCCCCTTCTTCCGGCGAATATTCCGGTGCACGGGATGCTCATCGACTCCATGACGGGCGAGCTGGAAGTCATCATTAACGGATACGAGCAATCTTAACCAAGAGAGGATGTAAGTTTAGGCGATGAGTTTTCATTTGGACGAGCAAACGCAGCGGAGAGGTACATTATCCGAAAAATGGGATTCAGGCCAACGGCTGTTCGGCGACCCCGAAGTATTGCCGCTGTGGGTAGCGGATATGGATTTCCGCTGTCCCCCGGCCGTTGTTGAGGCAGTTACGGAGCGGGCCAAGCTGGGGGTCTATGGGTATACCCTTAAGACTTCCGAATATTTGGAGGCGATAACGGGCTGGTTTGCCAAACGGCACGACTGGCCGGTTGATCCGGCCTGGATCACGAACGCTCCCGGCGTGGTGACTGCATTAAGTGTCGCGGTTCAAGTATTAACCGAACCGGGGGACGAGGTTATTTTGCAATCCCCGGTGTACAATCCGTTTTATGACGTCATCAAACAAAATGGCCGCAAGCTGGCCGAGTCTCCTTTACTGCTGAAAAACGGCCGCTACGAAATGGACTATGAGCATCTTGAAACGCTGATGAAAAACGGCGCAAAGCTGCTGCTGCTCTGCAGTCCTCATAATCCCGGCGGACGGGTATGGACCCGTGAGGAGCTGGTTCGCCTCGGAGAACTGTGCGTTGCCCACAACGTCAAGGTGATCTCGGACGAAATCCACTGCGACCTCGTGCTGGGCGGAAACCGGCATGTTCCGTTTGCTTCGCTTTCCCAGTCTCATGCGGATATAACCGTCACCTGCCTGTCCCCTTCCAAAACGTTCAATCTCGCCGGGATTCCATGCGCGTATACCGTGATTCCCAATCCCAAGCTGCGGCGAAAGGTTGCCGCGAAGATCGAAGCGCTTGAGATCGGTTCGGTCAACTTCTTCAGTCCGGCGGCCACGATGGCGGCCTATAACGAAAGCGAAGACTGGCTCGACGCGGTTCGCGAGTATGTTCTGGGGAATATGGACTACAGCATCGCCTATCTCGCCGAACATCTGCCGCAAATTCACCCGATTCGTTCGGAAGGCACGTATTTGCTTTGGATGGACTGCCGTTCGCTTGGACTCGGGTCCAAAGAACTGAAAGAGCTGATGTATAAAGAAGCGAAAATCGCATTTAATGAGGGTTCCATCTATGGGGACAACGGCGAGGGGTTCTTGCGCATCAACCTCGGCTGCACGCGCAAGCTGCTGGCCGAAGCGCTGGAACGTTTTGCCGCGGCGGTGAAAGCTAGAGGCTAAAATAACATGCAGCAAATTGGGAACGGAGGGATACACGGTGGAGAAAATCAATATCCATGACAAGCTTAACCTGTTCGATGAGTACTGGAGTCCCCGGATTATCGGTGAAGTGAACGATTCCCACGTCAAAATCGCCAAGTTTAAAGGAGAATTTCTCTGGCACTCGCATGAAAATGAAGACGAAATGTTTTATGTGCTTAAGGGAAAGCTCCTGATCAAATTCAGGGACAAAGACGTGCTGCTCCAGGAAGGCGAGTGCATCGTCATCCCCAAAGGAATCGAACACATGCCCGTCGCCGAAGAAGAGGTTCACGTCATGCTGATCGAGCCGAAAACAACCTTGAATACGGGCAACGTCGTCAACGAAAGAACGGTCGAGAATTTGGAACGGCTATAGCTTCAAAAATAGGCGGAGACCGAAATTCCTTTTCATTTCGGCCTCCGCTCTTCATATAAACCGTCAAGATAATAACCCATGGCGGTCAACGCGTTATCCCGAAAATCGACGTTGAACCCTTCCAGCTTGTGTTCTTCGATCACCTTCAGCATCACCTCGGGCATACCGGCCATATTGGCATATCCGACAATAATGGCGTTCTGGGCAAGCAGCAGGTTGAAGCAAGCATCTTCGTTCAAAAATTCCACCCGCTCCATAAGCATCCGGACAATGGGTGCCAGCGATGCGTAAATCATTGTGGTGTCTTTCCGGGCCGTCTCTTCGTCGATATTTTTTTCCAAAATGGCGTTCTTAATGGCGCTTAGCCTAATGAAGATGGAATTCGGATCAAGAAGGCTGTCCATCTCGCTTAGGAAAAACGCTTTGAACTTCTCATACCCCATATTTTCCTTTGCCAGCAAAAGATCCGTAAAGTCGCGAAAGCGCCGCTCGTATTCCAAAAACAGCATTTCCATGAACAATATTTCTTTCGTGCTGTAATAATAAAACAACGTACCGTTGGACACGTTCGCCGCTTTAGCCACGTCGTTCATTTTAATCTCCTCGAAAGTACTGCGGATAAAAATATCCCTCGCCGTATCCAAAATCAGCTTGGCTTTCTCCGCTTTTGCACTTTCCGTCATAGCTCTTTTCATCCTGATCGCCACCTCATTCCTTGAGTATTCCGCGTTCTTATCGATTCGCAGTCAATCGTAAGGAATGCGTGGAGAATTGTCAAGGCAAGCCGGCCATCTTACTTAAACATGCTCATAACCATCCGGTCGAAGATGCGGTCGCTGACCCATTTTTGGATCAAAATCATAGGTTTGGCCAATTTGCCGACCGCATACCGGGTCTTGGGTTTCCCCGCTCTGATCGCTTTGGACACCGCGTCAGCTACAACGGCCGGAGAGGAACCGCCTCCGGTGCGATAGGAATTCGCGCTGAGTTTGTCGACTCCATGCGCCAAATCCCGATAAGGACCGTTTCCCGAATTTTTCAACAAAGATTGATTCATCACGTCTCCGAACGCAGTTAGAATAATTCCCGGCTCAATGAGTACGACGTCGATGCCAAACGGCTTCACTTCGACCCTCAGACAGTCCGACCAGCCTTCCAGCGCATGTTTCGTGGCATGGTACCAAGCGCCAAGCGGAGAGTAAATTTTCCCTCCCACCGAGGAGGTATTGATGATTATCCCGCTTTTCTGCGCCCGCATATACGGCAAGACAAGCTGCGTAATTCGAGCGAGGCCAAACAGATTCACCTCAAACTGATATCTCGCATCCTCAATACCAACCTCCTCCACGCTTCCGTACAGACCAAACCCGGCGTTGTTGAACAACACGTCAATTCTGCCCTGCTCTTTCACGATTTTGTCCACGCAAGCCATAATGTCTTCTTCTTTTGAAATATCCATTTGCACCGGAATCGCACCGGCCTGTTTAAGATCCTGCATTGGCTGGGTCCGTCTGGCCGCGGCATAAACCACATGTCCTTCGGACAGCAGCTTTCTGACGGTTTCCTTGCCAATGCCGGATGACGCGCCGGTGATCAAAACGACTTTTTTCCCCATTTCGCTCTCCTCCACTTCGGATAATAAACGGCGTTTTTTACGAACTGCCGTTGTCGACTTCGAGTCAATTATAATTGACTATGAATCGATTATAATTGACTCTAAGTCGATTGTAAAGTAAAAAGAACGGCCGAGCGCACAAACGATCGGCCGTTCTCTTATTTTTTACGCCTGCCTTTAACCATTGACCGGAGCATCGGTCGAAAAAGCAAGCTCCTTCTGCGCTTCCAACGTGGCGAGCCGCTCCGAGAGCGATTTGTGGATCGCCGCGAAAGCGTCGCTGCCTAACGTAATCCGTTTCGGCGCGGGGCTCTGATCGACGCTGTCGACAATGATTTCGGCCATTTTGACCGGATCGCCAATCGCAATGCTTGTGGCCTCTTCGACGATCCGGTGAACATTTCTTGCCGGAGAAACGTCGTACGCTGCGATTTTCGGCGATAACCGGGAGCCCCCGTAACGGAATTCCGTCCGCGCTCCGCCCGGCTCTATAATCGTGCATTCGATATTAAACGGGGCGACTTCTTGGGCAACCGCTTCGATAAAGCCTTCAATGCCCCACTTGGTTGCATGATACAGCGATCCGCCAGGGAAAGCGGCCTGTCCGCCAACCGTCGACAACTGTATGATGCGCCCTCCGCCTTGAGCCCGCAAATGAGGAAGGGCTGCCCGTATCACCTGAATGGAGCCGATCAAGTTTGTGCCTATTTGATGGAGGATTTGCTCGTCCGTCAGCTCTTCGGCCGCCCCAAAAAGACCGTATCCGGCGTTGTTTACGACAACGTCAATGGAACTAAGATCGGAGAAAGCCTGATTAACGACCTGATGAATTTCCGCCGTGTCGGTCATCTCCAAATGAGCGAGCCAGAGGCGATCGCCATGCTTCGCTTTGAGATCGTTCATGGCGTCCAATTTCCGGACGGTGCCGGCGACCCGGTCTCCGCGCTCAAGAAGCAGCTCCGTCATATGACGGCCAAAACCGCTGTTTACACCGGTGATAAACCAAGTTCTTTGTTTCATTTTTGCACTCCTCCGTTTCATTCATATAAAATCGGCCATTATTTAACTAACCGATTAGTTATATGATACATCTAAACTAACCGTTTGGTCAATAGCCTGGGCGGCCTTGTAGCTCGACCCACTAAAAAAAGAACAAAAACCTAGGAGTATAGGCTCTTGTTCTTGCTTTATCCTACTCAGCCTTATTTGCTAGAGCTGACGGCTCTGGATGTCTCGTTTACCGACTGTTCGGCAGGAGCCAATGCCAGCTTTAGTAGCAGGGTTGCAACAAAGGATATGACCAATCCCGCCCCGCAGGCGATAAGGAAGCCGCTAAATCCGTCCCCCAAATAAGCCGGCAAGGTTGCCAATCCGGGAAAGGCGAAAGAAATCGCAGCCGAGTGAAAGAAACCGGCGAGTCCACCGCCAACGGCTCCGGCACAGCATACGACAACCATCGGCTTGCGCAGGGGAAGATTCACACCAAACATCGCGGGTTCGGTGACACCGAATAATGCTGAAATCGATGCGGATAATGCCAGAGTTTTAAAATTTTTATCCTTGGCTTTAAAGAAAACCGCCAATGCCGCTCCTGCCTGGGCGAAAGCAGCCGGACCCATCAAAGCTAAAATCGTATCCGAACCGTTGATTGTAATATTATTTATGGCAAGAGGCACCAAACTCCAATGCAGTCCGAATATAACCATCACCTGGATAGCTCCCCCCAGAGCCATTCCCGCCCCGACTGGACTGAGATTGTACACAAAGCCATATCCTTTAGCGAGCGCATCCCCCACGATCATGCCCATTGGACCAAAGACCAGCAGCGTAACGGCAGAGACGATAATTATAGAAAATAAAGGGGTGAAGAAGCCTCGGATGACTTCGGGTAACACTTTATAACAGAATCTTTCGATATATAGCAGCAAGCCTGTCGCCAGAATAATGGGAATTGCGCTGGCTGGATAATTTACAGGCGTAATGCTCAGGCCAAAAAAGTTTATGCTTTGATCGTTTCCAAAGAGAGTGCTAAGACTCGGGTGCAGCAGCACTCCAGCAATGACTACGGCGCAATACGGGTTTGTCCCGAATTTTTTTGCCGATGTAAATGCCAGAAGAACGGGAAGAAAATAAAACAGGCTGTCAGCCATCGCATTCAGCACCTGATAGGTGCCTTCCGTCTTGTTTAGCAGATCTAATGCCACCGCTGCAGCCATCAAACCCTTCATAATTCCCGCCGCGCTCAAAATATTCACCAGTGGAAGAAAGATACCGGAAATCCCGTCTATGATGATATTAACCATACTCTTCCGGGGCTGCACAGCAGAATTAACTAGATTTTCACTCTTCATATGACCTCCTACATTCAAAGGCAAATTCGCCGGCAAAGGCATCCGCCCCGACCAAACAATCAAAGACTACTATAACATAGATATTGTCAATACAGACCCCCCTAAAACTCAGAATATTGAAATAGCTCCAATGTACCGTAAAACTAAATATAAGGAAGACGGGCTTGCATAAAAATAAGGACAAAGCCATAATAGCCTTGTCCTATGAGGGAGCGTATCTAATCCGGTTAATCATGATTCAAATTACAGCTTCAACCACAAAGCGGGACGGACACCACCTGTACATCAGGCGATTATCGGCCTTGTATCCGCAGGTGTTGACGTGTCGCTGGTGGTTGGCAGCCTCGGCCATTTTTTCAATAAGGATATTTCTTTTATCCCTCTTGTGGAGCCCAAATTCACCTTGGATTTCTCCATCTGCTGGCTGCGCAGCAACGAAACGTCCCAAGTTCAGGAGTTTGTGGACATTGTAAAGGAAACGGGCGTTGGCAATAGCTGATCCCGGCAAAAAAATCTCAAGAAAGCGGCTTTCCGCTCTCTTGAGATTTTAAAATTGCCGCGTTTGAATTCGGCGCAACCGAAGGGGCTATCTTGCCATCAGCTCAGGCTCGGATTGACTCTCCCGTACGATGCCGTCGAATGCCTGCAGAAAACCCTCGGTCGAATAATGATGGTTAATTGGGCGCAAATAAGGAAGAGTTAAGACAGAATAGCTTAAAACAAGCAAATAACCGTCAATATAAAACGTCTCCACCGCTTCCAGCTCGGCCGGCAGCATCAGGGGTTCAAAGGGATGTTTTTCGATTCTGCAGCAGTATGCATGGAACTCGATCCGGTCGTAATCGTATTCGGCAATTTTAGCCGAAAGCGCAGCATAAAACCGTTGCAGAGGATCCGCTTTATAAAACTTCTTAAGCTCGGCGGCCTCATGGATATGGTAGGCTACCGGCGAGATGCTCGACGCAATCGACTCGATGAGAAGGATTTGCTCTTCTTTCAGTTGATGCTCCGTCTCCAATACGACCAGAATCCCGTGGAGATCGTCGAAAGCATTTTGCTTGCGTCCGCTGAAGGACATCGGACTGAGCACAAAGCCATTGCTGTCTCCCCAAGCTTCCGGAAGCGATCCTCCGCACAGTTCTGCCAGATCTTTCGAGGAAAAACCGTATCGTGTCTCCCCTTCGCTGCAAGCATTCACCAGCTCTTCGGGAATATCCAGCGGATTTTGAATGCCCCCCATCCCTATGCTGTCCACGATTTCCATGGCATCCCCTTTGCGGAAACAAATAAAAGCCTTGCGGATTCCGAAGGCAAATTTCATCGTTTTCAGCGTGAGATAACTCAAATCTTCCAAGGTGGCGCAATGCTTAATATTTTTAGTCAGTTTATTCAGGTTAACAAGCAGATCGAGCTTGCTCTGAGCCTTTTGTTTCTCGCGCTGCAATTCTTCAAACAGCATGCCGTTGTTAATGGCAATATAGGTCGAGGTGGCCAGCGACTCAATCAGTTCGAATAATGATTCATCGAAATACCGGTCATGAAACGAGGCGCCAAGCGTAACCAGACCAACGATTTGACGATGGCCCACGATTAGGACGATATACTCCGCTTCCAGCCGTTCAAACTGCGTCGGATTGGCGAAATACTTGGCAATCAGCGCGGCATCCCGCCGGGCATGGAGAACGGCCGGTCCGTCATAGCCGGTCTCCTTTAGTTCAAGCTCGGTATAAAACGCGGCGTACGACTGAACATTACGATATCCGACAATTTTTATTTTATCTAAGCTTGAATCGTATAGGCCAAACGAAGTGACCTGGCTCGTGGAAATTTCGCTGAAAACATCCGTGGCAAGCGTATGCAGCTTGCTGAGGCTAAGTTCGGACAACAGGGCTTTGGAACTCTGATTGATGGTAAACAAATTGAAGATTTTTTGATCCAAAAGAGCGTTGCTCCGCTGCAAATCCATAAACCGCTTGCTGTTCTCGAGCGAGTTGTTGATCAGCCGCATCAGCGCGCTGGCGATGATTTTATCGTCGTTGCTAATTTCGCCGATAATTTTGCCGCTGGATATAATGAACCCGCACAAGTCCGAATCAACCATTAACGGAATCAGCATGCCTACATTAAAATCGTCTATCAGCCGTTGTTCCAAATAAACGTTAAAGTTGGCCCAGAGGCAATTGCCGTGATGCGTTACCAGGTGATCAAGCCTCTCTGAATGCTCAATCACATACTCGCTGCGGCTGTATAAACGTTGTTGGCTCAGAACAAACCGATTGCCCTGGCGGACAAACAAAGCGGACTCTCCGAGGGTCAAAATTTCGTTGGTGAATTCAAAAGAGAACTCCATTAGCTGCTCCTGACTGAAACGCTGCGTAAAAAAATCGATCGCTAAAATCAGACTCTCCAAGCGGTAAGATATCGGATCCTCGTTCATGTTCGCACTCCTCTACTCAATATGTAGTTCATGATTGTTCACATAGAAGTACCCGGCTGTCGAATGCTCAATCCATTTCTCAACTTCCTTAAGCTGCAGGAATGTTTTGGGAAAGGCTTTGCTGAGTATGCCAACTTCGCCTTCGCCGCGAATTTTCAGAATACTCATCAACATGCGGCGCTCCTGCTCCAGTTCGCGCAGACGAGCTTCCAGCTCATGGCGTTTCTCAAACTGAAGCGTATAATTTAACATCTCATCTTCATTCAAGCTGTCCAGATAGGTAGAATACAAATCCAGTTCGTTGTCGACTTTGCTGATTGCGTCGGTTGCCGCCTTATACCTTACCAGCAGCTCCTCCAAATCCCGTTTGACCTGATTGCGGTTGAACCCCCAGACTTGAATATGGGTCGGCCGCTCCATTTCATTGCCGGTCGTTGAGGAGGCCACTTTCAGTTCCGCTTTGATCGTTCCGCCGATAATTCTGCCGTCCCTTTTATCGAGCAAAACCTTGCGCGCGGTCAAGTCGCTTCCGATCGAATATTGCTGTATGTATATATTTTCGCCCGCTTCAACGATGCAGTCATTCGCGCTTTTGGCATATACATCCTTGCCCGCTTTAATCTCCGTCCGTCCATTGCCGAATATCCCGCCCTTGATGTAGATATTTCCTTGCTCCGAGATAATTTTCTCTACGGCTCCAATGCCCGTAGCCCCCCAAATGGAAATATCCTCGGTAGCGGTTACGGAATAGCGGTCATGAACCGTGCCGGAAATTTTGACACTGCCCGTGTATTTTATATTCCCGGTCTCGGGTCCGACATCGCCCGTAATGCTCAAGCAGTTAAGGACTCCAATCCGGTCGTTCTTCCAATCCACCATGCCTTGGATCAACGCCCGCAGCACGGTGTGTCCGTTTTCTTCTACAGCGGCGACGGTCAAAGGATCATATTGGGGCAGCTTGTCCCTGCCCCTTTGACCCGGCAAGCGCGTTCCCCGCACATTGAAGCCCGGAGCACCTTCCGTAGGCGGAGTATACTCGCCCAGCCAATCTCCTTGCTTGATCTCATCGATATAATTCATATCAAAAAAATCCACGCTATCGTCCTCATTTAGGTGAGGGCGAACGGCCGCCATATCATAATAACGGACTTCCGCATCCGCTCCCTGTTCCGGATTTCGGCCTCTGGCAACCGTAAAAGGCTGGTTCAATTCCCAGGGCTCCTGCAGCGCCTCTTCCAAGTACCCTTCCTTCACTCCTTGGCGCCGCATGGCTTCAATCAATTCGGAATGAAGCGCGCCGCCGCTTTCTTCAAGCTCTATCGGCGTCAGGTAAAGCCTGGCTTCGGCACTCATTTCGTCTTTGGAGAGGAGGATTTCGATGCGGGGTCTTAAATAACCGAATTCTCTTGCCTCGGAATGGGGCGATTCCAGGGATTGTCTCAAAGCGGCAAAGTTTTTGAGGCCGACCCTGGGGCATTCATTCAAGATGCTTTGAAAATCCTTAATGGGAAAACCGCTTGCGAATGTCTGAATAAACACTTGCGTCCCGCTGGAATAAAGCTTGAAATATTCGTTCCGGTAAATCTCCATTATGACTCCCTTCGAAAAGCGCTTCCCTGCGCTTCTCCTTCTGCAATTGATTTAACTGGAAACTATTTACTTTCAAAAATAAATATAGCGGTGTCACCTTTATTGTAAACTTAATCCGGCTCTTCATGGTTAATGCTAGTTTCCAAGTCCGTATGAATTATGTAAAATGCAGGACTAAAGTCTATCATCAAGGAGATTCAGATATGTATGGCGGGTCTGAGCGCATGTGCCGATACACAGGGTCCGGTCTCCATCTTTCAGCATCGCGAGGCGATACATATCCTGCTTGACAATCCGGTGCGGAAGTCATAAAATGATTTCGGAAACAACGTTTCCAATTAGAATCATAGATTCAAGAAAGGAGGCTTACCCATGACAGAAGCTTCGTCCTCGTTTAAGACCCATCGACAGGCCCGTCAGCTTGAACAAGAGCAGCTCCGCAGAAATATCGTCAACGCCACTTGCCTGCTGCTGTCCGAGAAAGGCACCGATGCGATCACGATTCGCAATGTGGCCGCCAAACTCGAATGCTCTACGAAAATTGTTTACAACCTTTTCGGCAGCAAAGAAAAGCTGGTTAATGAAGTGTTCGTCGAAGGTTGTTCTATATTGGAGAAAGCTATTTCCGCCGTTCCGCTCGCCGATGATCCTTACGAATATCTGAAAGCTATCGGCGAAGCTTACTGGAGCTTTGCGCATCAATACTCCCCTTACTATAATTTTATGTTTAACGGGGAGCTTAAAGATTTCAAACCCGACGAGCATTCGATTCAAGAAACGGCCTCGGCGTTATCGCGAATTACAAAAGCGCTTCAAGCTTATCATTCCGATGGCAAGCTGAACCTTGCGGATCCGGTGATGACCACCCGGATGTTCTGGTCTTCGCTTCATGGCGTGATCCAGCTCGCCTCCTCCGGACATTTCAAGGAAGATCGTGAAATTAAAGATCTCTATGAATTTACGTTGGATCAGCTCATTCTTTTGATTACGCGCAACTAACGGATTTTTTGAAGCCCGTCTTTCCAAAAGACGGAGTTCTTCATTTTAATCGGAAACAACGTTTCCAAAAAGAATCTATGTATCTAAAAGGAGAGAAAAGTAAATGAACATTTTTGTAACAGGCGCATCCGGTTATATCGGCGGTTCGGTAGCCACAAAGTTGCTGGAAGAGGGCTATCGGGTCACCGGACTCGTCCGTGACGAAGAACAAGCGAAGCTGGCCAAGAAACAGGGAATGGAACCTGTTATCGGTTCTTTCGAAGATACCGGACTCATCAAAGAAAACGTTGCGAAAGCGGACGGCGTCATTCATGCCGCAAGCGCCGATAACCGGGAAATTGTAGACGTTTTTGTCTCCGCCCTGGAAAGAAGCGGCAAGCCCTTTATTCATACCAGCGGCTCAAGCATTGTCGTCGACGACGCCCGCGGCAACCTGCTGAACCCCGTTGTTTATACGGATGATACTTACTTTGAGCCGCAGCCTTATCGGGTCGGACGGGTTGAGATGAACCGCTATGTAAGGGAAGCCGGCATATCCAAAGGAATCCGCAGCATCGTTATTTGTCCGGGCATGATCTATGGAAATGGTCTGGGGATGCAGCCTTACAGCGATCAGATCCCGAAGCTCACGAATCTGTCTCGCCAGGCGGGTGCCGGACTTCATGTCGGTCAAGGGATAAACCGATATTCGAATGTTTACATCAAAGACCTCGTTGAGCTTTATGCGTTAGCTTTGAAAAGCGCCCCTGCGGCTTCCTTCTTCTTTGCCGAAAACGGAGAAGCGTCTTTCAAAGATATCGCCGTATCTATCAGCCGTTCATTGGGATTTGAAGGACGTACGCAAAGTCTGAATGCGGATGATGTTATCCGGCAGTTCGGCGATGAGGCCTTGTATGGTATAGCTTCCAACAGCCGCGTTTCCGCCGTCAATGCGCGCAGAACATTAAATTGGAAGCCAGCGGGTCCTTCTCTGGCGGACGCGGTTGAAAATAACCTGTAAACCGATTTCCCGCATAAAAGCGCCATAACCTCCAATACCGCCGTTAGGGGGAAAGAAGGTTATGGCGCTCAATTATTTCAGCTCAATTTAAGCCTGTACGGCAATGTCCAGATCCACGTTGTTATTGAAAGTTTCCTTGTTGTTCTCGCCCAGCACTTTGCCGGTAATGACCCCGGCCGTGATCGAATCGTTGACGTTGAGTGCGGTTCGTCCCATATCGATCAGCGGTTCGACGGAAATCAACAGCCCGGCAAGCGCAACCGGCAGGTTCATCGTGGATAGCACGATCAACGAAGCGAAGGTCGCCCCGCCGCCAACCCCGGCGACGCCAAACGAGCTGATCGTCACGACAAGAATCAGCGTCAGAATAAAGCTCCAGCTGAGGGGATCGATGCCCACCGTCGGAGCAATCATCACGGCCAGCATGGCCGGATAGATGCCCGCGCAGCCGTTTTGTCCGATCGTCGCTCCGAAGGACGCCGACAAGTTGGCGATGCCTTCGGGAACGCCAAGCTTCCTCGTTTGCGTTTCCACGTTCAGCGGAATCGTTGCCGCGCTGGAGCGTGAAGTGAAGGCAAACGCGAGCGTCGGCAGCACTTTTCTCACATACTGCACCGGATTATATCCGAAGATGGCGAGCAGAATCAGGTGGATAATAAACATGACCAAAAGGGCCACATAAGAGGCTCCTACAAAACGGATCAGTTTCAGGATTTCCTCGGCGCTGGTGGTCGCGGCTACGTTCGTAATTAAAGCGAGGATACCGTACGGCGTTAATCGCAATACCAGCGTAACGATGCGCATAACGACCGCATATACGGAATCCACGATTTTGCGGAACGTATCCGCCTGTTCCGGCTTTTTCTTATCCAGTCCAAGCACGGCAACTCCGATAAATGCGGAGAAAATCACGACAGCAAGCGTCGAGGTGCTGCGCGCGCCCGTCATATCCGCAAACGGATTGGTTGGAATGAAGTCCAAAACCTGCTGCGGAATCGTTTTGCCTTCCACATCGGTCAGACGATCCTCCAACGCGGTCCCTCTCGCCTGTTCCCGGTCGCCGGCTTCAATTTCAATCGCTTTCAAATCGAAGCTCAAGCTTGTCGCGATACTGACCGTAGCGGCGATCGCCGTCGTAATAAGCAGAACGGCGATAATGAGGCCGCTCATTTTCCCCAAGTTTTGTTTGCCTTTCAGGTTCATAATCGCCGAGATGATCGACACCATAATGAGAGGAATCACGATCATCTGAAGCAGGCCGACATAGCCGTGCCCAACGAGGTTAAACCAGTCGCTTGATTTGGAAATCACGTCCTTGCTTGTTCCCGCCCACTGCAGAATAACCCCGAATACAAGCCCTAATCCCAAACCGGTAAATACCCGCTTGGTGAAGGAAACATGCTTGTGCTGCATCCAGATAAGCAAACCGATCAGCAGCAGCATGACTACCACGTTGACAATAACCCATAAAGTCTCCATAAAATGATAAGTCCCTCCCTAATCTTTTGACGGATGAATCATCACCGCATTAAAATATATGACTCATGGCGTAATATTATCATAAATACCATTAATTTTATAGGATTAATTCGGATAAATTTAAAATTTTTTTACTCGCAATAAGGGCCCGCCTCTATCCGCCGAATCTTGTATCATTCGATTTGAGTTTTGTATAGATTTGAATTTTCAAGAATGGTATAGTGGCTGTGTCTGGCTTTTATTCCTCGATAGGAGGTTTTGCAGGTGGATTTGCGGCTGACATTTAACGAAGATGAAGCCAATTATGATAAGTGGCGCCCAACCTATGTTCCCGAGCTGTTCAAAGAGATTATTCAATATTCGTCCTTGAACGAGCACAAACGCGCCCTCGAAATTGGGGTCGGAACGGGACAAGCGACACTGCCGTTTCTGCAGACGAACTGCCGGGTTACGGCCGTTGAGCTGGGGGACAGATTAGCTGAATATTCAAAACGAAAATTCGCGTCTTTCGGCAATTTTGAGGTTATTCATGGGGATTTTGAGATGTTCGAAGCCGAGCATGCGGCATATGACCTCATTTATTCCGCAACCGCCTTTCACTGGATTCCCGAGGAGGTTGGATTTACGAAAGTCTTTGATCTTCTAAAAGACGACGGAGTTTTGGCCTTGTTTTGGAACCATGCTTCCCGTCCCCATGATCCGCTCCATTCGGAAATTCAGGAGGCCTACAAAAAGTATCGTCTCTCTTCCTATCGGCCGCCGGATGAATTTGAAGCAAGCCAATGCGAGACAATGATGCAAACGATCCGGCAATATGGATTTACCGATTGCCGCTCTAAGTTGTTCTTCCAAACTCGAAGTTTTACAGCCGAAGATTATATCTCGCTATTGAATACCTACTCCGACCACAGAGCCATGTCCGCAGAAGCCAGAACAGGACTGGAAAATGAAATAGCGGCAGCGATCCGGCATTTTGGGGGAACCATTAAAGTTAATGACACGATGGATTTGTATCTGGCGCGCAAGCCCTAAAAGACCCATTCATGATGAATGAGCCTGCCCTGAGCGGTTTTGACTTTTCAGTAAATCGTATAGAAGTGCCGTGCTGTTTATGTATTGCGCAGGTTTGTTCCATTGGGGAGCAAAGCTTCGACTTCCTTCAAATTCTCAAGCACCGCCTCTTTCTGTTTGCGTAGTGCCTCCAGGTTTTCCTCAATCGACTGACAACGGTTCGACAACAGTTCGCGCACGTAAAGCAGCAATTGCTCCGCGCCGCAGCCCGTTTGTTTTTTGTACTCGAAAAGTCCCTGGATTTCTTTCACCGAAAAGCCCCACTGCTTCAATTGCATGATCACTTCGAAATCCCGGATTTCCCGCTCCGAGAAAATATAACGGTTGCTCCTCAGCTCTGGACAAAGCAGCGACTGATCCATATAATACCTTACCGTATCCATCGTGCTGCCTACTTCCCGGACAAACTCTCCGATCTGCACCGGCCGTCCCCCCTTGTCATGGGGTTAACCCCATGTGTTGTACTTATTATATCTCATTACAAGGGGGTTCAAAATGTTCTATGTATTGATCTTGATCTATTTGTTAACCGTTTGCTACGCCGTTCTGATGGGGGCCGCAGCCGTCATGCAGCGCGCCAAGCTGGGAATTCCGCTCATGGCGGCGAATCTCTTATTTTCCGTGCTGTTGCTCTTCAGTCCGGTTCATATCGCGTTTGCGGGCATCGGGCTTTTGGGACTGCTCGTATGCGCCGTAAGGAATGGCTTCGCCCTGCACGGGCGCGTGCATTTGCTTCATCTTTCGATTCGATTGGCCGTGTCCGTGGGCTTGATTGCGGGGATGGTTTTTCTATAGCAAAAAGTAAAAACCCGTCAATCCCCTCGATGATTCGGGGAGCTTGACGGGTTTTCTTGCCGCTTTATCCGATGTAGCCTTTTTCCTTCATGGCCTCGTAAGCGGCCTTCTCGTTTTCGTCTTTAACTTGATACTCCAGCGTACCGTCTACGATTTTGGCGCAGCGTCCGCCGAACGGCTTAAGGGACTCCTTGATGTCCTTGATGTCGGCAGTTCCCTTGAATGGATAATTGACTTTCATTCGCAATCCACCTCCTAAGGTAGAATTAGCAAAATTCACGGCTTGGTCGATATGATAAATATCACACATATCGCATGTAGCATTCCATTTTTTAAGCTAATTTACACTTCTCCCCCCTAAAGCAACCGTTTAGGCTTTTTTATGGACTGCCGTTATAAATCTACTTAACAATACTGGCCTATAATGAAACCTGAACGAGGAAGAACCATTTGAATTGGCTGGATTGGATAGTCGTATATAAGCTAAACACAGCCGCCGAAAGGAAAGTGGACACAAGTGAAGCAAAGCCTAATGGAACAATTACCGTACGAAAAACGCTATTTAGTCAGCCATTCCATGGCCGATATGGATCTCAAGTATGACGACGAGGCCAAAATGGTACGCAGCAGTCCCGATCAGCACAGCACCCGCGGGAGCGCCCATTATGCCTTGGGTCTCCTGGTTAGGAACGAGCCGGAGGATTGGGAAAGAGCCTGCCAGATCATTCATAAAGTCATCGACATGCAGTTTGACGCTCCCGATGAAATCTATCACGGGACGTACCGTACTTCCCCGCAAGCCGCGCTGCCTCCTGCAGGGAATTATGCCTGGAAGGCGTTTGCGCCGGGATTCGCCTTCTTCTTGGACAGCACCTTCGAGAAAATCGCCGCAAAGCTCGCGGAGCTTCGGACGGCGGAAGCTCACTCGCAGCAGCTTCTTGCAGACCCGGACAAGAAGGCAATCAAGCGTGAATTTCGCACAGCCGTAGATCAGGTGCTTCCGCCCGTTTGGAGGAGCTATGACCCGAACTGGCGTGAATTTATCGCATGCACATTAGCCGTAATTTTGGATCATTTTGAAATGAAGCTGCCTGCTTCGCTTGTGGCCCGCATGGACGAGTCTATCCGAAAGGCCGCCCAGGCATCCATCGACCGCCGCTTGTCGGATGCAATTCCAATGAATTCGAATATCGAACTCATGCATATTTTCATCGCCCATTATTTCGGACACCGTTACGGAAACAAAGACTGGACGGCGCATGCCGACAACCTGGCCCGAAGCTTACATGCCGCCTATCTGGAATTCGGATCGCTTGCGGAGTTCAATACGACCACCTATTACGGCGTTGATCTCACTACGCTGGGGATGTGGAGAATATACGGCAAATCGGATACGTTTAAGCAAATCGGACAGGAACTAGAGCATGGACTTTGGGAGAACATTGCGCTGTTCTATAATCCCAATCTTGAAAATCTTTCAGGTCCCTTTTCGCGCGCTTACGAAATGGAAATGCTGGACCACAGTTCGATCGGCGTTTTTCTGTTTCTCGCGCTGGGCAAGGACTACGAGCATTTGGCCGCAATTAACTGCGAATCCGGTCATGATCCGATGATCGCGCTCGTCGGGGTTGACGTGCCGCAGCACCTGCTGCCTTCGTTGATCTCCCATCAAAGCGACCGTCTGGCGGTGAAAAAGTTTCGTGAGCTGTGCGAGCGGGATAAGCCCGGAGCCAACTCCAACCTATGCACGGCGGTGGCGTGGATCGAGAGCCATCTCATGATCGGAGCCATGTCGGGGAGCAAAAACACGAATGGTCAAATGCATCCGGCCACCGTCCATTGGCAGGACGAGGATGGGAATAAATATTACTTGCGATTGATAAGACGTGAAACCGGCGAGAGCTGGAACACTCATTTGAGAGGAATTACATTTGACGCGAAGGCGGATAAAGACCGGCTCACTGTGGATATCCAGCTTGATACGGATTTAGAGATTGACGTCTATTTTGAAATCAGCGGCAGTCATCCGGTGAGTGCGGAAGGCATCGCAACCGATTTGTGGATGCTGCCCGGGTTGACCCTCGGCGTCGAGGCCGAAGCGCCTGCACCGATGGTTGTTCAATGCGGCGACAAGGTGGAAGTGATATATCGTTATCAACCTGGAGTTACGAAGAACCGGATGAACTTTATTTTGCACCGTTAAAATACACAAGCACCCATTCCGCCCTTTCATCATAAATAATTAGGAAGAAAGGCGGGATGCGGATGCGCAGCAGTATGGATTTTGAGGAATGGGCCATTTTTCTGGCGGCCGTGTGCGGACAGAGCTATGCCCAGTATATAAATGAGGACGGTTCTTTCGTCATCCCGCAACCGTTTACGGATATTTATACGATCCGCGGGAAATCTTTCGGCGGTATTTGGGAACCCTTCGGGTTTATTTGGGAGTCTCCCGAGGAGATCATTATTGCCTTCCGGGGTACCATGTCCGCGCCCAATTGGGTTTCCGACGTCATCGCCTCGCAAAAGCGGTTTAAATATATCAAACCTAATGTCATGACGCATCGCGGCTTCACGAACATTTACGAATCGGCTCGCGGAGGAATCGTGTCCACACTCGCCGGACTGTCTTCCGACAAAGCGTTATATATTACCGGGCACAGCCTTGGGGCCGCGCTGGCCACGCTTTGTGCGCTGGACGTGTCCGCCAATACGACCTTTGGCTCGCCCACCCTGTTCACTTACGGATCTCCTCGCGTCGGCGATCCTGATTTCTCCAAGGTCTTTGCCAAATTCGTGCCGAACAGCCATCGGATTGCCAATCCCTTTGATATCGTCACGCATGCCCCGCCTTCCATTTACAAGCTTCCTAAGCGGGACAAAAAGTACTACTACAGCCATGTAAAGACCTGTTCTACGCTCCTTTTTCAAAACGGAGGCCTCAGTTCCAATCACGTGATCAGCAGCTATTTCGACGAGCTTTGCTTGCTGAAGCCGGATTTTGCCCAAACCATGTGCGCGGCGAATCCCGGTTTCTGTCCGGTGCACGAAGAGAGCTCGGAAGAGCTGGATAGGATAATCCCGGCTCCTTGATTTTGTAACATGCGAAAACATGCGAAAACATGCGAAAATACGCAAAAAGCCAAAGGCGCGGGGAAAGTTCCGCTTCTTTGGCTTTTGGCGTTTCGCGTCCCGGCTCGCGGCTCCGGGAATCGGCAGCTAAAGGCCCAGCTCGGAAAGTCCGGGGTAATTGTCCGGACGTCGCCCAAGCGGCCAGCGGTATTTTCGCTCGGATTCCTTGATGGGCATGTCGTTGATCGATGCGTAACGACGCCTGTTCAGACCTTCCGGGCTAAACTCCCAATTTTCGTTCCCGTACGACCGAAACCACTGACCGCTATCGTCATGCCACTCGTAAGCAAAACGCACGGCGATCCGGTTGCCGTTATAAGTCCACAGTTCCTTGATCAGCCGGTAATCAAGCTCCTTGTTCCATTTTCGCGTCAAAAACTCGATGATCTCCACCCTGCCGATCGGAAATTCGGCCCGATTTCGCCAGTAGCTGTCCTCGGTATAATCCATCGCAACCAGATGCGGATTCCGGGTGTTCCAGTCATCTTCCGCTTTGCGAACTTTAGCGGTCGCCGTTTCCAAGGTAAAGGGCGGCAAAGCGATTTTCATCCGCCTCCTCCTTCCTGCTCTTAGGCCTCATGCAATCATTATATTTTCCGGGAGGTAGGCACATGCTAAATCTTACCTTGGCCCCTAGAAAGGAGCTTCCAAACCGGATCATGGACTTGCAAAATATCGGACAATCCTTTGGGAATGAACGGCTTAACTCCACGGAAGTCGAAGGTTTATCAGGCGGCGATGTTAATGAAGAAAACTGCGGTACTCTGTTTCATGTCAAAGGACAAGTCATCTACTTTGAGACCTGGGCGATTCTCGAATGTCCCCAGGATATTCTGGACTATTACTGGCATTGGGTTCTCATCGCCCACCACATCAAACTAAATAAACCTAAATTCGGCAGCCACATCTCCATCATTCGCGGTGAAGAGATGGACGCCGAATGCAAAAAGAAACTATGGAACCGGCACAGCGAACAAACGATTACGTTTTCGTACTCTCCCGAGGTCGAAAGCAACGGCGAATACTATTGGCTCCCGGTTTATTCCAGCTTTTTGGAACGGATGCGAACCGAATTGGGGCTGGCCGGGAATCCGCCTTTCGGGTTTCATTTGACGTTGGGGCGAGTTTTGCATTAAAGCCTATGTGCTTTCTTGTGCTGTCCATTGCCAGAGAAAATCTCTGCTGTGAACCTTGATTCACCGTCACCGCCCGCCATACATACAACAAGCTGGAAAATAGGTCCGCTTTAGATCCGTCGCTTTATATCCGTATTAGGTACACTTTAGGTCTGCCATCGGTCCGCCGACTCTAACTAGCTGGAAATACTCCCGTTAATTTGGGGTGATTTCCAGTTTTGCGAGGTTTATCGGGAAAAGCTCCCGTTAATTTCACACTTTTAGGCTCTGAGCGGGAAAAAAGCAAGAATTAGTTGGAGGTTTTCCAGCTAAATCTTGCTCTGGTTCAGAAACTTCTATATTAACGGGAGGTATTCCAGTTATATCCAAGTTCTCTCGGAGAGGATAGCAGCCACCTCCCGGATCTGCCGTTATCCCGCTCCATCACTCCCTGACTCCGGTTACTTCAGCCCGGAAACACTTGGAACTTTTACGTCCGGCGCATGTAAGCGCGCACCGTGATCGGTGCGAAGACCGCCACGATGACCGCCGCTCCAATCAGCGAAATGACCATATCTTGGCCAAAGGTACCGGTGTTGACCAGATCACGAACGGCGGTGACCAAGTGGGAAACTGGGTTGATTTTCACGAACCATTGGAGCCAGTTCGGCATCGTATCCACCGGAACGAAAGCGTTCGACAGAAAGGTCAGCGGGAACAGCACCAGCATCGATATCCCTTGTACGCTGGAAGCCGTACGAGCAATGACGCCGAAGAAAGCGAAAATCCAGCTGATCGCCCAGGAGCACACAATAACCAGGACCCCGGCGATGGCTACAAATCCGAGACCGCCCTCAGGACGAAGACCCATGATGTAGCCCATCACAAAGGTGAGCACCGTAGCGATCGCGTACCGGATGGTATCGGCCAGCAGAGCTCCCGCAAGCGGCGCAATCCGTGAAATCGGCAGCGACTTGAAGCGGTCGAAAACGCCCTTTTCCATGTCCTCGCGCAGCTGCACGCCGGTGACGATGGAGGTCGAAATGACGGTCTGCACGAGAATCCCGGGGATAATCACCGGCAAATAGCTCTGCACGTCTCCGGAAATGGCGCCGCCGAAAATATAAGTAAACATCAAGGTGAAAATAATCGGCTGAAGCGTAACGTCAAACAATTGCTCGGGGGTACGCCGGATTTTCAGCAAACCCCGGTAAGCCATCGTCAGCGAATTGCGGACGGACTGGCCAAAGCTGCTGCGGTTTTTTAACGGACGTTCGGCGACCTGTTTTACGGCTGCGTTGCTCATGCGATTACCCCCTGCGCGTTTTTCACTTGTTCTGATTCTGATTCTTCATCCTCTTTTACGCCATGACCCGTAATCGTTAAGAACACTTCATCCAGCGTCGGCTTCTGCACGCTCATTTCGGTGAGCGGAATCCCCGCCTCGCGGAGCGCAATCAGCAGGTCGGTAACCCGGTCGGCGTCTCCCATCGGAGCGGTGATTTTGCCGGCTTCTGCCGAGACAGTCGAGCGTACCTGAAGCACCCGTTCAATGGTTTGACGCGCCGCTTCGGTATCCAGCGGATTCAGCACTCTCAATTGCAAAGATGAGGTACCGACGGAAGCTTTCAGTTCATCGACGGTTCCTTCGGCGACGACATGGCCGCGGTCGATAACGGCGACCCGGTCCGCCAGTTGGTCGGCTTCATCCAGATACTGCGTGGTTAGCAGCACGGTCGAGCCCGTTTTGACGAGCCGCCGGATCGTCTCCCACATTTGCGTCCGCGTGCGCGGGTCAAGGCCTGTCGTAGGTTCGTCCAGGAAAATCAGCGGCGGCTGCGCGATCAGGCTGGCGGCCAAATCCAGGCGCCGGCGCATCCCGCCGGAGAAATTTTTCAACGGACGTTTCGCGGCTTCCGACAAACCGAATTCCTCCAGCAGGTCCGCCGCTTTGCGTTTCGCTTCGGCACGCCCAAGTCCGAGCAGCCGGGAGAAAATGACCAAATTTTCCGTTGCGCTGAGCGATTCATCAACCGACGCGTACTGGCCGGTCACACCGATCAACTGCCGTACGATTTGCGGCTCCTTCATCACGTCATGCCCAAAAACCTTCGCCGAACCGCCGTCCGGCCGAATCAGCGTTGCCAGCATGCGAATCGTTGTCGTCTTCCCCGCTCCGTTTGGCCCCAGCACGCCGTAAATCGATCCCGTCCCGACCTGCAAATTGACACCGTCCACGGCACGGTTCGTTCCATACGTTTTGACGAGTTCATGCGCTTCAATGGCCCAGTCACCCTGTTTTCTCCCCGTCAAGTTTCTCTCTACCATCTCTAACTCCTCCTAAACCAATGATATGGCAAGTTTACCTCTTCCCCACCCAGCCCAACAGCTGCTGCGGATGTAAATGAACCTCCGTCCCAAGGCTGAGCTCATGTCTTAAGCTTGCTATGTATGGATAGTAACCGGGGTTTATAAACTGAATTTAAACGGGGTAGTTTCTTTTTAGAGAAAACCTAAAAGGCCGATCCTGGTGGGTCAACCTGCATATCGGGAAAGTAAGTAACACGCCAATCCTATCAAATAGTATAGTCAGATGCTTCATTTATGCCAGTGTGCCGCGCCTGCGCCAAGGTTATAATAACGTTGCGGCAACAAAAGGAGGAAATCATGATGACTATGGAACGTTTTCATATTCACGTCTCCGAGGAGATTCTTGACGATTTAAAATACAAACTGCATCACATCCGTTGGCCGGACCAACTGGAGAACTCGGGTTGGGAACGCGGCACGGACATAAGCTATTTACAATCGCTCGTCTCGTATTGGAGAGACACTTATGATTGGCGCGCGCAAGAAGCCGAGCTGAACCGCTTTTCCCAGTTTCGGTGCCATTTAGACGGGATCGACGTGCACTTCGTCCATGAGCGCGGGAAAGGACCTAACCCTGTGCCCCTTATTCTTACCCACGGATGGCCAGACAGTTACCTTCGCTACCAAAAAATCATCCCTCTTCTCACGGATCCGGCCAGCCACGGCGGCAACCCGGAGGACTCTTTTGACGTGATTGTCCCTTCCATACCCGGATTCGGATTCTCCAGCCGCCCTGCACATCCCGGCGTCAACAATTCTCAGGTCTCCGAAATGTGGGCCAAGCTCATGACCCAAGAATTGGGCTACAGCAAGTTTGCCGCCGCAGGCGGGGATATGGGGTCCGGCGTGACAAGATACCTGGCTGCCAATCATCCCGAACTGTTATTCGGAATCCATCTGACCGACATCGGGATCATCAGAGATCTCATGAATTCATCCGATCAGGCCAAACTTTCGGAAGAAGAACGGCAATACAAGAAAAGCGCTGCGGCATGGATCGCTCAAGAGGGCGGCTATATGTCCATTCAATCGACACGCCCCCAAACGATAGCTTATGGACTTTCCGACTCGCCGGTCGGTTTGGCGGGTTGGTTGATTGAGAAATTCCGGGCATGGAGCGATTGCAACGGGGATCTCCGTCAAAAATTCAGCGAGGACGAACTCATCACGCATATCATGATTTATTGGGTGACAAACACAGCAGGATCGGCAGCACATGTGTATTATGAAAATGCCCATACTTTGCCGCCCCTGGGCTACATAGAAGTCCCGACAGGCCTTGCCTTATTCGCTGCAGATGTCTTACTGCCGCCCAAAGAATGGGCTTCGCGCAACTTGAATATAAGCCGCTGGACTTCGCTGCCCCGCGGCGGACATTTTGCCGCTATGGAGGAGCCGGAGCTTTTTGTTGAGGATATTCGGGCGTTCTTTAGAGAATTTAGAATGACGAAGTAAAGAAATCAAGCGTATGAGGAAAGTGAATACCAGAAAATTAGAGTGAAAAGCACTTTGAGCGGCCTTCTCACTCTTATGACGTTTTGCTATAAGGGACGTGAATTCGCTTGCGTCCTTTTTGAGCTTCACTCTTATATCAGTAATTCATAGCATCCATCCGAAAAAAGAAACTCCGCCTCCCTCGCCGTTCGGGCAATCTCCAACTATCTTGAATCCTCTTTTCTGATCAGTTGTTTATCTGCTTTAAACCCAATCAATGTTATTGCAATACCTAAGCTTACTAGTGTAATGGCATCACTTAATGCATTGACTTGTTTTACAGGAATATTGATTTTTAAATTAGGTAAAACGAATACAGCTATTACTGCAACAGCAAGAAAAGCTGAACGTAGAAATTTTAATATTTGATTTAACTTAATGCCTTTCTTATCTGCTATCCCTTCGATAATGAACTCTATTAAGTCAGATAATATTAGGAATAGCGCTGCAATTGAGACATATAACAACCACTTCCCAGTCGCATTAATAATTGGTGTTAATCTTAGTACTGATAAAATAATAAAACTAATTCCAGCTAATTTTGTGAATAAAGTGGTCAAGAAATGTTCCTCCTTTATAATTTTGATTTCAGCAACAGCAAATATTCTGGTATTAATAAAACGACCCGGCCCTAGATAGCCCTTATCTTGGGTTGGGTCGATTGTTGTCTGAGCTACTTTCATGAATATACATCTATCAATAGGCCCGCAGCGTGAATGCGCTGTAAGGCGAAGTCCGTTTGAATTACCCTCATTGTACCTGAAATGCCTCGTGCAGACCGACGTTGGTACCAACGTACTGATGTGAGGATGTTGTGTTTAAGAAGTCAGGTGCTTCTTCGAATCATCCAACAAAAAAACCCTTCCCTTTCTATATTTTTTATCATAATTATGATAAAATTAATAATAATAATATTCTTGAGGTGATGATATATGCCAACGATTCGTCCAATTTCTGACTTAAGAAACAACTTTAATTTGATTTCTGAAATTGCTCATCGTGACGGTGAACCCGTATTTATTACTAAAAATGGCCAAAGTGATCTTGTTGTCATGAGTCATGCTACTTACGAAAAACAACAAGCCCTTATCGATCTGTACCAAAAGCTCGCCGTAGCTGAAAAACAAAGCAATGAAGGAGTTCAAAAGAAGAGTCACTCTGAGGTGATGAAAAATCTGAGGAGCCAAATCCGTGGACAAGAGATATAAAATCGAATACTTGCCCATTGCCGAAGAGGACTTATCCAATATTGTCCGTTATATTATGCTTGACAATCCCGATGCTGCTTTAGCCATGGCTGATCAATTAGATCAATCCATTTCTGTTCTGGAGCTATTCCCTAATAGTGGTACAATTCCAGATGATATCCGACTTCAAACACTAAATTATAGAATGTTGGTTGTAGATCCGTACCTAGTCTTTTATGTGGTTCTAAATGACACTGTGGAAATCCGAAGAATCCTTCACGGAAAACGTAAATACAATTTCCTGTTTTAAGCCTGCATTTAATGTCCTTCCCACACGAAATGCCCCAGCCTTAGATAGCTCTTATCTTAGGAGATCGATGTGTCCGGCTGAATCTGCCCACGTCTCTTCCACCCCGGGCCGAACCAAGGGCATAGCCCGAAGCGTGAATACAGTGTTATGTGAAGTTCCTAGCTTCCCATATTATTTAATGTGCATTTAAACCTTTCAACTCCCGGGTACTTCTCCCCTAAACTGATAATCTCAAATCCAACCCTCTTATAAAAATAAACAGCATCTTTATCCGTTTCAGCTGTCAGCTGTGCAATTTTATTCCTCTGGACATACTCATGTATCATTGTTCTTCCTATTCCTTGATTCCTATAATCAGATCTAACCGCGAGATGTAATATTTCAACTTCTGTTTTACTTTGTTCCTTTATTCCAATAAGGCCAGCTAGCTTACCATTATCCACTATTCCATAAAGCTTTCTTGTAATTTCTGTGCGGTAATCATTAAGTTCTCGAGTTACTCTTTCATCATCGGGCCACATACACTCAGTTAATAGTAATTTAATCGCATTTATCTCTTGAAAATTCTTTAAATTGATCAATTGCGGCCTCCAATCTAGATTTAGAATGTGCACTTCAGGAATTTCACATAACTCCTTATCCACGAGTTCGTGAACTTAATAAATGAAGTTAAATATACTAACAACTTTGAGATTAGTCCAAACGACTTATAGTCACATCCTACTACAAAATGGAATAATATGACGATTGAATAATTTTTTTCTCAAAAAAAACTTCCGCTAATTTGAGTAACGGAAGCTCACATTATCTCTATAATCGATTCACACCTAAACAATTAGTCTACCACCCAACAATCACTTCCCAGAACCCTTCCCCTCCCCACAAAACACCTCCACCATTACCAAAGCCCCCATCCTAAACCCCTGAACAAAAGCCTCACCTGTAACCATGGAATTGGACTCGCCGTTCAAATCCAAAATTTGCTCAAGGGCCGCGAAATCGCTCTCCGAAAATCTCTGTTTGACTTCTTCCATCAATTCAGAAATTTTTCTATTGAGTGGACGATATTCGGGATCTGTGGGGACAATACGTTCTTCAGGGTTCAGGTTGCCGTAAAATAATTCTTCTATTATGTTCTTCATTAGCTTGCCCTCTTTTGTTTTTATCCAAGTAAGGAGTAACTAACCAAACTCCCTCTCTTGGCAAGTTTAACCTAAACGATTAGAGCAAGCGGAATTTTATGCGATATTTGCATATTGTTTTTTTAGCCTTACTCGTATAGCTTTCCTAGCGAGGGAGCATCCTTTTTTGTTTAACAAACAGGTTAATCAAAACGGACTCTTCCCAAATAGCCTATGTTAAAATGGGCCTTTTGGGAACTTCATGGATCATGAAGCTCGATGTTCACTCCCATTAAGCTAATGGAGTACATCCCTCAGATCGTTTTGGCCGCTTGGATGCGGTGGTCAACCTCACCTTGTTCGCGGCAGATCCGCCGCCCGCTGCGATATTCCTTTGGCGAAAGCCCTTCTATTTTCTTGAAGATATGCGTGAAGTAATTGGAATCGTTGAAGCCGATGGCCTGGGCGATTTCGAATTGGAACCCCACTCGATGAAGTGCACCGCCATCCCCCCATTTAAAAAAGGATTGAAGCAGGCTCCCCTGCTCCAACCCTTTTTCTTACCTCCTTACGGCTCAATCCCCCATGCAAGCTGACCGTTCATATATCCGGTAATCTGTTCATGGTTGGCGTACTGGTTGCCGGAGGCTTTGAACGAGTAATCGTTAGCCTGGTTGTAATTGGACCAGTCGGTTTTGGAGAAGCGGGTTTGAATTTCTGCGCTCTGGCCGGGATTCAGCGTTCCGGCCGCGCTCGTGAAGCTAATTTCCAGAACATAATCGGCTCCGGCAACCGGGGTCACCAGTTTAACGAAATTGCCGGTTACATTCGCACTGCCGATGCTGGCCCAGTCGCACCAGAAATTTTGTGCCTTTTCCCCGTCAATCGTGTAGTAATACCGGAGTTTTACATTACTTAACGGAATCGCCGCATCCCCGGTGTTGACGACTTTGAATTTGGGTGAAATCCCGTTGGTGGAGGCACTCGTGTTGCCGTTAAAAGCCTGGATCGTCAAGTCTCCCGCGGGTACAGGAACACTGCTGTCCACTACATTTACGGTAAGAACCGCGTTATTTCCTCCGTTAAAATGAAAGGTGATCGTTTGCTGGCCCAGCGGAAGCGTGGAAAGATAGGATTTGCGCAGAACGACCGCGGCGCTTGATGCCGTATAATCCCGGCCTGACGTTAAAGTAACATTTCCATTCGTTATGCTCGCAAGCTGGCGTCCATTCAAAGTAAGGGTTACGGAAATATCCTGCTGCAGATTTGCCGCTTTATCAAATGTGGTATTCACAGGCGAAATGGACGCGCTTGGTGTGGAGTCGACAACCTTGACTTTTAATACGGGATCTTGTCCTTGATTAAAATCAAAGACGATCGAATGCTCGCCAACCGGCAGCCCGGCAAGGAATTCTTTTTTCAGCAGCAGCGTACTTCCGTTCAAGGTATAGTCCTTAGTCACGGTCAATGCATTGGCGCCCTCTCGGAGAGCGGTTAGCGTATTGCCGTTGAAATTCACGGCGATTGCTTTGTCGCTTTGATCCGGCGCATTTTTGTCAAATTCGATGTTTGCAGGTGTGATGGATGCGTTGGGGATTGGATTGTCGACCGTTAAATCGGGCAGTTCATCCAACGTGATGACATAATCGCTTTGATAAAGCGTTGTCAGGGTGTCCGGATAATTATTGGCGGAACTCATGAGATACTCGCCATACCAGGGACAGAAGTAGAGCCAGCCGGCTTTTTCCTCGGTCAGATTCTGTAAGCTTGGAACGGTGTCGTTCTCCGTCATGGCCACCATTTTCTTGCCGTCGGTTAAATCCACAAGCTGATAAAAAATCGAGCTAATGGCATCCTCGTTAGGTACGCCGGACAATCCGTCATTGCGGTTGTAGATCGTATTGTATTTATCATAGCCGATAATATCCACCTGATCGTCGCCGGGATACCATCCGGGAGAAGTGCTGTACACGTAGCTGTTGTAGGTCCAGATCAAGTTGTGCAAGCCGTACGTCTCCGTCAGTTCGGTATAAAGCAGATCCCACAGCTGTTTGTACACCTCCGCGCCTGCTGAAGCCCACCAGAACCACGCGCCTTCTCCCTTCAACCCGCCGTTGCCCTCCGCCTCATGATAGGGACGGAAAATCACCGGCACATGGTTATTTTGCAGAATCTGCAGTTGTTCCGCCAAATCCTCAATGGTCATCATCACGTATTGATATTCTTTCGTACCGGGAATCACCGCATTGGCTGTATTAAAATTGGTTTCCGTCGGCTTGTAGGTGGTGTCCGTCCAATCCACAAACTCCCCGAGCTGATAGGCGGTGAAATCTCGGGGCACATTGATATGCCAGCTGGTTGTCGCGATCCCGCCCCGGTTATTCACCCAATCGATCATCCGATCGGTGGTACCGTCCTCCCAACCGTAGAGCGGATTATAGTTCATTAAATCGAAGCCGCGGATGGCCGGATATTTTCCGGTTAAATCGTGGATCCAATCAAACTCCAACTCGGAATTGCCGTTATTTCCGCCTCCGTAAATCTCCTGCTGACCGGAGATCATATGTTTGCCGTAAACCTCCGTTAAATAATTCATCAAAACCTGTGTTTCCGGTGTGGCCCGCGGATCGGTGAGGACAGGCTGCACATCCAAGGGATCAAGATCGGCATAATCCACAGTGAAGGTATCAAAATAAGCGAAGCCCCAACCGGCCTTCACTTGGATGGTGTTGCTTCCTGCCTTCAGCTTATGAAAGCCAAAATCGTAATTCGACCACGCGGTCGTGTAGGGCAGCATATACGAACCCTTGGTCACGCCGTTAACGGTTAAATATTGAAGCCTGCCTTCAGGGCTCAACTCCTGCATATAGCGGGTGGAGATCGCATACATGCCGGTTTCCGGGACGGTCACCGTAAACGTGATTGTACCGGAGTTTTGCATCCAGACAAATCCGCTCCCGGAGAATCCGGGCTTGGGTTGTCCGTAAATATCTGTCGCTACTTGAAGATCGGAGGTGAGCCGAGCATTTTCGCTTTCCATCGTGAAAAGTGGGGTGTCTGCATGAGCGGGCGCTGTCATCCATCCAGGCAGCAAAGTAAATACCAGAATAAATGCCAGCATCATTGCACTTGCCTTTTTGAGCAAAGGGGTCATGTTCATCCTTCCTTTCCATGTAAAATATGCTAAATCATCACTCAATCTATCCATTCATGGTAGCGCTTTCGAGGTAAACGTAGCATATATTCCAAATTATGTAAATCCATCGAAATTAAAACTTTCTGAACCATAGTAAGCAAAATAAAACTTAGAAATCCATTCTTCCCGAATACTTTGGTGCTCCTACGCCTTGTCCACATTTGCGAAACACAGAATTAAAAAATGCACTTGAAACCCAAGTGCCATTAAGATTTATATATATCCCCGCGCGAGCAATTTCTGATGCCTCTGAAAATACTTGTAATACGTGTTCAAAAAGCTTGGTTTTCAGGACCGAAGCTTACGCTTCCGAAGTGCGTTTTTTCAAAACGCTTGAGGTGGGATGATGCTAGCGGGTCAGCAGCGCGAAAGAAACGTAACGGACCGTAATGACCTTATTTGCCCATTTCCCGGCTATTTCCCACTGTAATGGACTCCAGTGACCTTATTGGGCTCTCATGACCGCCATTTCGCCGCTTTTGTCTAGAATAAGGTCTTTTCGGTTCGTTAAAATCGGAAATAGCCCAAAAACGGGTCAATAGCGATTCTGGTGTCCGTAAACTTGCTGTAGGCTACGTGAGCAACAAAAATTATTCCGCTATTCTCACCATTATTGGCTGTACTCCGAGAAAATGTGCCAAGCCAACTTATTAAACTACGCTGATCTCTTTCGCGTACTTCACCAACATCTCCTCAAATGGTTCCTCCAAACGATGAAGAACTACGTAAATGACAAAGCTTATTAAGGAACCGCCCACGCAGGACAAGATGATCTCAGCCGCATTGTAATCCAGTTTTGCCGCAGACGCATAAAGCAGATAAACGCATACGGGCAGGAAAAGAATAGCGGTAACAAGGCCCGGAACAAAGTGCTTGAACTTGGCGGTTAAGAGAAAATGAGCCGTTATAAAGTGAGCCGTCACGGCAAACAAAAGACCATACCAAACATAATAACTATCAAAAATGATCGAAAATAAAGTCACGAGCGAAATGATCAGAAAGATGATCTCCACGCCAATCGAAAAAGAGGCCGTGCTTCGGAAATCCGCATAAGGCGTTTTTTTCATCGTACTCGTGTCCAGAGCATGTCTGTATTTCTTCTTCCAGGCTCCAACGAACACGATTTCTTCAAAGTCATGGAGCATAAACAAAATAGGAAATAACCAGGATATAGCGATCATGCTGTTCATATGACTTCAACTCCTTCAAATTATGATTTTGTCACACTCGAGAATAAATTGCACACATGTGACATTGCGATGCAAGTTGTAGTATAATACTTTCACGGGATTATTCAATACCGGAGCGATAAGTGCTACATCATGAAGGAATTTGTGACATTGGAGGAGGGTTATGTTGAAACGTGAAGGAAGTAGCCGAATGGTCGAGCAGTCCAAAAATTGGCTGATCGAAGCCTTATTTGAACTCATGGGCAGGAAGCCGTACACCGAGATTACCGTAAAAGAAATCGCGGATCAGGCCCAATTGTCGAGAAGAACGTTTTACCGCTATTTTAACGTGAAGGAAGATCTGCTGTTTGCTTATGCCGACGGTTTATTCGACGACTATATGATGTTTATTCATGAACTTCCGCGGGTAACGTTCGGCGATGTGCTGACTGCTTTTTTTGCCTTTTGGGACAAACATGTCAAGGAACTGGAGCTGCTTAAGCAAAACCACTTATTTTACATGCTGATGGAACAGGCCAATTCCCGCATTCCCGAGATCCATCAAATCGCCCAAGCGGAGTGGCATAATTACGCCAATCGCACGGAAGAAGAATATATCGGACTTTTCGGCATAGGCGGCCTTTGGAATGTATTGTCCAAATGGATCGACGATCAGCCGAGGAAGTCCCCGGAAGATATGGCTCAGATGATGATCAAAGCGATCGGAAATTTTTCAAAATCGATTTGAACAACGACAGCGCAAAAACAGCCTCCGGCCAGTGAGCCCGAAGACTGTATGTAAATTAGCCCCTAATTAAGACCCGTTTACTCCTCCCTTCGCTTTCCGCCAAGCGTATCCGGAATCGTCATTAGCGCGGGGACGAACATCGGCAGCAAAATAAAGGTCAGCACCAGCAGACCGACAATGACGGCGGATGCAAGCTCAATCAGCAGCACCAGCCCTGACGGTATTAAGGTGGCGAAGGTGCCTCCCAAAATAAACATGGCCGATATAATGACGCCCCCAACACTGCGCGCCGCGCGCAGAATAGCTTCGCGGTGATCCAGCTCGCCGTATTCCTTATACCGCATCATCAGGAAAATGCTGTAGTCCACTCCCACCGCCACGATGATGATGAAGGAGAAGAACGGAACAAAGGAAGAAATGCCCTCTCCGCCGATCACATAAGCCGATACCAGCTTGGATGCCCCCATCGCAACATAATAAGAGGCGATCAAGGACAAGACGATATAGACGGCCGGCCAAAAAGCGCGGATCACCCACACCAGCACCAGAAACACGCTGATGATCACGATAACGGCGGTGCTGTTGAAGGAAGCCAGTTGGGCTTTATTCATATCGTACGTCGTCGAAGTCGGTCCGCTGGCGCCATGGACTGCTCCGTCCAGCACCGTACTTGTCAATCCGGCGTCCGTCGTCTGGTTGATCTTCTCCAGGATATCAAGCGCCGCTGGCGAATATGGGTCCTCGTCAAGGACAACGGTCAGCTTGGTGATCATCCGATCTTTGGACATAAAGGCATCCTCGGCCTTTTGAAAAGCCGGGTCGGTTAAGGCTTCGCTCGGAATAAAAAACGTCTTCGCCGTGCCGAGCTGCGTCAGGAAACCGCTCGTTTTGCCAAGACCGCCGGAAATATCGCCCAGCCCTTGGCTGCTTTTTTGCAGGCCGGTTTTGAGTTGGCCCAGACCGCCCGTCAGGGTGCCAAGACCGGCGTTCAGCTTCTCCTGTCCGCTCTGGACGCTTGCCAGCGCGGCGTTCAGCTTGGCAAGATTGGCGGCGATTTGCTTGCTGCCCGAACTCCCCTGTTCAAGACCCGTCGTCAGCTTGCCTGCTCCTTTTTCAAGCTCGCTTAATCCGCTGGTGATTTGGGTTTGCGCGGCGGCAAGCTGCTTGAGTCCCGCGGTCGCGCTGCCAAAGGATGCGTTTAGCGTTTTATAATTTCCTTGCAGCTTATCAAGCCCGCTGGCGATGGAAGCGAGCGCGGTCGAGACTTGCTGCCCGGTGGTCCGCAGCGTCTGGTAATCCGTATCCCCGCTTAGATCGCTGTGGGTTTGCCCCAGCTTGCCAATCAGACCGTTCATGGAAGCAAGGCCGCTTTGCACGCCGGGTAAGCCGGCCGCAAGCTGGTCGAAGCCGCCTTGCGCGGTGCCATAGCCTTGCTGCAGCTTGCCAAGGCCGCTCGACAGCTGCGAGGTTTGCGCGGCGATCTCGCTCATCCCGCTTCTCAGCTTGCCGATGCCCTGCTGCAGCTGCTTCGCGCCCCCGGCCCCGCTTCCCACGCCGGAAGCAACCTTGTTGAGCGCAGCGGCAACTTGCTCATAGCCGCTTCGAACCTGGGCCGTGCCGGACACCAGCTTGCCCACCTGTGAGAGGTCCGCCGAATTACCGAAGCCGGCTTGCATTTGATCGAGCCCGCTTTTGACCCGGTCGACCCCGGTTTTCGAAGCTTCGATGCCTTTGGCGACTTCCGCCGTCTGGCTGCTGACGTAGAAGCTCTCAATCGGCGCGCCTTGCGGCTGCGTGACGCTGGAGCCGGATTTGACGCCGGGAATTTTCTTGATGGAGTTCGTCAGACCATCGATAACGGCAAAAGCGTCGTTGTTATCCATTGCCGTTTTGCCTTGAATCACCACGCTCGTCGGCAGCGACTGTCCCTTGCTGAAATGCTCGGCCACCAGACTGAAGCCTTTGGTGGAAGGATAACCGTTCCCCAGCTCGCTGATCTGGTCAAAGGACAATTTCTGCCCGCTGGTTAATAGGACGGGAATCATCAGGGCAACAATGACGATCACGGTAATCCACGGGCGTCTCGCGGAAAAGGTCGCAAGCGCGCCCATGAACCGGCTTTCCTTATGCCCGCCGGTTCCTTTCGATGGCCAGAACAGCTTGGGGCCAAACAGCTTCATCACGAACGGGGTGAGCGTCAAAATCTCCAACACCAAAATAACCGCGCCGATCGCCACGACGTTAGCCGACTTATAAATGCCGAAATTCGAGAAGCTCAGGCAAGCAAAGGCGAAAAAGATTGTCAGAATGCTGTACATGATCGTTTTGCCGGCGGTACGGTAAGACGTGAGGATCGCCTCATCCGTCGTTTTGCCGTGGGCCAGCTCTTCTTTGAATCGGTTGAACAGCAAAATATTATAATCCGTTCCGCAGCCGAACAAAATCAGCACCAGCAGCATTTGCGTGACGCTGGTCACCGGAAAGTTTAGCTTATCGATGGCCTGGGCCGCGATCCCCATGGAAACCAGATAAGAAAAACCCACCGTTAATAACGAAACGAAGGGTATGACGATCGAACGGAACATCACAATCAGCACGACCAAAATGAAGATAATGGTTAGGGCTGCGCTTTTTTCAACCCCTGCCGTCGTCGCTTTCAGATAATCGTTTTGAATAAAATCCTCGCCGCTTAAGTAAAAAGGCACCGTGACGTCTTGGAGCTTGGAGGCAATCTGATCTTTAATGTGGTCTACGGTACGTCCCTTCAAATCCAAAGTGAAAGTAGCCATCAAAATCGTGTTATCCTGGGAAACCAGCGAGGATTTCGCCTCGGGAACGGAAAACGGATCCGTGATGCCCGAAATGCCCAGCTCGTCCGCGTTATCCGCCAGCGTCTGGATTCCGGCTGCGATGTTCTGTATTTCGGCTTTCGTTAAGCCCTTTTCTTCATAAAAAATAAGGATATCGCTTCTGCCTTCGGTCTCGACCGGGTTCATTTTCTTCAGCAGCTCCGCCGCCACCTTGGACGGGCTGTCCGCAGGAAGCGGATCTTGTCCGCGTTCGTGCAAAATCGCGTTGATGTCCGGCTGAATAACCGTGAGTACGGCCGTAACGGCCAGCCAAAGCACAAGCAGCAGCCAGCGCCAGCGGATGATCGTATGCATGGTTCTCTTCTCCTTCATGTCTCTTTGATCTGTCCGGAATCACCCTCGGATTCCAGGCCAGCGCGAAAAAGACCATGCCCGCTCTCACCCGGCAGGAATTTTTTTCCTATCTGCTTATAGTGCGCATTGGCTGGGCTCGATATGCAGTTTTAGTAAAAACAGACACAGCCCGAAGGCGGTGCCTGATGAAATGAATAGACTCGTCCGATCACTATAGCTATCGACATATGATCCATGATTCTTAAGGCTTTCACAATCCGACGAGCCGTTCGCTTCCTTCCCACAGTTCTCGGGCTTTTTGTTTGTCGTATGAGATCGCCGATGTCTGTTTTTCCCTTGCTCCTGACCGATAGGAACCGATCATGCTGTAAAATTTCCCCGATATCCCCCAATATTGATCGGAGATCGCCATGTCAGCCAGCACCTTGGCCGAATTGCGCGGTGTACTCGCATTCGGGGCAAGACGAAGCAGCGGCCACAGCATCTTCAGCGCAAAGCGTGTTGCAGGCTTCCATTCCCGCAGCATGCCGGTCTGCATCCCTCCCGGATCAAACGTATTGACAGTAATGTCGCCTCGACCGGAATTGCGCAGCCTTCTCTCCATTTCGTAGGCAAACATCAGGATGCACAGTTTGGAGGTCGTGTAGGCTCTCCCCGTGAATTCGGAGATCGGCTCGCCTGCCGGCGGATTGGGATTGGCCAATTCCTCCACGCTTTTCAAGACCGGCTTCGGAAGCGGTGTTTTCGCCTGATCGTCATGAGAGATACTGGAAAGCACGATGATTCTCCCGCGTTCAGCCATTTGTTCGACTAATAAACGGGTTAATAAGAAATGCCCGAGATAATTGACCGCAAACGTGGCTTCGTACCCATCTTTGGACTGCTCGATATTGCTGGTGTATTGAACCCCGGCGTTGCAGATCAAAGCGTGCAGCGGCGGAAGGCCAAGCAACGGCAGCTGTTCCGCAAACTGTCGAACCGAATTCAGCGAAGCCAGATCCAACTGCAGAGGTGTGAAGCGATTTGCGCCTGCGCCTGTTTCCTTAACCAGAGTTTGAACCGCTTTTTCGATTCGCTCGGTATTTCGTCCCGCGATAACCAAATGATAGTCAGGGGAAAGCTGAGCGATGCGTTTGGCGCATTCATATCCTAGTCCTGAGTTGGCGCCCGTGATAATAACCGTTTTGGATGGTTGATTCATTGTCCTCCGTCCTCTCAAGCCGTAGTGGCCCCACCATCAATAACCAATGTTGCCCCAAGCACATAACTTGCCTCATCCGATAGCAGCCAAGCGATGCCTTTGGCGATTTCCTCCGGGGCGCCAATACGCTTGATCGGATTCATTTCCGCAAGCCGGGCAATCCGGGTCTCATCATCTCCAACCATATCTGTCTTCGTAGGCCCGGGAGCCACCGTATTGATTCGAATTCCCTGACCCGCATAATCAAGCGCCGCCGACTTGCTTAGTCCTTCGACCGCATGCTTGGACGCGACATATGCGCCGGCCGAAGCGGCGGCTCTCACTCCGGTCGTCGAAGAAACATTAACGATGGCTCCCCCGCCGTTTTTCAGCATTTGCTTGATCTCGTATTTCATGCTCAAATATGTTCCCAGCGTATTCGTACTCCATGTGCTCAGAAACGCCTCTTTATTGGAATCGGCCAAAGGCGTGTACTCCTTCATAACTCCCGCGTTGTTGACTGCCAAGTCCAGTCGTCCGCAGCGATCCGCAATAGTCTGATCGGCGTGGTGTACACTTTCTTCGTCCGTCACATCCACTCTGATGAAATAAGCTTCTCCGCCTGCCGAAACAATATCATTGACCACCTTTTGGCCCTCTTGTTCGCGACGTCCTCCCACAAACACAACCGCGCCGCGTTCCGCCAGTTCAAAAGCCGCCGCCTTTCCGATGCCGCTTGTGCCTCCCGCTACAAAAGCAATTTTGTTTTTCATGATAAAAATCCTCCTTTATTTTTTTGAAGTGAACATTCATTCTAATTTTGGTTAAAAAATAATGCCGATCCCTTTTACGGGCCGGCGTGGCCGCCAAATGCTGCTGCCGACAATCAAATCACCGCCTCTTGAAGAAGCAGATTAAATCCCTGGGCTGTGCTGACGGAGTTCCAGCAGGATCGAATCGCCATTTCAACAATCCCGGAGGAGAGCTCAAGGTTTCCTTGCAAATGGCCTTTTACCAGGAAAACCATGGTTCCCCAATGCATCTGCACCATCAGCCGGGGGTCGCTCGAAATGAACAAACCCTTCTGAATGGCCTCATCATACATTCGTGATAAAGGACCGCACCAGTTGTTATCATAGGCTTCTCTTTTTGAAGACTCGTAAATGTACGGCGAGAGGGAATATTGTTCCATAAACTGAAAAGCGTCTGGATAGTCGATACAAGACGTAACGACTTTTTTCCATACTTTCTCAAATCGTTTCGGAATCGGCGACTCGTCGTAAAAGTCCTGCAGCACGGTCTCAGTCTGGAATTCGACGATGCTTGTGTAGAGAACATTGACGATATCCTCTTTCCCTGAAAAAGCATTGTAAATACTCCCCATGGACACGCCGGATTCATTCGAAATCATGGACATTGAGGTGGCCTGCAAGTCATTCTCCCGGAGAAGTCTGAGCGTTGTCTCCAGCACCTTTTTTTGTGATTTTTTATATTTGTCGAACATCGCGCGCTCCTTTGCCGTTAATTAGAAAGAATGTTCATTCTAATTTTAGCATTTATTTTATAGCTGTCAACTTTGGCATCCGGCGCCTTGGCAGCATAACGTTCTGGGATCTTCGGAAGTCTTTATCGGATAAGCGATTTAATAGCTCATCATAACCTTTATAGCATCAGATAACACCGTATTCACGCACCGGGTATTTCCGGTTTCTGTACTGCAAGAAACCCGCATCTTGATTGAAGATGCGGGTTCTTCTTTGCCTATGAAGTGTTTAGCCTTACGCTTCCTTATTCCCCTACTTCAACTGCCACAACGCCGGCACGTTGGCCGGCTCCCATCCCGGGAGGGACGTATGCGCTTGGATGCAGGTATACACGCTGCCGTTATAGGTTACTTGGTCGTTGATGCTGTAGGAAACCCATGCCTGCCAAGGTTGAGCTTGGCCCGGGGTATCCTGTACGGCCGTTTTGCCTTGGACGGAGGCGGCGGTGGAAACATTGCCGGCGGCGTCTTTGGCGGTGACGGTGAAGGTGTAGGTCGTGTTAGGAGACAAGCCGCTGATGGTCGCCGTCGTAGTGTTGACGTTCACGCTGCCTGCGCCGTAAGAGACGGAGTAACCGGTTACGCCTACGTTATCCGTAGAAGCGTTCCAGGCCAGCGTGATGCTATTCGGCGCAGCCGCGGTCACGCGAAGCTGGCTTGGAGCGGTTGGCGCTGTCGTGTCGGGAGTCGGGTTTGGATCTGTGCCCGGGTCCGTCGTTCCGCCGTCGCCGAGGCCGTCCAGGTAAGCACGGTGCGAACGGGAAAATTCATAGTTGGCCGCCTTGTCCCAGTTGACCGACCAGGTCATCAGGCCTTTGAACCCGGGATATCCTTGCGGATTGCGCAAGGTGTAGCTGCCGCCGAACGTTTGGCCTTTCATGAGGTAATCGAGCGCTTTATGCACATTGGCCGGTGTCGTATAACCGCCGCCCGCCGCCGCTTGCGTAGCCGGAAGACCGATCATCAGCTGTTCCGGACGGAGGGCCGGGAACTTATAGTTGGCATTGCCGCCTACGTTAAAGCCCTGCAGTAGCATTTCGGCCATAGCTACTTGGAAATCCGCCGTTCCTTGAGCGTAGGTTTTTCCGTCAAGGGCGGTCATCGGGCCGGAGTTGTAATTCTGAACATGCAGATAATCCAGTTGATCGCGCAAAGCGTAAATCACCGGCAAATAAGCGCCCCAAGGGCCGCCATACGCCACATATCCGCCTTGCACATACGCTGTTTCCGGAGCCATAGTCAGCATGAAATCCGAACCGTAACTGTTCAAAATATCCCGCACCGCAGAGATCAGATTCACGATTTTCGGCGTTGTCGGGCTTCTGAAATCCACGTCGCCGCCATTCAGGGACAGCGAGCTCCCTTCCAAATCTATGTCCAGGCCGTTAAACCCGTACGTATCAATAATGCTCTTCATCGTTCTGACGAAGTTCTGCCGAGCCGTTTCGGAGGATAAATCCACGGTGCCGTTGGCGCCTCCGATGGAAATCAGCACTTTTTTGCCTTTCCCCTGCAGCTCACGAATATCCGACTGGAACTCGCTTACGGAAGCGTTATAAGGCTGAAACGCCATGTTTCCGCTTGTCGATCCCCCGGTCGGTTCGGCAAACGCGACCTGAATGACATCAAAATCCGGGGAAACGTCCCGAATCCGAATATTGCTGGAACCGTTGTCGAAATTGTGCCAATACCCGACCAGCTTATGATCCCCTGCAGCCCCGGCCGGTTTGCCGTCAACGAACGCGGAAAACGAAAAAAGCGGAACAATAAGAGCCATAGCGAGCAGCCAAATACTTGTTTTTCGGAAACTTTTTGCTTGAATCAATGTCTATTCCTCCCTGCAGCTAAAATTGCGGCTCCCCGTAGGACGCCGAAACTATCGAATTATCAGTTGACCTCCCTTTTCATAGATAGTCAATCTCGTAAAATAAGCCAAAAAAGAGATTGCTAGATGATATATTTTACATATTTCTCCATAATTCCTGCTATATTTTTCAAATTTATCATGGATATGAGAAAAACAGACGCGTTTCACATTCGATATTGGCCGGAGACCTCTTATGTATGAAGCCATATGGGGAATTATGACAAAAAAAGAAACTATGAATGATTCATAGTCCCATAATTCTTCCAGATTATGAAATAAGTTATTGATCGTTTTTGTCTAATTAAGGTATATTTTAGAATAATATGAATTTTTATCTAATCATTGCCTCAATTCAGGGTGGTTCTGTGCGTAAAAGTTAAAGCGTTTTCACATTTATCTTTTGAAAGGGGTGATGCGAACCTGCCATTAAGGCCTGGCATGAGCAACGTTTTTGACAATACTTTTTAGGGAGGCTGAAATGATGAAGAGGAATGGGATTTACAAATGGGTTACATGCTTTTGTGTCTTGGTATTATTGACTTCCTTCAATATACCGGGCGACGCGGCCAAAGCGGCCGCTCCCTGGAGAAGCGCGCTGTATCCGGACAATTGGACGCCGGGCTACAAAGATGCGCAGGGCCGGTTTCTTCATGACTTTTCCTATGCGGGTTATTGGCGAGGCGAAAAAAGCATTCCCCAAACTCCACCGGGGGCCACTTATAACGTTGTGACCCAATACGGAGCAGATCCAAGCGGGGCAGCCGATTCCACAAATGCGATCCAGAACGCCATTAACGCCGCCGGCAACGCTGGAGGAGGCATCGTGTATTTACCTTCAGGCACGTATCGCGTCAAACCTCAGGGAAGCAGTTCGAGCGCGCTTTGGCTTAATAAAAACAACGTCGTGCTTCGCGGAGCGAGCAAATCTTCCACATTTATCTACAACGACTCGACGAGCATGCGGAACAAAGCGGTCATTCGCGTGGCCCCGGTCAACAACGCCGACTGGTTTGCGCCAACGAACACGCCGACTTACACCCGCAGCGACATCCAATCGCAAGCCGTGAAAATTCCGGTAAACAGCGTCAGCGGGTACAATCTCAACGAATTTATCATCGTACGGTCGGACGCTACCAGCTCATTCATCGCGGAGCATGGGATGACCGGAAAATGGGACTCCTCGTTAAGAGGACCAACCTTCTACCGGAAAATTACGGCCATTGACACGTCCACCAACACGCTTACAGTAGACATTCCAATCCGGTATACTCTCAAAACCCGGGACGGGGCGCGCGTCTATAAAGTGGGCGAAGCCATTTCGGAAGTAGGGATCGAAAATATCTCCATCGGCATGAAGCAGCATACGGGAACGGGATGGGGCGATCTCGACTATAACACGCCGGGAACGGGCGCATACGACGTCCATGCCTCCAAGGCGGTCACTTTCGTCAACGCCAAGAACAGTTGGATGGACAACGTTAATTCCTACAAACCCGACGCCAACAGCAGCGACTATCATCTGCTGTCGCACGGCGTTACGATCAGCCAGTCCCGTTCCGTCACGATCCAGAATACGCATTTTCAAAAGCCGCAATATCGGGGCGAAGGCGGAAACGGATATATGTACTTGATTCAGGGCAGCGACAACCTGATTCAAAACGCCACGGCGACTAACGCCAGACATAGCTTCACGCTGTCCAGCATGTGGACAAGCGGGAACGTCATTTACAACAGCACGTCAAATCGTCCGCGCCTCGCTTCGGATTTCCACATGCATTTGGCCATGGCCAATCTATTCGATAACATGACAATGAACGGTGACTATCTCGAAGCCGTGTACCGGCCTTACGGTACCATTGAGCACGGCTGGACTACGACCCAATCCGTGTTCTGGAACACGAACGGCGTCGCATACCCTTCCGGCCAATCGGCCATCGTCAAATCGATGCAATACGGCAACGGGTACGTAATCGGTACGCGCGGCCCGGCGAGCGGAGTGAACTATGCGGTTTCCGCCTCCGACCGTTCCGCGCCGCAGGATTTCGTGGAAGGCATCGGCACCGGCGCGGATTTATACCCGCAATCCCTGTACCAGGATCAAAAAGCCAAGCGGCTTGCCGGTGGAGAACCGCCTGTCACCGACCCTGAACCAGATCCGGACCCGGTTCCTAATCCTGATCCCAATGATCTTTTGACCAACCCGGGGTTTGAAGCTGGCGACACGTCCGGATGGACGGAATGGCATGATGGTTCGCTCGCCCAAAAGGTAGACGCTGACTCACCTCTGGACGGAGGTTTTAAATTGACGCACTGGGCCTCCTCCGCCTACAAACAATTGACGTACCAAAAGACGAGTCTGCCTAACGGCCTCTATTCGGCCAGCGTATGGGTCCGCTCCGGCGGCGGGCAAAACGCGATGCGGCTGTTCGCCAGAAATTACGGCGGCGAAGAAATGACCGCCGAAATCGGAAACAGTCCGATCCCGAACTACACCAAATATACGATCGAGAACATTCCGGTCGCCAACGGACAAATTGAAATCGGCATTTGGACGGACGCCAACGCAAACAACTGGGCGGCTTTTGACAATTTCGAATTGGTCAGCAGCAACCCCAATCTTTTGAGCAACCCGGGATTTGAAGCCGGAGATACGTCGGGGTGGACGGAATGGCATGATGGCTTGCCCGCTCAAAAGGTGGATGCGGACCTTCCTCTCGAAGGCGGCTTTAAGTTGACGCACTGGGCCTCCTCCGCCTATAAACAATTAACGTACCAGCAAACAAGCTTGCCTAACGGACTTTATTCGGCCAGCGTGTGGGTTCGTTCCGGCGGCGGGCAAAACGTAATGCGGCTATTTGCCAGAAACTACGGCGGCAACGAAATGACTGCCGAAATCGGAAGCAGCCCAATACTGGAATATACGAAATACACGATTGACAACATTTCCGTGACCAATGGTCAGGTCGAAATCGGCATCTGGACGGACGCCAACGCAAGCAATTGGGCGGCCTTTGACAATTTTGAACTGGTGAAGAAATAATCAAGCAAAAAGCTTAACACTCGATCGGTGATAAACCGTCGAGCAAACAAAAAAGCCCTTAATCCCTCTTGCGGGAGGAATTGAGGGCTTGCTTATTGTCACATAGAAACCCTTGCTTCTTATCTTTTAAACTTTAGGTAACAATGTATTTTTCTTTTCGTTTCTCGCTAGCAAATAATACCAACGATAAAATTTGCAATAATAGTATTGGAATAGACAACCATAGAAATATAAAAGATATGATCGGTGCAAAAATCATAACTATCGCTTCTATACTTTGCAAACAAGTAAAACGGGTGAGTTTTTCGCTGGCGTCAAAAAACACGGAAATAAAGGCTGCCAATAGCATGAGACCAAATACAAGGGAAATAAAGGCAGCAGTTACGACAATCCTTCCCCAATATGCATCTTGCCCCAAAATCGCAGCTATATAGAACATGGAAACAATAAACGTAGCTGTGATTAGTATAATAGGTTTTAAAGGATCGTAGAGCTTTGAAACCGTCTCAAAGACATCGTTAGGCATACTTAAAGGAGATAGTTTTGCTTTGACTTTATCAAGACGATCGATTTCCTTTTGTACGAGGGATAATAGGGTCTTTAAAACCAGAAAGTTCTCTCTTGAGTAAAAATCTCTAAGAATCTGGCGAAGCTCTCCCGAAAAGTAAGAGCTTGCCTCTCCCAATTTAGTATATAGATGCTGTTTCGCTTGCGGATTCTCTTGCTCTTGTCGCTTCAATGCAAGAGCGATCGCCGCCTCGACACCGGCATACAAGTCCATCTGCTTTTGAATCAACGTTAATTGGGCTCGTTTGCTTTCGGACAGCATGGCCTTGAATTCTTTGTACATCCAAACAAATAACGTAAAAATAACGACTAATGCCAGCGACCAACCTGGGGAAAGCTTTAAATAGTCCACTAGTTTTTCCAACAAGCGCTATGCACCTCATAAGCATGATTATTATGTATACGAGTTTCATTATACTATAATTTGGAATCCATCTTACTAAAATTCCTCCGTTCTCTTTTGCCGTAAAATATAAAAACCCTTCAAGATATTCCCTAACCATACAACATGGCTAGAATTCCTCTTGAAGGTGTTTCTGCTTTATCTCCCGCTATTCAACCTCATCGGTCAATCGTCTCCATGATCCAATCCGGGTAACGATTGCCGGAGACTTTGCCTGGCGCCAAAGCGTCGTCCAGCAGCCGCAGCTCCGTGGACTCAAGCTGCAAATCGGCGGCGGCGAGGTTCTCCTCCAGATATTTGCGGCGTTTGGTGCCGGGAATCGGGACGATGTCGTCGCCTTGATGCAGCAACCAGGCCAGTGCGACCTGCCCTGGCGCCGCTTGTTTGGCTTCGGCGATCTCGCGCACGATGCGGGCCGCCTGCACGTTAGCGTCGAAGTTATCGCCTTGATAACGCGGATCGCTATGTCTGGTGTCGTTTGCCGGATACTCTTCCGCCCGTTTGACTTCGCCCGCAAGGAAACCGCGTCCAAGCGGACTAAACGGAACAAGCCCAATGCCAAGCTCGCGCAGAACCGGAATGATGTCTTCCTCCAGGTTTCTTTCCCACAGCGAGTACTCGCTTTGCAGCGCGGACACCGGATGAACGGCATGGGCGCGGCGAATATTGGTAACTCCGGCCTCGGAAAGGCCAAAGAAGCGCACTTTCCCCTCTTTAACCAGATCCCCTACCGTACCGGCGACCTCTTCAATCGGAACAGCCGGATCAATGCGATGCTGGTACAGCAAATCGATATAATCGGTGCCGAGCCGGCGCAGCGAGCCCTCCACCGCCGCGCGGATTTGCTCCGGTTTGCTGGCTCTTTCGGCTCCCACCTGCTTCCCGTCTTTGAACCGGAAACCAAATTTGGTGGCGAGCACAACTTCATCCCGCCGTCCTTTAAAAGCCCTGCCGAGCAGCTCTTCGTTCGTAAAAGGACCGTACCCTTCGGCTGTATCGAAGAAGTTGCAGCCAAGCTCGACGGCCCGATGCAGGGTGGCTATCGATTCGCTTTCGTCCGCCGGCCCGTAGGATTGGCTCATTCCCATACAGCCGAGGCCGATTGCGGATACCTCAAGCCCTTGACTTCCTAATTTGCGCTTATTTAATGTCATGAATATTCTCCTTTGGGTAAGTCTTAGTCTATATTATCCTCCGACTCCGGCAACGGTAGTATATTTTTTCTGCACAATCCTTGCCTAATGCTGCACAATCCTTTAAATACAAAAACAACCGATCCATCCGGACCGGCTGTCTTTCGTACATCGTATGAATTCGTCGTCTCTTACATCGCTTGACTCGTAGGTCTGACCACGATTTCGCTCACGCTGGTATCTTCAGGCTGACCGATAGCAAACGCAATCGCGTCGGCAATCCGATCCGGGGAAATACCCATATTCCGGATTTGGTCCGCCATGGCCAACATCCCCGGACTCTTGACTGATCCGAGCAGCTCCGTCTCCACCATCCCCGGAGAAATAATCGTCGAGCGGATGCGGCTAGTCGGCGACTCTTCCTGGCGCAGGCCCTCCGAAATGGCTCTGACGGCAAACTTGGTTGCACTGTACACCGACGAGCTCGGACTTACCACATACCCCGCCACCGAAGAAACGCTGATGATATGTCCCGCCTGCTGTTCTCGCATCGTCGGCAGCACTGCGGCGATCCCGTGCAGCACGCCTTTGATGTTCACATCAATCATCTGATCCCATTCCTCGACCCGCAGCTCGCTAAGCATGGAAACCGGCATGATTCCGGCATTGTTCACCAGCACATCAATCCGGCCATACTGCGCCAAAGCAAATTGTGCCAGTTTCAGCATGTCTTCGGCATTGGCTACATCCGCTTTGAAATAAGACGCTTCTCCGCCCGCTTGTTCAATTTCGTTAACGAGCGCTTGCAGACGTTCTTCTCTGCGTGCCGCGAGCACCAGCTTCGCTCCCTTTTGAGCGAGCTGCTTGGCTGTAGCTTCTCCAATTCCGCTGGATGCTCCCGTAATAATTACGACCTTCGATTGTATGTTTTCCATATATGATTCTCTCCTTAACAAAAAATTTTCGTCGTCATTTTTATCAACAAACGTTGATTATTTGACGCCCGTTGAGTATTATTATAGCTAGCTGAGAAAAGACTACAATCGCTAATCGATGCGTTTTTGTCGAATAATCAACATAGGAAACAAAAATGTTCATTTACAAAGGGGAGGCACACGATCATGGAAACCGCCGTTAAAATCGACAGACGGGTCGTCAAAACCAAGGAGGCGATTAACAAGGCGTTTCTGGAGCTTTTTTCCGAAAAAGAGTTCGAGCAAATCACCATTAACGATATCGCGGACCGGGCTAATGTAAACCGGGGGACCGTTTATCTGCATTATATGGACAAATACGATCTACTTGATAAATGCATCGAAGAACACATCACCCGGCTGATCGACTTTTGCGAACATCATGAGGATTACGAAAACATCGAATTGCTGGTCGGCAACCTGGAACCGGTATTCGTTTATTACCGGGATCATTACTCGTTTTTCTCCGCCATGATGGCCTCTAACCGGACGACCACCTTCCGCGACCGGCTGATGCAGTTTGTTTCCGCCAATTTGAAAGCCAAGCTGGATCTGCAAACCAAGAATCCCGAAATCGACAGCGAACTGAACGCCCAATTCATGGCTTCGGCTTTCGTGGGGATTGTGGAGTGGTGGATTCGTCATCAAATGCCGCATTCACCGGAATATATGGCGGAGCAGGTGCGGGAATTGTTCCTGAAAAATGGAGTTTATGGAGTCGTCCACTGAGGTTATCGGGGCTTACTCTCTGAATATAAGACAAAAAGCTCCTGTCCGGCTTTGCGCCGCAGGAGCTTTTTTATGTACCGCCAAGCTGCTATGTACCTACACTTTCGTGTTATCAAGTCCTTCATAAACCTTGTAACTGTTGACAATATGTCCCACCGCAAATAGAACGACAAAAATCAGGACATACCAGGAGTGCAAAACCGCGGCGGAGAACAGAAAATACAAAGCCGGACTTACCGCCAAAGGCACGGGGATTCCCCGCATCGGTAAGAACAATACCCGGTACTCCCTGCCTTTCATGTAATATCTGGCCCAGCCCGAATAATACATCAACAGCGAAAGCAGCATCCCGATAAACGCGACCACCTCATAGGTGTGATGAAGATAAAAAGGCGCAAACAGCGGAGCAATCAGCACTCCGAATCTCCCGATGCCTTCCGCCAGAGTTAACGGCAAAGGTTTGCGCGGTTCAGCGGCAGGCATATTCCGCGGCGCCAATCGGAAGAAGAGCATATTGGGCAGCAGGATCATAAACGGTATCAAAAGACTCCATGGATGAAGCAAAGCGTTCCCCCTCTAGTTCCTCGGTATTTTATAACATCAGGATATCATCCGGTTACGGAAGTAAGCTGTGAGAAACCGCCACTTCCTGTTCATCAAGCAGTGAAACGGAATCTCCGGTTCGAATCTCCCCCGTCTTGACCACGGAAGCGTAAACGCCGAAATGGAGGCCAAACTCCTCGTTCACGATTTTGAGGAGGGACGGGTCTTTCTCCTGAGTGTCCGGGTCCATCGTGATCACCACGCAGCGCTCGCAATAGCTGTCCACCTGCAGTTCAACCTCGCCAATCCTCAAGCGGCGTCCGATCCAGTCTCCTTCATACATGGACTCGTCGTCCAGAGCCACCACGAAATTGCCCCGAAACCGGCGCGTGTCCAAAGGCTGGCCCCACATGGCCTCAAGCTTCTTGAGACTGGCGTCCGTCATGAGCAAAATGCTTGCCCCTTCCACCGACAGCAGCTGCGGATGCTCGGGATGCGGATCCTTGACTAGGGACATCGTGATACAGGTCTTCGTCTGGCGCTGAATCTCCTCCAGCAACGCTTCGTTCCAGCCGAAAACACGCCCGTCCGGCGCCGTGATTCGGATTTCGCCATTCACAAACTGCGCCTGATAATTCAGCAAATTCGGAATATTCCGCGCCGTGATGTAGCGCCACCAGCCCTCTTTAGTCTCATCATAAAAGGTGCTGAAGCGATCACCCAACATCCCGTAAGGTTCAATAATGCAGCTCTCCAAGCTTTCTCCGGCCATAGATTTCACCGGGTAACGATAAATTTCGCGAATCCCACCAACCACTGATTGCATAAATCATTTCCTCCGTTTATCTCATAAATGGGCTGGATCTGCTTGGATAGCCGGTTTTCCCGCTTCAAGTAACTTATGGTTCCGCCCCATGAACAAGGACAGAATCATAATCAAAAGCCCCGTTCCGACAAGCAGCCATTCAATTCGAATGACATCGGCAATAGGACCAAAAATGAGCATGCCGATCGGCATCATCGAGTTCGAAATCATCCCGAACAAGCCAAAAATTCTCCCCATATAATTTTCGTCCACTTTCTCCTGGAGGATAACTGTGCCTGGAGTATTAAAAATCGGTAGCGCCACGCCAAATACGGCCATGAAGAATAAATAGATCCAAAACAGCGGAACTACCCCAAGCAAAAATGTGCAAGCGCCCATAATGATACTTGCGAAAGTCATTGAATGGATTCTATTGGCAAATCCTCCCCAGGAAGCAATTATGCCGCCCCCTGCCATCATCCCGACGGAAAAAGCGATTTCGATGGCGGTCAATCTCCATACATCATCGCCAAAGCTGCGCGTTACCTGTAACGGGGTGAGAAAGGCAGCCGGAGCCATCAGCACGAAGAGAAAGGCGAAAAACATAAAAAAGGTTTTCAGGAAGCCGTGCTCTTTGACATAGGTTAGCCCCTGTTTCATATCATCGAAATAACTCGTCGTTTGTTTATCCGCAGCCTTTTCATGTACCGGAATTTTGAAAAATAGCAACAACGTTAGAATAGCGATCGCCGCAGTAATAACATCGATGAAGAAGATCATTTCTATCGAAGCCATGGTAAGCAGCGCCGCGCTAACGATCGGTGACACGAACATGATTACAGCCTGCAGGCTACCGTTGGTTCCGTTCACTTTTGTCAGTTTGTCGCCGGGGACGATTTGCGGCAAAATGGCCCCGACCGCGGGAGTCTGAATGCCTGTACCAACGGCTCGGACCGCAGCCATAACAAAAAGCAGCCAAGTCGCGTCATATCCCATCAAAAAAACAAGAGCGAGAGTCAGAGTTGTAATCGCTATCATCCCATCCGATAAAATAATCTGCAGCTTCCGGTTATACCGATCCGCCCAAACGCCTGCAATCGGGGATAAAAGAAACGTCGGAATAAACCCGCAAATAATATACAACGTCATCATCATGCCGGATTTCGTATTCAGCGTAATATACCACAACATAGCATATTGCACTAAGGACGAACCAAATAGCGATATCGTCTGACTGCTTAAGAAGAGAACGATATTCCTTTTCCAATCTCCCAGTTCATTCGTGGTACCTGACAACCTGTCTGCGTTGTTCACAGCCATCCCCTCTCTGGTCTTTTCGATTTGGTGCCTTTTATTACCAAATGAGTTTCTCCCTATATTCTAATATAGATTAGGCTCCTTAAAAAGTACTACCGCTTTTCCCTCCAAATTGCCCTCAAGGGGGATCACGGAAATGCCTTTATCGCTGCTCTGCATGATCCGTCTTTCGTCACTCCAGCCGAAAAACCTTGTATCGCTTGCGATATTCCCCCGGCGTCAGCGAGGTTTGGCGTTTGAACAGACGCGTGAAATAGTTGTTGTCCGACAGACCGCATGCCTCGGCTATCTTTTTGAGCGGGAGCTCCGAATGCGTGAGCAGCCGTTTGGCCCGCTCCACCTGCAAATGATGCCTGTACTGCAGCGGACTCATTCCCGAATATTGCTTCAGGCATCTGGCTAAGTAATCGAAATGGTAATGCAGGTCCCGCTCCATTTGGGCAGAGTCAAACGGTGGATCAAGCCGTTCCTCCAAGTAGGAAGCGACCCTTTCGCCAAGGGAATAGGAACGCGCTCCCGGAGCGCTTTTTCGCATCCCGTTTTGCAGCTGCACCAGAAACTCGCCGAATAAAATGTGCAGTTCGAAGGAGCGCTGCGGCGTAAGCACCTGGTGCAGCTCCAGCATTTCCGCTAGCATCGGCTCGAGGCTCCTTAAATCGACGTCAGCAAATTTCGGTATATCGACGATAGCGGGATGAGGCTCCGTGTCCTGATCGGTTCGCTGCAGCAGCGGCTGCTGCCAGTTGTTTTTGTCCCTCAGCAGCGGCTGCAATTCCCCCATGCCCGGATACCGAAAATGAATCCAATACACTTCGGTTTCCGACTCGGTCGGCCGGTAACCGCGATGATGTTTTCCGGGCTCCAGAACAAGCATCATCCCCTCCAGCAAATCGTATTTGATCCCGTCCTCCTCCATATATAACGCGCCTTTGGAGCAAATGATCATATCGAAAACGTCAAATGTGCGCGAAAAATGGACCACCCCCGGCTGCCACCGCGTGCAGCCTACCGTCGCCAGCAACGGCACCGGCGGAACCTGAAGCTCAAGCACGAGCACCTTCATCGCCTCCCATTGGAACATGTAGAAATTGTACTATATTTAGTCGTAAATATCAGCTGTATCAAGGCGTTTTTTTGAGTAGCATGGTAGCTATCAGACGATTCGAAACACGAACGTCGAGACAGGAGGACATTACGCATGAAGTTTCGCCAGGTTCATTTGGATTATCACACTTCCGAAGCCATCGAAGGTGTTGGAAGCGCTTTTTCCAAAAAGCAGTTTCAGGAGATGCTCCGGCTGGGGCATGTCGATTCCATCACGGTTTTCGCCAAATGCCATCACGGCTGGGCCTACCATCCCACGAAAGCCAATGAAATGCATCCGCATTTATCCTTTGATTTGCTTGGCGCCCAGATCGAAGCCGCGCACGAAATCGGCGTCAAAACACCCGTCTATCTCTCTGCGGGATTGGACGAAAAGCTGGCCCGAAGACATCCCCAATGGCTGATTCGCGACGAGCACGAACAGATCGGCTGGGTATCCGATTTTATGAAGCCGGGCTACCACCAATTTTGCATGAACACGCCCTATCTGGAAGTTCTCGCCGAGCAGCTCCGGGAGGTCGTGATCAACTACGATGCGGACGGCATTTTCCTAGATATCGTGGGCGTTCGCGAGTGCTACTGCCAATACTGCGTGGCCGAAATCCGCAAGAGAGGCTCCGATCCCCGCAATCGCGAGGACATGGAAGCGCTGTGGAAAGAGACGTATTTCAGCTATACGAAAAAAATGAACGAAACCGTTCACGCGATCAAACCCGGACTGCCCGTATTCCACAACAGCAGCCACGTCAGCCGCGGACGCCGCGATCTTGCACGGGTCAATACTCATTTGGAGCTTGAATCGCTCCCGACGGGCGGCTGGGGGTATGACCATTTCCCGCTTTCGGCGCGGTATGCCCAGACGTTGGGCATGGATTTTCTGGGCATGACCGGGAAATTTCACACCTCATGGGGCGAGTTTGGCGGATACAAGCATCCGAACGCCCTGCGGTACGAGGCGGCGTTAAGCATCGCCAACGGCGCCCGCTGTTCCATCGGCGACCAGCTTCATCCCAGCGGATTTATGGACCCGGCCACCTATTCGCTGATCGGCGAGGCTTACCGGGAGGTTGAAGCCAAAGAAGAATGGTGCCGGGACACCTCTTCGGTCGCCGACATCGCGCTGCTGTCCGCCGAAGCCGCAGGGCATGTCCCGGGCAGCAAGAAATGGGAGTATGGACGTTTCGACGCCGGAGCCGTCCGCATTTTGCTCGAAGGGCACTATCTTTACGACGTGATTGATACGGAAGCCGATTTCGAAGCATATAAAGTGATTATTTTGCCGGATGTCATTCTGATCACCGAACCGCTCAAAGCCAAGCTGACCGTTTTTCTCGCCAAAGGCGGCAAGCTGCTGGCAACCGGACGTTCCGGATTGTCACCGGACGAAAGCCGCTTCGAGCTGGATTTTGGCGTCATGGATCTAGGAATTTCGGCATTTAAACCGTCCTACTTGAAGCCGGGTTTTGAACTTTCCTCACTCCGCAGCGCTTCGTTCGTTATTTATGCCGAAGGCCGGGACGTGACGCTTACAAGCAGCGGACGTACGCTCGGAAGCCGGGAGAACCCTTATTTTAACCGCGATCTGTTCACCTTCTGCTCGCATCAGCACACGCCGTCCGACCTGAAGGATGCCGGTCCGGGCATGACCGAAGGCCCGGCCGGGATCTATGTAGCCTGGAACGTGTTCGAGGATTACGCGATGAAGGGCAGCCTCCCGGTCAAGGAAATCGTCATCTATGCGCTGGATCGTCTGCTTGGCGCCAAAACGCTGTCGACCAATCTGCCGGCGCAAGGTGTCACGACGCTGCAAGCGCAAAATGATTTGGGGCGCTGGGTCAATCATCTGCTGTACGCTTCTCCGGTCCGCCGCGGCGAAAACGTCGAGGTGATCGAAGACCTGACGCCGATGACCGACACCCAAGTTTCGGTCGCCGTGCCTGCGCCGGTGAAGGAGGTTTACTTGGCGCCGCAGCGGGTATCCCTGCCTTTCCGGCAAGAGGCCGGAACCGTGAGCTACACCGTCCCGGCCTGGGTTTGCCACCAGATGGTTGTATTGCAGTTTTAAACGCGAAAAGACCGCTTGGTCATCAGGCCAGGCGGTCTTCTTGGATTTCCGAATTAGATAAATGCAGTGGAAACAATAACGAGCAGAATGAAGAGCACCAAAATAACACCGGTGGATGTGAAGCCGGCTGTAGGTGCATAACCAATGTCCTTATCACAAACGTCGCTCATGGATATCCCTCCTCTCAACCAAACGTACATAGACAATTTATGTAAACCATCCTATCTGCGACTAAGACATACATCCAGCGAATAAGTCCATTTCATAAACATGGAACGCAGCGAACCATCTCCTTCCCTCCCGAATAAAATAAAACAATTGTACTAAATTATGGAGGGAAATAAGATGGAAAACCTTATCACGGGATTTATCGTGGATTCCGATCATTCGGACGAATCCGGGTCTCCCCATTTGCATCAATTGTTTATCACTTCCTGGAACGGCAGGCCGGTTCACGTGCATCCTTTTTCCGGAGACACCTCTATTGACATCGGGCACCGTCATCATTATGCCGGCGTTACCGAACCCGCAGCCAGCGGAGTCCCGCATGTGCATGCCTACTTTGTAGAAACTTCATTTGATAACGGCCATACGCATACGATCCGTGGAAATACCGGTCCGTCCCTTCCGCTGCCCGGCGGCGGGCACTATCATTACTTTGAAGGCTACACGACCGTCAATGGCATGATTCCGCACAATCACAGATACAGCGGAAATACCGGAAATGCTGAGGAATAGGAAATCCACAAGCCAAGGCTCCTGCATCCTGCAAAGTAATTGGTCAGGGACCTTGGCTATTTTCAGAACCAAGCTTCGCTTAGCCGCTTTATTCCCTCCGCGATGCTCTGTTCGTGCATGTCTCCGAAGCCAAGCATCACCATATTGTCCGTATAATGCTCCGCTCGCATCCACAGCATGGATACAGGGTAAACCTGGACTCCTTTTTCCCTGGCCCGCTCGATAAGTTCGGACTCGGACAAGCCATTTTTCACTTCCAGCAAAATATGCAGACCCGCCTGGCTGCCGTGTACAATAACCTTGTTCCCCAGTTGCTGCTGGACGGCGCGGATTAAAGCATCATGTTTCTTTTTGTTCGCCAAGACAATTCGCCGCAAATGCCGCTCCCAATGGCCTTCGTGCATGAACCGGTGCATGATTTTTTGCTGCACCACGGGCACGGAAGTGGGGTACCACTCAAAACGACGCTCATACCTCACCAGCCAATCTTCGGGCAGCACGAGATAATCGATCCGAAGGCTCGGCGACAATGCCTTTGAGAACGTACCGATGTACACGACGGAGCCGCTTGCGTCAATGCTCTGGATCGAAGGAATCGGCCTGGAATTATACCGCAAATCCCCGTCATAATCGTCTTCGATGACGATCCCGCCGCAGCGGGCCGCCCAGTCGAGAAGCTGCAATCTTCTGCGGATCGGCATGACGGCCCCTCCCGGAAATTGATGGGAAGGTGTGACGTAAACCAGCCTGGCGCCGGTTGCTTCCAATTCCTCGACCCGAATCCCGTTTTTATCCAAGCTCACGGGAATGACTTCATAGCCGTTGTTCTGAAAAATCTCCCGGGCTCCGATATATCCCGGATCCTCCAAAGCGACCTGCCCATAATCATTCCGCAGCAGCTGGCATAACAGACTTAAGCTGTGCTGAAGCCCGGAGCAGATCACGACCTGTTCCGGACGGCAGGAGACCCCTCTGGCTTTAGCGATGTACTTTGCGATCTCCATCCGCAGCTCCGGTTCTCCGGTGTTCCCCCGGTAGTTCGTCATGTCTTCGACACGAATGGAGGATAAGCACGCGTTTGATATCCTTTTCCACAGCCGCAGCGGGAAATCTTCCCCGCTTAAGGAACCGTAACGAAAATCGAAGTCAGGCTCTGCGGATTCGTTTTTTTTCGCTATGGTCTCCCGAAGAACGGCGGAAGCCGCGGCAGGCCTTCCCTGCGCCGCGATCCCGTTATCCATAGGCTCCACTATAAACCCGCTGCCGGTTTTGCTGGTTACGTAACCTTCCGAAACAAGCTGGAAATACGCCTTCTCAACCGTATTGCGGCTCACCCGAAGCTCGGTCGCGAGCGTCCGGGTTGAGGGAAGCTTGGCTGCCGCAGTCAGCAGGCCGGAAACGATTTGCTCCCGCAGTTGGTCATAAATCTGCTCATATAAAGGCGTTGTGCTCTCGTTATTAAGAAAAATCAAGGTGGAGTCCTCCTTCTCCGCAATAAACTGTATCCTATAAAATAATATAAACTGGAACTTTCGACACATACAATCCGATTATATAATTAATTTGGTTAGGACAACCTGCGCACAAAAAAAGATATAGGAGGATGGAGTATCTATGATCAACGAAAAATTACGGGAAGTCGTTGCGCACGAAGGAGCCGTGGCTATCGTGACCTGGTCGGAAAACGAAGCTGAGCCTCATGTGAGCAACACTTGGAATACCTATGTGCAAATCACGGAAGACGAACGTCTGCTCATTCCGGCTGCCGGGATGAAAAAGACGCAGCATAACATCGAGCAAAATTCAAAAGTCAAAATCACGATTGCCAGCCGTGAAATTATGGGACTCTGGGCGATGGGAGCCGGTTTCCTGATGGAAGCCACGGCCCGATTTGTGGAATCCGGTGAGGAATATGAAATGATGAAAGAGAAATTTCCTTTCTTAACCCGGGTTCTCGAAATCACGCCAACGTCCGTACGGGAAACCGTGTAAAGCTATTTTATAATAAGTGAAAAGATGCACATGTTAAGCTGCGCAGATGATGCGCCGTTAAACCGCCAAGAAGCCGTGGGCCTGCTCCCCACGGCTTCTCTTCAACTGAAATACTCAATAAATATGGCGTTGACCTCATCGGCAATTTCATGATTTATGCCATGCCCCACGTCCGCAAAAAAGCGGACGTTCATCCGATATTTCAGGGCGGCGCTTTTTCCCCCAAGACGGGAAAAGGGATCCTCTTCGCCCAGTAAATACAGCACCTTCTCTCGAATGCCGCCGATCTGCTCATCCGTAAAGCCCGTAACCTTGTGGAACCTCATCGCCATATTGTTGAAGCCCTTCAAAAGGGCCGTAAAGTGCTCGAGGATCAACGGGTTCGCGGTAAAGGCGGCGCTGTTGCTCCCGGTAAGCTTACCGAGCAATTTGACGACATTGCGTCTGGTCGGAAACAACGCTTCGGGAAGAAAAACCTTGATCATCGTCTTCATCGGACTGCCGCCGCCTGCCGGAACGCTTGCCGCCATGCTTAACACCTTGGCGACGCGCTGCGGTCGATGGAGCGCGTAATATTGAGCCAGAAACCCTCCGTGCGATACGCCAGCGATATTCACCTGCTCCAACCCCAAACCATCCAGTATTTCATCCATCCAAATCACGTCGTCAAAAGCCTTATTGTAGTTGGGATTCGGCACGCTTTTGCCGGGCCCGCCGAGAGTATCCACGGCATAGAGTCGAAAATGCGGCGCAAGCGCGGCGGCGTTATAGATCCACATCAAGGCGGAGTCGTCCCCGACGCCGTGAAGCAGCACAACCGGGCTCGCGTCCGCCGCTCCGAAAACGTTGACATGCGTGCTGCCGTAACGCGACGGAATTTCAACTTGCGAAATCTCGGTATCCCATGCCTCAAGCAGGCGGTCGTAGGTCGACAGGATGTTTTTTTCCGCCGTCCGCGTTTTATAAATCTTCATCTTCCAGGTCCCCTCCCCGGTCAAAATAACGATTGTAGAATCGTCTTAACAATGAGGTCAGCTCGGTTCTTGCTGCCGCTTTATCTTCGGAGATGGCAGCGGAAACGATGCCCGAAAAATATCGCTGGAACACGAACAGGATGATGGCCTGATACTCTGACGCAAGCTCTGCCGGATCGTCGCTTTGAATCAGGCCTCTTGCAAGCAGCGAAGCAAAAACCTGCTTCTGGTGTTCAAGCGGGACCTCAAACAACAGGCTGCGGTACATGTTTGCCGCTTCTTCGTTCATCTGCTTCTCTATGGTCAGCATCCGGACCAGCTTATAAATGTTCTCGTCCAGCAGGTACTTATCAAGATAGAAGATGCCGGAAGCAATAAACTTTTCGCATTCCACTTGCACGATGGCGTCCATGGCGAGAATGAAGCCGGTTTTTAGGCTCTGCGTCCACTGCTCCGCCTCCCTTAAGAGGGTCTGAAGGATATCTTCCTTGTTCTTGAAATGATAATAGATGGAGCTTTCCTTAATCCCGACCGCCCTGCCGATGTCCCTTATGGATACGGCCGTATATCCTTTCACGGAATACATATCCAGCGCGGCGGCCAGAATTTTTTCCTTGGTGGTTGGTTCCTGATTTGGCATGGGTTTCAATACCTCCGTTCATTAAAAAACTAACAGTTGTTAGGTAAATTCATCGTACCTAACAACTGTTAGTCTGTCAATTGATGATATGGTGAACATTTCCAATCCTTACACCCCTAGAAATTCATCGATCACCCTGCTGAACGCCTCCGGCTCTTCCAACATCGGAAGGTGACCGGAATACTCCATGACGACGAATTTCGCGTTTGGAATTAGTGAAGCGCATAATTCCCCCTCGGACGGCGGATTCATGCCGTCATGCTTCCCACTGATGATCAGCGTCTCGGCGGTGACTTTGGGAAGCTCGTCCCGAAAATCGAAATTTTCCATGGCCCGGTTGGCCGCTTCGGTCTGCGCGGGTGTTAGTCCGCTGTTAAACAGCTCCGGATGTTCACGAAGAATTTTCGGGTCATACGCCATATGCTTCATAAAAAACAGCGCACGGCCGTCCGCGTCCAGCGCTTCGAATTCCTCTGCATGTTCCTTCATCAACCTTTGGGTCGATGAGGTCAACCCATTCGATTTCGGCACGGTCAGAATCAGTTTCCGGATTCGGTGCGGCTGCTTGACGGCTATCCCTTGCGCAATATAGCTGCCCATAGAGACGCCATGCAGGATAACGTCCGACAAGTCCAAAGCATCCATTAACGACAAGGCATCCTGCACGTGATCTTCCAAGGTGTAATGCTCCGGCTTATCGGACTGTCCATGTCCCCGGCAATCGTAAACGATCGTTTTATAAGATTTCGACAGCCTCTGCACTTCGTTGTCCCATTGCGTCAAATCGGCGCCTAACGCGTGCACGAAAACGATGGGCTCCCCCTCTCCCTTCATCTCCACATTTAAATGTATGCCGTTGATGTCCATCATTTCCACTTCTGCTTCTCCTTCTCGGATGAAATTGGTTCCATTCAAAATGTGATCATTGGTCCATCTTATTGTTGTCGCTTCGAAACTAATGTAATCTTAGTCGTTCGGTATCAATAGGACAAGTAGGCAGTTTTGTGGTATATACTACTATAAAACGTACTAATGGAATAAGGAGATTCTTCGATGAATGAGACTGCCGAAGATTATGCAAACTGCTCGATCTCAAGGCTTCAGAAGGTGATCGGGGGCAAATGGAAAATCATCATTTTATGGAGTCTGACCGGCGGAACCCGAAGATTTGGGGAAATCAAACGCCTTTTGCCCGACATTACGCAGGGCATGCTGACCAAACAGCTCCGGGAACTGGAAGAGGACGGATTCGTCCATCGCGAAATTTTTAAAGAAATCCCGCCTCGGGTCGAGTACTCTTTGACCGACATGGGTAAAACCTTCGTACCTATTCTGAACAGCATGCGGGATTGGAGCGAGATATTTTTAAAAAGATAACACTAAACAAGCCGAAGCGCAGTTGTTGCGCTCCGGCTTATTTTATTGAAAGGCCGCTTCGCCCGAAGGATTACTTCAGCGCCGCCACTACTTCTTCGCTCGTCCGGATTTTGCCGATCCGGGGGAAGATATATTTGCAGACATAATCATGCTCTTCCGCCGTAAAGGCGGTCATGGCGTCCACCGCAAAGACCTGATTGTACCCGTGTTGGAAAGCTTCTCTGGCCGTCATATCTACGCCGACCGATGTTGAAATCCCGCACAGCACGATCGTATCGATGCCGCGGCGGCGCAATTGCAGATCCAGATCCGTCCCGTGGAAGGCCCCCCAGTTGTGCTTCGTTACATGATGGGCTCCCGGAATATCCGCCAGCTCGGGAACAATGAGATCCCAACCTTCCGCGTACTGCATCGGATTCGGTTTCGCATCCGTTTGTGGTTTGAGCACATCCTTGCCGTCGGTCGTCGACACTCTCACGAGCACCACGAACCCGCCTTTTTCCGCAAAAGCATGTGCCATTTTGCTTGCGTTCTGAACAACTTCCCCGCTGGTGTACGGAGCCCCTTGGCGTCCGGCTGCCGCGATCCCCTGCTGCAGGTCGATAACGACCAATGCCGTTTTTTCCGCCGTCAAGCCTTCCGTTTCCGTCATATGGTTATCTGCCACGTTTTTCTCTCCCGTTCCTTTGTTTACTTGTCGGCCACAGCCAAAATATGATTTTTGTTGATTTTCTTGTACACGTTGAAATACACCCATACGGCGTTAATCAGCAGCAAAGCGCTGGTCGTCAAAAACACGTACCGGGGACCAAACCATGCCGCCACCTGTCCGCCAAACACCGAACCGCCAAACACGCCCAAATAGGCAGCCGCCATGCTGAAGCCGAACACCCTGCCCGTCAGGGCGTCCGGCGTGATTTTCTTGATCAAAGTATTAACGGACGGGCTAAGTCCCGCCGCCGCTAAACCCAGCAAAAAACGCAGCCCCATCAGCTGCCATGGATTTTGCACAAACGCCTGCGGAATGAATATAATCCCCGCTGCAATAAGCGCAAACAAAATCACTTTATGCGTCCCCACTTTATCGGACAGCTTTCCGAGTCTTGGAGCGGCGAGAATATTGGCCAGCCCCGAAGCGGAGAACACCATCCCGGCCATCAGTGCTACATGGGTTGCGTTTTTCGAAATCTGGTCGACATATACCGTGACGATCGGTTCCACGGAATACATCGCCACGCTCAGCATAAAAAAGGTCACGAACAACGTGATGGTCAAGCTTTTCTGCGGAACCGAGCTCCAGATTTCCTTCATGCCAAGCGTCTTTTGGTTTTCCGCGCGGGTGAACGATTCCTGTACAAACAACAGGGTAGTAATAAATGCAATGAGCATTAGGACACCCGTCAGAAAAAACGAATTTTGTATCCCCAGGTTCTCCGCGAAAAATCCCCCGATGGTGGGCCCCAGCAAAGAGCCGGCGATGTTGGCCGTCGACAGCGTACCCAGCGCATAACCAGCGTGCTCCTTATCCGTTTGGGTTGCGATCAGTGTGGTGCACGCCGTGCCATACCCCGTAATAACGCCCTGCAGCAGTCTCAGTCCAACCAGCACGTACACATTGGTCGCAAATCCCATGCAGCCGATCACGATCGCCATCCCCAGGCTCGCCCGGAGCAGCATCGGCTTCCGCCCATACTTGTCGGCGGCTATCCCCCAGATCGGCGAAAAAATCGCCGAAACGATGTAGGTGATCCCAAACGCAAATCCGGAATATTGAGAGATCGCATTGGCATTATGAACTCCCAGCTCCTTGATATAAAGGGGCAGTATCGGCGCAATCTGGCTCATCCCCACTCCGGTGACAAACATCCCGAACCAGCAAACGATCAAATTTCTTTTCCAAATCGGCATTCCCATACCCTAAAGCCTTCCTTCTGCTATCCACTCGTTGTACAAGAGCAATGAACAATATTGTAGGTTCATCTTACCGCGAAGAATGGCTTTACTCCATGCATTATCTTAATCTCCATGGACATTTTTGCTGTAAAATTCCGATGGACTGATTCCCTCCGATTTTTTGAAAATCCGGCTGAAATAAAACTCGTCCGTAAATCCGAGCTCCCCGGCCACTTCCTTGATCTTTTTGTCGCCTTCGGCGATCAGCTCTTTGGCTTTATCGATTTTGATCTTGTTGAAGTACTCGATAACGGAGTAGCTGGTCGTATTCTTAAAAGCGCGTGAGAGGTAAAACGGAGACAAATGCACCAGCTCGGACAGCTCCGCCAAGGTTACCCTGTTATTCACGTTCTCATGCATATAGCCGATGATTTTCTCCACTTTTAGGGAGATGGAGTGATTTTCGTTTTGCTTTTTGACATTGGAGAAGATTTCAAAAACGAGCTGCTGCAAATAAGCTTTGGCGACGAACTCATAGCCGGGCAGCTTCCCGTCCCAGGTGGCGAGCAATTTTCTGAAGACATCTTCGACTTGATAACCGTTTTTCAGCTCATGAACCGCGTGCAGCGGCAGCCTCTCCACTTCCTCGCCGATCGACCATTCGTTGTCATTGAAATTCACGTTGGCATAGCTGAAATGCACGGACATGAAACAGATACGATCGCTTGAATTCGTTTTGATCGTATGCAGCACATCCGGGGGAATGTAAAACAACATGCCTTCCTTTACGGAATATCGTTTGTTCTCGATGGTGATGCTGCCCTTCCCTCCGGTCACCAGCAGCAGCTCATGATGCTGAATCGTTCTCGTGATGTTGCTTCGCATTTTCCTGAGATCGTTCGGATTCCGGCCGTTGCAGTAATGAATATGGAAAAAAAGATTTCGCAAATGCATGGGAGCCTCCATGGATATTCATATTCTGACGCAAAAGATTATCCCAAAAGAAAATCGGCCCATTTAACGAATCGTTCAGTTAACTGAAAAGGTCAGCCTTACCGGACTCGGGCCATGCCTACTTTGCTTTCGCTGCGCGGAGGAGGCGGCGCTGAACGGAAAACGGCGATTTCTTGAATAGCAGTTATGGAATAACGTTACAAAATGGCCTTATTCCACTCGGAAATCGTATTTTCCTGACAATAACGGTGCAAAAGGATCCTATTTTCGGCAAAACGTCCAAAACCGAGGTAAAAAGGACCTCTTCCGAAGAAATAAGGCCATAAAACGGCGCTATTCTTTCAGAAAGAGGCATCCCCGTAGAAATAAGGTTATCAATGACCGCTATTTTAAGTGTCGGAGGGAAGCGGTATTTTAGGGGTGCTGCTGGCCAAAGATGTTGACCAGAACTGTTGACCAGAGCAGTCTCTTCGCTCTGACTTGTGTCAACGTAAATCCTCGAAGTTCATCCGCCGCCTGATAACTGCGATCGAATAACGGCGATCTGACAGGAGGAACCCCCGTTACAATCCGGCAGGGATTCTCCGCTTTGTCATGATCAGTTTTAGAGGTTGTCCCAAAAGCCGCCATCGATAACTTTCGGGTCATCCTCTTGAACTCACTCCGATACCAGCCAGGTCTTGGCGTCCTCGGGGTCGGCGTAAAAAGAAATTTTGAGATCCAATTTCAGGCGGCGAAGCGCTCTTTTTACACGCCACCGATTCATTTCGGACAGCCCGACAAAGGACAGACGGTCAATATGATCCTTTAACTGCTCGACATTGCTGACCAATGCCAGCAGAACCTTGTTCGTCACGGTGGTCTTATACAAGTCTACCCAAATCTTCAGCTTCCGATGGGTATCGCGTATAAAACGCTCTTCCAAACGCATGATCTCGAACAGCTTCTCTTCATCCCGATATTTGCTGCCGTACTTCAGGCAATGAATCTCTCCGCCTTTGTAATAATACGGAAAAGTCGAGCCTCCCGGGGATTTCATTGAGGGTCACTCCTTGTGGATGGGCATATTATTTTTTTCGATTCGGCAAGTATTCCAGAAATCTTCTGACCGCAAGCGAAACCGATTTCCGCTCTCTCATGGCGATGCCGATCTTTCTGTAAGCGGGTATTTCCATCTCTTTCGTTATAATACGATATGGGATGCGCTGCAAGATTAATTCGGGCAGGATACTGATGCCAAGTCCATTTTCGACCATCGACATAATGGCGTAATCGTCCCAGGTCGTAAAATGAATTTGCGGCGAAAGATGGTGTTTGGCGAAAATAGCCGAGATCTCCCTTCTTGTGCCCTTTTCCAGCAGCATAAACGGATAGTTCTCCAGCTCTTGCATCGGAAATTTCTCGCAATTCGCAAGCGGGTGGTCTTCCGGCAAAACGACCAGCAAACGGTCTTCCTCCAGGAAAATCGTTTCCAGCTCCACCCTTGCCGGAAGCGTCAAAAATCCAAAATCAACACGCCCCTCGAGAACCCAGCTTTCAATTTCCGTGTAATCGCCCAGCAGCAGCTCAAAGTCGATCTTCGGGTAATCCTGCCGAAAAAGCTTGATCATGTTCGGGAGCCAATGGGTCGCTACGCTGGAAAATGTCCCGATGCGAATCAGCCCGGACTGCATGCCGTGCAGATCATTAATCTGCGACAGCAGGATTTCGTGATCCTGGCAAATCCGCTGAAGCTGAGGCAGCAGCTGCAGGCCGTCCGAGGTCAGACTAACGCCGGCGCGTCCCCTTTCCAGAAGCGAGACGCCCCATTCTTTTTCCAAGTCATGGATCATGCGGCTGATACCCGACTGGGTATATTTCAGCGCTTCGGCCGCTTTGGTAAAGCTGCCGTACTCTACGGTTTTGACAAATGCCATGTATTTTTGGATGTTCATATCTCTCCGTTTTGCATTTGAATTTGTCATATGATATATGATAAACATTCGTTTTTGTTATGTCTAAAAGTATGATATATTGATGCCTGTTGAAATTCAAGTGCGGGATGATGAGATGAAAACGGAAAAGGCATATTTCAAGTACATAATAGCGCTTTTGATCTTCGGCTCCAATGGAATTATCGCAAGCTATATCGCATTAACCAGCTACGAGATCGTGCTAACCAGAACCCTGATCGGCAGTTTGTTTCTGGTCCTGCTTTTTCTGTTTTCCAAGCAGAAGGCTCAATTTTTGCACAATAAAATGCATTTTTTGTATGTGATCATTTCCGGCGCGGCGCTTGGCATCGGCTGGATGTTTCTGTACGAAGCCTACCAACAGATCGGCGTCAGCATTGCCTCGCTGGCCTATTATTGCGGCCCCATGATTGTCCTGATTTTGTCCCCCCTTCTATTCCGGGAAAAGATCTCCTGGCCCAAGCTGCTCGGATTTGCTGCCGTGGTAGTTGGCATGCTCTGCGTGAACATCGAAGCCATATCGGAAGGCAAAAACTCCTGGGGATTGTTCTGCGGAATCATGTCCGCGGTCATGTTTGCCTTCATGGTGATTTTCAGCAAGAAGGCGAAGAACATCACCGGACTTGAAAATTCCATGTGGCAAATCGTCGCGAGCTTCCTGACCGTCGCCGTCTACATCGGGTTCAAGCAGGGATTTTCCATCCATATTGAACCGGGGAGCATTTTGCCTATTTTGGTGCTTGGCATCGTAAATACCGGAATCGGTTGCTATTTTTACTTCTCCTCCATCGGAAAATTGCCCGTGCAAACCGTAGCTATATGCGGCTACCTGGAGCCGCTGTCGGCATTGATCTTCTCAGCCGCGTTTTTGGGGGATCATCTGGGTTTTGTCCAGATCATAGGGGCTGCTCTGGTTTTGGGCGGCGCCGCGTTTGGCGAATTGTTCCGCCCGAAGAGAAGTCATTTTAATTTTCGTTCCAAGGCTAAGCCGGGGTTGATGAAGTAAAGCCAGGTAAATCATAACAACCCGTCAAAGCCTAAATAAAAGCCCAAGCGCAATAACGCCTGAGCTTCGTCCGTGGCTCCAATAAACTGTTTCCGTATAAGCGATACGCATCACTCAACATACCTGGTACGCAAATCCAACAATTAGTAGCGAACCTGCCACATCCTATTTTCGAACCATCAATATTGCCGACTCCACATGTTTTGAGAATACAAAAAAGATGCCGCATCACACCCTCGCCGAAAGAATAAAGAGCCGCGCAGACAGAGTAATCTGTTCGCACGGCTGGCTTTGTTTTGCTAACGATGTCCATTGGATGAAGCAACGCGCAATCGTCGCATCATGGGTACGGGTTCACATTCGTGGCGGACAGCATGCATCCTTGGCCGCATAAACCTCTGCGATGGCACGCAAAATCGATGAACTTGCCTTGCACCTGAATCGCTTCACAAGACAGACGAGACGTATACTAGACAAACTTGTAGAAATGAATGTATTAATTGTTCACAATGAACAGCAGCGCCGTAGTTCGAAAAAATATTGCACGGCCGGATGCTTTAGCCTGATTTTTTCGGACATGTTTACAATCCGCTTCTTCCCAACTCGTCTGTCCATCAATGCCAAAATATTCAATAGTATATCCTTGCTTGCGATGCTCTCCTCAATAGACGAGGATAAAAACTTAGTAGCTGCAGCCGTAAAATTAGATTTACTGAGTGAAGCTTGTGCTGCCAAAAGCTCCTTGGCCAATTCGGAGAGTACTCTGCTTCGCGCAATAACGATTAAACGCTCTTCCGGAATTTTCCCCTCCGTATTCATTTTTACAGCTTCGATTTGTTCATGGCTGATCGGAATATTGATGCTCGAGTCGTTTTTTATTTCTTGCTCTGATTGATACCATTTGATGAAAGTGGTCGCATCGTTCATGTTCAGTATATTTTTTTTATCAACCACGATATAACAAATCCCTGATTTATCGGGCAAATAACGATAACCGGTTGCACGATATTCCACTTTCCCTTGTAACGCAGGACTGAGAAAGCTCTCCAATTGCTGCTTCAATTTGCTCCAGGACATGATGTTCTCCTATTGTTTAATAACCCTTATTGTCTAATTTGGAAGGGCTGCCTTCCGTTTAATCCTCACTTACAATACTTGACCAGTTAAAATAAATCAAATATAAAATTATTACAAAAATCATTTACGAAATTACATTTTAATAAAAATTCATGAGTGTATAGTTCATTTCAAGAGGTCTTTATAAGATTTTTGCGCAGATTATTTCGTAGGAGGGATGTTAGTGAGAATTTGATAGCGAATAAATGAAAGCGTTTTTATGATCTGTGGAACCTCATAAGAAGTCGACAACCAGCTGGTAGGATTTGTTCTGCAAGGGGAACTAGGAAAGTAATTTATCAGTCAAAAAAGGAGTTGTCTCATGAGAAAAATCAAAAAATCTAACCCGGTATTGTTTTGCGTGTCAATGGTGATTTGTTTGTTTATATCTTTGCCGGGACTCGCTAATGCTGCTCCTGCTCCGATTCATTCCGGTCCACAATTTGCGGATGGTTATTACGCAGACCCTGATGTGCAGGTTTTTAATGGAACTTATTGGGTGTATCCGACTCGTGCGACTCAACCTGGTGAATCCGATACTGGAGCAAAATCTGTGGATATATTTTCTTCGACAGATATGGTCAATTGGACTAAATATTCAAATGTCATAAGTTCGGCCAATATTTCCTGGTTGCAGCATTCCTTGTGGGCGCCGAGCGGGGCTTATCGCAATGGGAAATACTACATCTATTTTGCTGCAAACGCAATCAATGGTGATGGACAATTAGGCGGAATCGGCGTTGCAGTCGCTGATAATCCACAAGGTCCATATACCGATGCGATTGGTGCCCCCCTTATCAATGTTGTAAGAAATGGCGCAGGTCCCATGGATCAAGATGTATTTATTGATGATGACGGTCAGGCTTATATGTATTATGGCAGTTGGGGCGAGTGTAATGTTGTAAAGCTTAACGAGGACATGAAGTCTCTCGGAACATGGCCTGATGGAACAGTTTATAAGAAAGTTACACCGACTAAAACGGGCGATAATGATTATTTTGAAGCACCTAAAGTATTCAAGAGGAACGGGATTTACTATATGAATTATGCTGCTGGTGTATGGGCGGATTCCTCTTATAAGGTCATGTATGCCACATCCAGATCTGTAACAGGACCATTTGTACCCCAAGGTATTATGCTGCATACGGATACGACGACAGCAGACGGACCGGGTCATAATGGTATTGTTCAGTCCCCTACAACAAATGATTGGTACATTTTTTACCATAAGCGGTATCTCAATAGTTCTCAACGCGTACTGGCATATGATAAATTTGAGTTCAATGCAGATAATACGATTAAACCCGTCGAAATGGCCGTGGAAGATAACTTTGATGATGGTAATGATACGGGGTGGACAAAATATGGCGGTACATGGACCGCATCGGACGGCCAGTATAATGTAGATTCAAATCCGGGCGCCAAGGCGCTCCTGGACACCAACTTCGGAGATTTGATTTATGAAGCTGATGTGACCCCCGGTTCTTCGGGCAATGCGGGGCTGGTATTTAGAGTATCCAATCCTGGAACAGGTGCGGATGCTTACCAGGGCTACTATGTTGGACTCGACGTTCCTAATCAGAAGGTGCTGATTGGGAAGGCAAACAATAGCTGGACATCGTTGGCTACGGCTTCTATGAGCTTAACGGCTGATACGAAGTATCATGTTAAAATTGTCGCACAAGATGATGCCATTAAGGTCTATGTTGATGATATGACTACACCTAAGCTAAGTGTGTCGGATTCAAGCTATAAGGGGGGAAGCGTAGGGGTTAGAACCTATGATTCAGCAGCTAAATTTGATAATATTTCCGTTCAAAGCAGTCGATATGAAACCGAAAATTTAATTGTAAGTGCAACCTCGGGTGCCAATCATACCATGTTCGGAAATGGAACCGGTCGAGACCTTAATCTGAGCGGTGGCTTTGGAACTGCGCTGGAGGCCAGTGCCGTCAATGACTATGTGACTTACACCGTGAATGTGCCAGAGGCACGCAGCTATAGTGTAAGGGTCGGTGTAAAAAAGGGGAACAACAGAGGACAGTTCCAGTTGTCGGTCAACGATGTAAATCACGGTGCAGTTCAGGATTTATATTCATCTGGATTTAACTATGTTGAACTGAATGTGGCAACGATCACTTTCAGCTCGGCAGGAGATAAATCCTTCAAGTTTAATGTTGCAGGTAAAAATGCTTCAAGTTCAGCCTATCATCTGTCACTTGATTATATTAAACTGGTTCCGAATTAATGTGGGTGTGGAAGGGTTTGTGCAATGAGCAGTTAAGCAAAAAAACTAGGCTTACCGGCTGCTTTTTTATCTGTACTTTCAACTTACATGAAGCGGCGGATATAATCACGTTATCCAACGATGATGACGGAGTCAAAGATATTATCGAACGGTATTGCTTAAAATCCTCCTCATAACTTCCATTTCTCCGGTAAAAAAGAACTCCTGTCCCTAAAGGACACGAGTTCTTTTATAATTCGCACTATTTCCCCCACAAAATTAACGGTCAATCGTTCGCATAATCCAGTTCGGATAACGCTGCCCCGAAATCTTCTCGGGAGATAGCGCTTCGTTCAGCCCCTTCATCTCTGCCTGCTCCAATCGAACGGAATCGGCGCCCAAATTTTCTTCCAGATATTTAATCCGTTTGGTGCCGGGAATCGGCACAATGTGGTCGCTCTTATGCAGCAGCCAAGCGAGCGCGATCTGCCCAGGCGTCGTGCTCTTGGCTTCGGCGATTTCACGGACGATTTGTGCCGCTCTCCTGTTGGCGTCGTAATTTTCACCCTTATAGCGCGGATCTTTACGCCGGGTATCCCCTTTCGGATATTCCTCCGCCCGTTTGACCTCCCCGGTCAGAAACCCGCGGCCCAATGGGCTGAAAGGAACAAGTCCGATGCCCATCTCATGCAGGAACGGAATGATTTCCGGTTCCAGATTTCTTTCCCACAGCGAGTATTCGCTCTGCACCGCGGAAACGGGATGGACGGCATGAGCCTTGCGAATGTTGGGAATGCCCGCTTCGGAAAGCCCGAAATACCGCACTTTCCCTTCCTTGACGAGATCGCCTACCGTTCCGGCTACCTCCTCGATTGGCACCGAAGGATCCACGCGGTGCTGATAGAGAAGATCGATGTAGTCCGTGCCAAGCCGGCGTAGACTTCCTTCCACCGCCTTGCGGATTTGCTTGGGCCGGCTGTTGAAGCCAACGATGGTTCTCCCCCATATGCGTGAACCGAATTTGGTCGCAAGCACTACTTGATCCCGCTTTCCTTTCAGAGCTTTTCCCAGCAGCGCCTCGTTGGTGTACGGGCCATAGCTCTCCGCGGTATCGAAGAAATTGCAGCCGAGTTCAATGGCGCGATGCAGCGTGGCGATGGATTCCTTTTCGTCGGCCGGACCGTAAGACTGGCTCATCCCCATGCAGCCGAGGCCGATGGAAGATACCTCAAGCCCTTGGCTGCCCAGTTTGCGTTTGCTTACCGTCATTGATGCTTCCTCCTGTCTATATCCTTCAATCGATTATTCATGTCCGATAAGGTAATGATAAACATCAAGAACACTCGTACACTAGACCGTTGCTGCATAAAATTTGCCTAAGTCTGCAATCCATGAATTAAGTCAGATTGAATTCCAATTTGGGAAAGGGATATAATTCAAGTTGAGCAAGTCTACATTATCACGGAGCACAGGGAGTGGGATTCATGTCCGATTCATATCTTATTGAAGAACTTATCGCGATGACTGAGAAAATAACCACCTCGGACGGGAGAAACCGCACCATCATTCCGTATCTCACCATTAACCGGAACAGCCGCGAGACGCCAGTCATTCCGAGTGTGCTTACGCCTTCATTTTGTCTCATTCTGCACGGAACCAAAGAAATCCAATTGGGCCAAAACTATTATTATGCTCAGGAGGGGGACTTCCTCACCTCTTTGCTTGACCTTCCGGCCTCGGCCCGGGTCGCCGGAGCGACGAAAGACTCCCCTTATATCGGACTGCGGCTCGATCTGACGACCCAGGAAATCGCTTCGGTGGTCACGGAAGCCGGAATTACCGTAGAACCCCAGCACAAAAAACTGAATCCCGGCGCGTTTATCGGAAAATCCGACGCGGAGCTGCGCCGCCTGTTCGTGCGGCTGCTAAGCCTTCTGGACAAACCCGAAGAAGCGCCTTTCTTATCGGCGCTCCTGAAACGGGAAATGATCTATCGGCTGCTGACAGGAGAGTATGGCCATTTGTTTTTGCAGCAGGCGCTTTTTGATCAGCAGGCCGACGGAGTCGGCAAGGCCATCGCCTGGATCAAAGAAAATTTCAAGCATCCCTTTACCGCCGAGCAGCTTGCGAAGTCCTTGAACATGAGCGTATCGGGACTGCAGCATAAGTTCAAGGAAATCACGGCCATGGGCCCTCTGCAGTACCAAAAGCAACTCCGCCTTCAGGAAGCGAGACGCCTGCTTCTCAGCGGTTCCATGGACGTAACGTCGGCTGCGCTTGAGGTCGGATACGAAAGTCCCTCCCAATTCAGCCGGGAATACCGCCGCTTGTTTGGCCTGCCTCCGCAAAAAGACATCAAATTGGTGCTGAAAAATTCCGCGGCGGCCGCGTTAATCCTGAACTAACGAAGTCTAAGGATCAACTCGTGTACCCCTGGTGGATCAGTTCTTTAATTACCTGCCTGTCGTCAAAAGGAATCCGCTCGTCCTTCACGATCAAATGGGATTCGTGCCCTCTCCCCGCGATAACGATCAAATCATCGGACCTGGCGGCTTGCAGGACATGGCCGATTGCCTCCTTCCGGTTAACCATGGCGAGATAACGATCAGCGGAGATGGGCTCGTTTATGACGCCGTCCATCATTTCGTTCAAGATCGCTCAGGGTCCTCCCAGCGGGTATTGTCCGAGGTAAAAACGGCCAGGTCGGAGTAGGACGCCGCAAGGCGCGCCATGACCGGACGCTTTTTCCGGTCCTTATCGCCTTCGCAGCCGCAAACGCAATACAGCTTGCCTTTGGCGAGGGCCCGGGCGGTTTTCAGCACATTTTCCAGCCCGCCGGGATTATGGGCGTAATCCACAATCACTGTATAATCCTGTCCGGCATATACCGGCTCGAACCGCCCGGCCACTCCCGTAAAAGACTCAAGGCTTCCCTTGATTTGCCGCAAAGGAATCCCCTCCGCCAAACATAAGGCAACCGCGGCCAAAACGTTGTAGACGTTGAACACTCCCAGCAATTTCAAACGAAGCGATGCCCCTCCCCAGATCGTTTCAATCTCCAGATAAGTTCCGCTGGGATTCATTTCGATCTGTTTGGCGCGCACATCAGCCTCATTTTGAATGCCGTACGTAACGATCTGCGCGGAGGTTTTCCGGGCAAACGCCCCGGAAACGGGGTCGTCCGCGTTCAGCACGGCAACCTTCGGCTCGTCTTCGTAGGCGCTTCCGAGCTGCGAAAAAAGCAGCGATTTGGTGTCCCCGTAACGCTCCATCGTTTCATGATAATCCAGATGGTCATGCGTCAAGTTCGTAAACACCGCCGCTTTGAAATCGCAGCCCCTCACTCTCCCCATATCAAGCGCGTGCGAAGACACCTCGACAACGGCATATTCGGCTCCCAGCCTGACCATGCTCTCAAAATGCCTTTGCAAATAAAGGGACTCCGGGGTCGTATTCACGGTAGGTTCCGTGTGTTTGCCGAATTTCATATACAGCGTACCGATCAGCCCTGTCTTTTTGCCGCCGGCATTGAGGATGTGTTCAATCAAATGCGTGGTCGTGGTTTTGCCGTTGGTTCCGGTAACCCCAATCACCTTTAACCGCCGAGTCGGCTGTCCGTAGAAATAATCGGCCACCACCGCAAGCGCGCGGCGGGTATCCGGCACTTGAACAACTGTAATATCGGGCGGAATATCGGGCACCTCCCGCTCCACCATGACGGCGACCGCTCCGTTAAGAACCGCTTCCCGTATAAAATCATGCCCATCCTTCAGGCTTCCGGACAGGCATATAAAAAGAGCTCCCGGACTTGCTTTTCGTGAGTCGATTTCCAGATTCCCGATTTCCAGCGTTTCATCGCCTAGGATATGTTTGACGAGCAAGCGGCCCAATAATGATTTCAGCTTCACGGTTGATCCACTTCTTTCCGCAGGTCCTTTTCGCTTTGTCGTTAAATGTTTCCCTTTGGAAATGTGGATTATTCTTGATGATCTCCCGCCTTCTCCCGCAGCTCCATCTAAAACACGAATTTCACGCCGGTAAGCTCTTCGCTAAGCAGCCATAATCGTTTGGCTTTTTCGGGGTCAATCGCCCAGGGCCGTACGCCGAATCCCAGAGTGCTGTCAGCCGGGACGGCTTCGGCGATGTCGCAGTCCTCGCAATAAACGCCGCCCATGCCGTTTAATTGTTCGCTCGTCGCGCACCACACTGAAGTGGCCGCTCCCTGCTTGATCGTCTTCCATTTGTTGCCTTGGCCTTTTTTCGTCAGATTGATGAGCTTGATAATGTTCAGTTTGTCCATTAGGGTAAACGTAAGCCGATTAAGACCTTTGGCTATAGCGGAGGCGTTCGGATTCCGGCCGAACCGGCCGATGCCCGTCGTGGGGATCAAGCCCGGATGAACGGCAAAAGCCCGCACCCCTTGCTCCTTGGCTAACTTGTCCAACTCCACGGCAAACAGCACATTCGCCGATTTCGACTGGGCATAAGCTTTCCATTTATCGTATTCCGTGGTTTCGAAATTCGGATCCTCGAACAGGACTCCTCCCAAGCGCTGCGCCCTGGACGACACCGCTATTACGCGCGCGTTGCCGGCTTTTTTCAAAGCGGGCCACAGCCTGGCCGTTAGATGGAAATGCCCCAGATGGTTCGTGGCGAACTGGCCTTCATATCCCCTCATATCCCTGATCAGCGGGGACGCCATAATGCCCGCACTATTGATCAGGATATGAAGCGGCCGGCCTGAAGCCAGAAACCGTTCCGCAAAAGCGTCGATCGAAGCGGGGTCCATCAGATCCAGCTCTTCGAGTTCCACATTTGAAATTCCGCGGGTCGCTTCCCGGGCTTTTTCCCGGGTTCGAGCCGGAACGATGACAGTCGCCCCCGCTTTCGCGAGAACGCGGGTCGCCTCAAGTCCGATCCCGGAATAACCTCCGGTAACCATGACGACCTTTCCGGTCAAACTGCGTTTTCCTAACGCCTTTTTAGCTGTTGTGCTTACGCCAAACCCCGAGTGAATCGGAATCTGCGGAGTCAGATTCGTTTCCGGTATGCTGTTCATATAGCTTTCTCCTCCAAATTAGGATCGGGATCGCGGCAGCAGCTCTTCAATATGTCCGGTCAAATTACGCAAATTGCGAATCCAGCCGGTCGGATCGATGTAGTAGAAGTTCTTCGTCGTCTCCTTGTAGAGGTTTACGATGCCGGCATCCTTTAGAATTTTCAGGTGATGGGACACCGCCGGTCTGGACAGATGAGTCTCCGCCGTAATCGCCCCCACGCGCAGCCCGTCGCACCCGGCTTCAAGCAGGCACACCATAATCTGCTGGCGAGTTTCATCGCCGATGGCAGACAGGACGTCCTTGCACTCCTTCAACTCCGATTTGACGATCTTCAACTTGCCGCGATCTTCCATCATAGGTTTTATCTCCTTGCCTGTATGGTTTAAACGTTTGAACCGATTACAGCATAGCTTATGCATAATGGCCCCGCAACATCGGGAAAGAAAATCGAGACGAAGCAAAAATTTTCGTCGGCCGCCGGCCAGACATAGCACAAAGCCGGCCAGAGTATTCTGGCCGGCTTTTTATATAAACGGCAAACTGCCGAGACAAGCTTAACGTGTTGCTCTATAGATCGGAGCGCCATACGGCGAGGCCCCCGCGCCGCCGTCTACGCTGATTTCCGCTCCTTGAACAAAAGATGAGTCGTCCGAGGCCAGGAATAAAGCAACGTTGGCGACTTCCACAGGCGCCCCTAAACGATTAAGCGGGATGCCGAGCGAAAGTTTTGCTTCCAATTGAGCTAACCCTTCAGGCGTAGATTGTCCCCAGATCGGCGTAACCGTGGCTCCGGGAACGATGGTGTTCACGCGAATGCCGCGCGGCGACAATTCGGAAACCATCACCCTCGCCATGCTGGTCACGGCCCCTTTGCTCGCCGCATAAGCCGCGTATCCGGGACTGCCCGCTTTAGCCAGCACCGAGCCGATCAGAATCACGGAGGCCCCCTCTTTTAAGTGAGGCAAGGTCGCTTGAACCGTAGAAAATACGCCGGTTACATTGATCTTCAGCACTTCTTCGAACAAAGATAAATCCGTCGCGCCCACCGGCGTATTTCCCGGAATTCCCGCATTGGCAAATACCACGTCAATCCCGCCGAACTGTGCTACACCGGCGGCAACGGCTTTTTCCAAGCTGGCCGGATCGGCGACATCCGCTTGAACCGCCAGGCCGTTTGTCCCAAGCTCTTTCGCCGCAGTGTCCAGCGTTGCTTTATTTCGCCCGGTAACGATCACCTTAGCGCCTTCCGCAACAAACAATTTTGCGGCCTCCAAGCCGATTCCGCTATTGCCTCCGGTAATAAATGCTACTTTCCCGTTCAATTTTCCCATTGTATAACTCTCCTTATTTTTTGTTTTTTGAGAACGATCGTTCTCGAATAAGTAAAAAAATTTCATTTTAATATCGACAATGTCGTATCAATGATTTGCTGTAGTTTTTCTATGTCATCGGTCGCTTTAACCATCACCCGCAGCCCGGTCACCGCATTGTTTAAATAATGCGAGAGTGACTCCGCATCCAACGATTTGTCGAATTCCCCGGATCGCTGACCCTCTTCAATCAGCCGGCGGAAAATCCGTTCCGATCGGTCTAAACTTTGGCAGACGGATTCTTTCAGTTCGGGATCATGCACGGCAAGCTCGACGGCGGTATTGACCATCATGCACCCTTTCGGCGCGTCGTTTTCGGACAAAATTACCATTTCGAACAGCTTCCGAATCGCTTCCCGGGACGTATTGGCGATATGAATCCGCTGTTCGAAGGACTGATTGATCCGTTCGCCGTAACGTTTAAGCGCCCTAATATATAAGGTCCGCTTGTCGCCAAACGTATCGTACATGCTTCTTTTGTGAACACCCATATGCGAGACCAGATCCTGCATGGATGTTTTCTCGTATCCTTGTTCCCAAAAAAGATACATCGCTTTGAGCAGCACGGCATCTTCATCGAATTCTCTCGTTCTGGCCATCGCGTCCCCTCCTTTCGATTATGAGTTTAGCATATTGAGAACGATCGGTAAAGAATTATTTTGTACCGTTCGTTCATTTATTTGAAATAAAGAAGCCTGCAGACAACACCGTTATGGTTATGTCTGCAGGCTGATCTTTTAAGGCTTACTGGATATTACTTAACTTCAGTGGAGCCGGTAACTTTACCGTCCAGAACTGCACTTGTTTTCAGATCGTCGCTCTTGAAGTACAGGTTGCCGTCGATCGTACCAGTTTTGTCAAGGGTAAAGCCGTTAGCTTCTACATAAACGTCGCCTTTAACCGTACCGCCTTGGATTTTGAAGTTTTCGCTTTGTACAGTCAATTTAGGAACAGTCAGTGTGTAAGAAGCCGTGATGTTGTGGTCTGCATCTTGAGCATACAGAGCCAGTTTACGGTAGATCGCGTTTGCGGAATCGCCTTTGTCGTGGAATTCGCCGGATACGACAACTTCCTTATCAACAGTCAGGTCGTTCAGGATTGCAACGATCCAGGTACCTTTGTCGCTAACAGCAGTAGTGAATGCGTCAGCTTCGTTAACGATAGATGCTGTAGTTACAGCGTCTGTTTGTTCTGCAGGTTTGTTGCCGTTAGCCGCATTGTTGGCTTTGTCATTGTTGGATCCGCAGCCGGACAACATGGCAACTGCGATACCTGCTACTACGAGTACTTTGAAAAATTTCACAGTGAATTCTCCCCTTCAATTTATATTTACAAAATTATTATAAATAAAAACTAAACATAGAAATGTGATTCTTTTCACAATAATTGTGAATTTCATTACAAACATTTTTGATAGATTACATTTTTCGTCACATATTGTCATCGCTTGCTTGACCTTTCGAAAGTAAATTTAACCCGGAGAGAACCGCCAAATCATGGCACTTTCTTTGTCAAGCGTGAGTCATTAGCAAAAAGTTTAAAGTAAGTATGAGCATAAGAGTCAACGGTTATTCACAAGGGAACGGAACAGACGCTTATCAAAGAGCAGTCACCAAAATTGAGCGGCTGGGATTGGCATAGTCTGCTCTGGTCAACGACGTCCCAAATACCGTATCCCTCCCATTTTAAATAGCGATCCTTTATGTCCTTATTTCCACGGGAAAGGCTCATTCTGAATGAATAGCGCCGTTTTATGGCCTTATTTCTGCAGAAGAGTTCCTATTCCCCTTGGTTTTGGATGTTTTACCGAAAATAGGGCCATTTTGTACCGCTAATTTTAGAAAATGCGGCTTCGGAGTGAAATAAGGCCATTTCAAACCGCTATTCGAGAGATCGCCGAGCCGTTAGTCAAATGAACTAATTTACTTTTGGGACAACCTTTGGGTTTTCTGTCGATGATCCCGTCATTCAAGCGGATAATCTGCGCCTTTTGGCCACTTCAAACCCCGTTTCCGGGAAAGTGATCGTAAATATAGCTCCACCTGCTTTAAGATTATCCGCCGAGATGGTTCCTCCGCTGCGCTCCACGATGGCCCGCGAAATCGCCATCCCAAGCCCGGACTCTCCGTCCTTGCCTTTGACGAACCGGTGAAAGAGCGCCGGCAGCAAGTCCCGGGGAATGCCCGGCCCGTCGTCGGAAATCATAACGGTAATTTTCCCTTTATTATGGGCAACCCGTACACGGATTCGCTCATGCGCGTATCTGGCTGCATTAGACAACACGTTCAGGAGCGCTTGCAACAGTTTGTCCGGGTCCGCTTGCAAAATCAATTCATCCTTTTCCGGCAGGTCCGTTTGAAGCGTTACGTTTCGTTTGACAAGCAGCGGGTTGATGCGTTCGACCGCATCCGTCACCAGCTCCTTCAGATTCACCGGGGACGGCCGGAAAATTCCTTCCTCGCTGTCGAGCTTGGCCAAAAGCGTCATTTCCGTGACCAGATTCTTCAGCCTCCCGCTTTCCCCAAGAATGATATCGAGGCCCTTGCGGACATCCTCTCCTTCAAAAACGCCGTCCCGAATCCCTTCCGCATAACCGGATATGGACATCAGCGGAGTTTTCAGTTCATGGGATGCGTTTTGAAAGAAGTGCTTCTGTACCTGATTGAAGCGGTCCAGTTCCGAGGCCATTTCATGCACGGTCTGAGCAACGGCTCCGATCTCCCCGCCCGCTTTGACGAGCGAAACCTCGGAGAAACGGCGGCTTTTTACTTTCTTCAATTCCTCTCGCAGCTCCATAAGCGGATGAATCAGTTTCCTCGTAATCAAGAGGCTGAGCAGAAACATGATGGCTCCTCCGGCAAAAAACACCAAAATCAGCTGCCCCATTAACACCTTCTCAACCTCTTTGACCTTGCTTAGCGGAGTAAAGAGGGTCAGCTTACCCTCCGGTATGGGATTAACCTGAACCAGATAACGGCTGTCGGTTCCGTTCCATAATTTCTGCAGGCTCGTGGCGGCGGTCGTTTGCGTTGCCGTGATTTTACCGCTCAAGGCCGTTCCGGGGGCCGTAACGGGCACACCCGTAGACACGATGTTCCCCGACTTATCGGAAACGATGGCTTCGACGCCGGAGGTGACGGGTGAAAACGCCGGAGTCAGTGTGGCGACGCTTTGCACACTTACCGCGTTGATAGGCTGAGCCTGCAAATTAGCCGTAATCGATGCGCCCAGCGTCCGCAAATCCTCCTGCTTTGCCCCGATAAAATGGTCCAGCAGCACATAATGGATGACCCCCGCCGTTATGGAAAGCACCAATACGAGCGACAATCCGAACGCCAGGTTGATCTGATGGATCAATTTCATCTTAAGCTTCCCCCTTGTCCGATCTGAGCCGGTAACCGTGTCCCCAAACCGATTCCAGCGGCAGTTGATCGATTTTTTTCCGCACCCGCTTGATCAAGTGATCGACGGCCCGGTCGCTTCCGAAATAATCGTCGCCCCAAATATAAGCCAGCAGCTCCTCCCTAGTAAAAGCCCGATTAGGATGCTCGGAGAACACCTTCAGCATCAGAAATTCCTTGCTGGTCAACTCGACCTCTTCCCCGCGCCAGAACGCACGCCGTTCCTCAAGCATCAACTGCAAGTCACCGATCTCCAGCTTGCTCGAATCAGCAATTTCCTGCTGACCGTCGCTTTTGGTCATTTTATCCCATCGGTCCAGCTGCCGTTTAATGCGGGCTACCAGCTCGCGCGGGCTGAACGGCTTCACCAGGTAATCATCGCTCCCGAGTTCCAGCCCTAAAATTTTGTCGACCTCATTATCCTTTGCGGAGATCATAATGATCGGCACTTCCGCTTCATCCCGAATGCGGCGGCAAAATTCATAACCGTCCATCCCCGGCAGCATCACATCGAGCACCCATAAATCGGGCGGATCGTTCCTCCATAAGTCCCAAGCCTCTTCGGCGCTTCCGAGACCGACAGTTTGATAATTCTCTTTATGCAAATAGACTTCTACTAAATGGCGTATATTGATGTCATCGTCCACGACGGCGATAACCTGATTATTATTCATAAGTGGAGCCCCCCGGATTTTCTCTGGTTCATTATATCAATTTGGCCGAGCGGATAGTTGAATGCCATTGTTTTTCCACAAAGCCACCAATTTTGTGCCATACAGGCCCTGTATAGTTCAAATTGCAAGACAAACCAAACCCCAAAGGAGTGTTTATCATGAAACACCGCAACACGCTGAAAAAAATCGCTTTATCCGCATCGATGCTGTCTGTCCTGGCCGTTCCGGCTTTTGCCAGCGCGGCAAACGGAACAACCGCCCCCGCTTTGGCCACTTCGACCTTGGAGGCTCCCCCTACTCTCCAAGCCTCGTCGGTGAAAGTATTGCCAGTGCTTCCGGATCTTATGGATCTGGTGAAAACCTACGCGCCGGATACTCAGCAAGAATGGAAAGCTACATTGGGAGAATATGAAAAAGCAGCGGGAGTCCACCTGATTGATCCAAGCAAAATCAGCGCCGGCATCGCTACCAAATTGGAAGCAAAAGGTTCTTTTACGACTAAACCCGCCGACGCGATTAAACTGGACGCATCGTCGGTTGGTCAAATATCGGTAAAATCAACCCAAGTGCTTAAAGTGAGCGGAACCCCGATTGATTTTAAAGCGGTTCAAGGAACCGGGAAAGTCATTTCCGCCGGCAGCCTTCAAGGAACAACAATCGCCGTTACCAAAGCCTCCACGGAAGATTCCGAATTCTACGCAGCCTTAAATGCGGTGAGCAAGGCGGTCGAATCCAAAGATGCAGGCGCGATCAAACAGTCCCTTGCGGATCTTTTGCAGGAGTACAAGCAGGTGCTTTCCGAGCTGAACGCATCGAAATAAACAGAAAATATTCGAGCATACAGCAAAACAAGCCAAGGCCCGTTGCCTTGGCTTGTTTCTATTATTCCGCTATTCGCCTTCCATTCCACCGTTTCAAGATCATTGGCGCGGAGAATGTGATTGCAGGCGCCCACATGATGCTGGATATGCACGTTTTGCATGAGAACGACATCCGCATTTGTGATTTTCTGGTATACCGGGCTGATTCTTTCCTGAACTCCATTTTTCCTTTCTACGAAAAAAGCCATAGCCCCGGAAATCCGGGAACTATGGCTCTTACCTAGCCGAAAATTACAGGCTCGCGAGATATTCTCTGATCTGAGACGGCGTTTTCGCGAATTTGCTGTGCAGATGGGCAAGCTTCTCCCCATTTTTATAGACAAGCAGGCTTGGAATCCCGCGCACTTCGTTCGCTTCCGCAATCGGCTGGAACTGCTCCGCGTCCATGGCGTAAAAATCCTTGTCCGTATGTTCCGCGATAATGTCGCCGATAAACCGGTCCAGGTTTTTGCAATCCGGACACCAGGTTGTGTCGAATTTGATCACGGTAAACTGATCTCTTTGAATCAGATTTTGAAATTGGTCTTCCGATTGTACTCTCTCCATCTGGGTTCTCTCCTTTTGAGACAAAATCATGCGGCTTCTATTTCTCACTTTATATTGTACACAATTTAATTTTAGACAACGGCTGTAGGGATGTCAATATTTCTTTTAAAAAACTGAAAATACAAAATCAATATAATATTGTTGAAATAGAAACAAAACATCAATATAATATTATAATGCACCAAAAGGTGGGAGGAATAGGCCGTGAACAAGCATGAACAGGTCATGATGGATTTCAGGGACTTGTTTAATAAGATGGCTTGGCTTAACAAGACTAAAATGGAAGACCGTCTTAAGGGTTATAAGTCTTCTGAAGTGCATTGTATCGAATGCATTGAAAAGAATGCAGATCCCAACGTGACAAAACTTGCGGAATCCTTGTATATGACCAAAGGTGCCATAAGTAAACTAACAAAAAAACTCATAGAAAAAGACCTTATCGAAAGCTACCAGAAGCCGGAAAACAAGAAAGAAATCTATTTTAGGCTCACTAAGCAAGGGAAAGTCGTTTATCATATCCATGAGGAACTGCACAAAGAGTTTCAAGCGCGGGATAAAGCCGTGTTTGAGCAGATAACCGAGGAACAACTTGACACTATGCTTAGCTTCATGGAAAAGTATAGCAGGCATTTGGATGCAGAAATCAAGAAACAAGGCATAGAGATTAATTAAGCCGGATCCATTTAATAATGAAAATGAAACCACAAGCAGCCCAGCTCAATTGAGAGCGGGCTGCTTTTTTATCGCCATTTTGTTGACAAGGAAACTAAATGGGAATACGATGATTATGTTTCCAAGGAAATAAAATCAGTTTTTGAGAGGAGTATTCAATGTTCAAATCTAGATCACACCATGTACAAAGCACGGAGCAAACGGTAGATAAACACGCTCTAATATTCGGTCTTATCTCTGTGTTTCTTTGCGGAATAGGCTTCAGCATCATTGCGCCTGTCGTCCCATTCTTAGTGCAGCCTTATACAAGCAATCCGGGAGAACAAGCTACCGTTGTTACACTGCTGACCTCTGTTTATGCCGTCTGCGTGTTTTTTGCGGCCCCCGTGCTTGGAACGTTGAGCGACAAATATGGCCGTCGTCCATTGCTCTTAGTATGCCTTATGGGTTCCGCAATCGGGTACTTCGTTTTTGGCATTGGAGGAGCCCTATGGGTGTTATTTGCCGGACGCATTATAGAAGGTATAACAGGTGGAAGCATAAGCACGATCTTCGCCTATTTTGCAGACATCATTCCTGCGGAACTGAGAACCAAATACTTTGGATGGATGAGTGCGGTTGTAGGTGCAGGCACCGTCATTGGTCCAACGCTAGGCGGATTGCTTGCCAAGTTTGGTTATTCTGTGCCCATGTATTTTGGAGCAATCATTACTTTATTGAATGTTGTTTATGGATTCTTTTATATGCCTGAGAGCCTCGACAAGAATCATAGGCTGAAAGAAATTACCTTTGCAAGACTGAATCCATTTACGCAGCTTGCAAACATACTTTCCATGAAAAGCCTAAAAAGGCTGCTGATTTCAGCGTTCTTGCTTTGGATACCCAACGGGTCTTTACAGGCTGTTTTTTCACAATTCACCATGGATACTTTCAGTTGGAAGCCTGCAATAATCGGACTTATGTTTTCAATTATGGGATTCCAAGACATCCTTTCTCAAGGTTTCATCATGCCAAAGCTTTTGACAAAACGCAGCGATAAACAGATCGCAATTCTTGGAATGGTTTCGGAGATGACAGGCTACAGCCTTATTGCGCTATCGGCATGGTTCTCGTTCTATCCTCTTTTTATCGCCGGAATGTTTATATTTGGTTTTGGTGATTCGATCTTCGGGCCTTCATTCAACGGGATGCTCTCCAAATCTGCCGATTCCAGTGAACAAGGAAGGATTCAAGGAGGCAGCCAATCTATTCAGGCTTTGGCAAGAATCATTGGGCCTATCATTGGAGGTCAAATCTATGTTTCGCTTGGGTCTCCCGCACCCGCTTTTCTGGGGATGATCCTTATAGCAGCGGCAATACCGGTTTTGTATAAAGGTACGCACATAAATATGTAAGTTCCCCGCTTTATTCAGATTTCCGCCTCTTTCAGCTTCACGAATTTTCGCGGAATACGCCTCGGAAGATTTTTCAAATTGTTGACCAATATATCTTTTCGATGTATTATACCTCTAAACGATATATGGACCGAATTTCAGGTAAGTTTGTCCATAGGAGGTATTTTTGAATGTCTTTCTCTATTTTAAAGTCATATCCGAAACAGGTCTGGGCCTTATCTGGAAGCGCCATGCTCGTGATGGCCGCATTCTCTTTTTTATGGCCCTTGACGATGATCTATGTAACCAAAGAGCTTCATCAGTCCGTAAGCACCGCCGGATGGGTCCTTTCTGCGGAAGGGGCCTCCGGCATCCTGGGCAGCATGGCTGGCGGCCTGCTGTTCGACCGGCTTGGAGGAAAGAAAACGCTGCTGATCTCAACCTTGGTGATGACGGGAAGCAGCCTGCTTTTGACCCTGCTCGAAAATTGGCTTGGATTTCTTCTGTCTTTTTTGACGCTTACCTTGTTTCTTGGCGTTTGCATAACCTCCATTAGCGCCGGGGCCGGAGTCATTTGGCCGGAAGGGGAACGAAAACCTTTCAATTTGAATTACCTGTTTCAAAACATCGGGGTTTCCGCGGGAGCCGCACTAGGCGGAATACTTGCCTCCTATTCTTTCCGTCTTTCCTTTTTGAGTATGTGCGTTCTCTTTATCGGCGCTTTTTTATTGGAGCTGTTGGGTTTGCCGGATTTGAGGCCTGTGCCGAAAACAAGCCAAAAAAGCCGGAAAAGTTTCAAGATAAAATTTGACGGCAACCCCCGATACCGGTCTATTCTATGGCTTGGGTTGGGCAATACTTTCATCATGATCGGCTATATTCAGTGGCAGGCCGTTGTTCCGGTTTTTATCGGAGATTTAGGCATGAAAATCAGTCTGTACAGCCTGCTTTGGACGTTAAACGGAGTGCTCGTGATTGGCCTTCAGCCCGTAAGCGTGTTTTTGCGGAAACGGTTTGCAGCGGAGGGTGCGGAGTTTATGACGGGAGTCGGGATGTTCATCCTCTCCTTCCTGTGCCTGATCGTCCACGGATCCTATATCTGGTTTATTGCCGGTATGATCTTCCTGACTTTAGGAGAAATCATCGTGTTCCCCGCCATTCCGGCATTTGCCTCGCGCCTCGCTCCTCCGGAACAAAAGGGCTTCTATCAAGGAACCGTCACCATGTTCAATTATTGCGGACGGCTGCTTGCGCCGATGATCGGAACGGGCATGTATGAATATTGGGGAATTGTTCCGATGCTCCTCGCTATGATAGTATTTCAAGTAGCGGCATGTACGACTTTGCTGAGCAGCCTTCTTTTTATGCGGAAGCAAGCACTCGTTCTTCCTGAAAAACTGGGGAGCGCGGCCGACTAGTCAAAGAATTGTAGAGGCAGGATCCTATGCTGGAATTGGCGATTCTCGGGTTTCTCCAGGAAACCCCGATGCATGGTTACGAATTGAAACAACGTTTGTCCCTCCTAACCGGACATTTCCGTTCCGTCAGCGACGGCGCATTATACCCGGCCATCACGCGTCTTGAGAAACAAGGCCTCTTGAGCAAAAAAAAGGAACCCGGCGAGAACGGGCTGGAAAAGATTGTTTTATATATTACCGAGTCCGGTACAAACAAGCTCCATGAAGATCTAAGATCTCCGGGCGATGTGGATATTTCCGACAGAAACCGTTTCTTTACGGTATTGGCTTTTCTTAAACATGTGGAACCGAAAGAGCAATTCGTCGTTTTGCAACGGCGAATGGAGTTTTTGCGGGGAGGAAAGAGCTTCTTCTCAAACCAAGGCGCCCCATCCCGGCTAAATGATGAGCAGGATCCTTTTCGCAAGGGAATGCTGCTTATCGCCAAGGAAACCAGCCGCGTCGAGAAAGAGTGGCTCACCGACGCGATTCGCCGCCTGGAGGAGCAGCTCCGCGAGGCGGAACACTAAACCGAAAAAAGCACGCGAGGAAAAATCCGCGTGCTTTTTCATTAACTCAAACGGCAAAATATCAATTAAACTGTCGGAATCGTGCCTCCGTCAATCACGTATTCGCTCCCCGTAATCGCGCCCGCCCGCTCGGACACCAGAAATGCAACAAGTTCCGCGACCTCTGCTGGGTATCCCGGACGCCCAAGCGGAATACCGCCAAGTGAGTCCATGAGCTCGGCTATTGCGCTTTCGCGGCTCCCGGTTTTCGTGGCGACCCGGTCGATCATCGCATCCGCGGCCCCTGTCTGAATAAACCCGGGAGCTACTGTGTTGATGCGGATGCCGCGAGGCGAAAACTCGTTGGACAACCCTTTGCTGTAATTGGTCAATGCGGCTTTGGCGGCCGCGTAAGCCAGCGTGGTTTCATATAGCGGAAGACGCCGCTGGATCGACGAAATATGGACGATCGCCCCGCTCCCCTTCTTCAGCATCACCGGCAGCAGTCCGCGATCCAGTCGAACGGCGCCGAGCAAATTCCAGTTCAAGGCATGGAGCCAGTCCCCATCCGACAATGCGAGCGCACCGCCCGGGGGTGTGGTTGAACCGCCTACGCAGTGCACCACGATGTCGATTTCTCCAAGACGTTCCTTCACGGCATGAATGACCTGTTCCACGCCCTCCGGAGTAGCAATATCCGCCTGTACGAACTGATCGGGGTTCGCAAGATCGTCCGGCATGGAACGCGCGGTTGTCAACACGGAAGCGCCGGCGCCGGCGAGTCTTGCCGCGATGGCTTGCCCCATCCCTTTTGTGCCGCCGGTCACCAGCGCCATTTTACCGGAAAATTCATCTCGTACATATTCAAAAAATTTACTCATAATCATTGCCCCCCGTTTTGGATTCCAAAATTTCCAATTTGGCGATTAGCCCGTCTTTCAAGGTGAACGTATAGTCAAAAAAGTACGGACAGGCCGGATAATCGCCGTTGATTTCGGTTGACACTAAATACTCGGAGTCTTGCAGCGCAGCGGCGCCAAGAATTTTCAGGCTGATATGCGAACCGATATATTCCGCATCGCTCCATTTTTGAAAAGCAACCTTGCCGCGGAATTCACGGGCGTCGTCAAACAACAGCACATCATCGGCAAGGCAGGCTAATGCCGCATCCGTATCGTGGTTATTGCTCGCCTCTATAAACCGGCTTATAATCTCCGGCAATGGATGATGGTTATTCATGGATGGCTCACCTTCTTTATGGGAAATGCCTTCTACGATGATGCCGCGGTAGTTTCCTCCCTTGAGCCGATGTTTCACGGCATCCTGATAAGCAGGGCTGAAATACCAAGCTTTTGCTTGCGCAAAGGTCGGAAACTCAAGGATCGCGGCTCCCTCCGCTTCCGGGCCTTCAAGGACTTCATACTTGCCGTATAGAGCGAGAGGATTCACCGGATGATTGACCAAACCCGCCGGGGCCTTTTCCGAATAGATTTTAAGTTCATCCGGATGATTGGTTTGCTCGCGTATAAAAATAACGTATGCCGACATGTCTCTCCCCTTTTCCCAGCCGTGGCTGGCTTCATAAGATCAACTTCATTGTACGCTTGACCATTTATAACGTCTAATTTATAGTTTTAATGAAATTCATAAATTTCGTTCATGTAAGGAGATGCTAAAAATGGAGCTAACCCAGTTGGATTATTTCTTGACCGTTGTCCGGCTTCAGCATATGACGCAGGCGGCCAAAGCTTTGAATCTGACGCAGCCTGCTTTGAGCCATTCCATTTCCAAGCTTGAAAGCGAACTTCACGTCCCCTTATTCGAACGCAGCGGCCGAAACGTAGAACTCAACCGCTACGGGAAAATGTTTGCCAAATGGGCCGAGCAGGCTTTGAAAGACATCGAAAAAGGCAAACAGGAAATCAAGGAATGGTCCGACCCCGAGTCCGGCGTTGTCTCCGTGTCTTATCTCAATATTCTGGGCGTGGATCTGGTGCCCAACTTGATTCGTGATTATCAGAACATATACCCGAATGTACGTTTTGAACTGATGCAGGGCAATCTCGGTGATATCGATGAACATTTGGAAAAGGGTTTTTCGGATTTGATGATCACTTCCAGGGAGTCGACGCCGGATCATCGCGAATGGACGGTAATCCGCGAGATGCCGCTATATATCGTCGTTTCCGGTCAGCATCGCTTTGCCGGACGCCCTTCACTCAGCATGAGAGAGCTATCCGGCGAACCGTTTGTGGGACTCAAGAATAACTGCGGCCTTAAGGCCACTATCCTTTCGCGTTTCCACAATACCGGGTTTACGCTGGCCTCGACCTATGATGCCGAGGATTTGATTACGGTGGCGGGCTTCATTAAAGCGGGACTAGGCGTGTCCGTCCTCCCCAAAACCATGGGGCTTGAGCTGGACGGACTTTCTTGGATTCCCATCGAAGAGGAAAGCTGGAATTGGGAGCTTGGCATGAAATGGAGAAAAGACCGCTACGTGTCGCCGGCGGCCAAACGTTTCATTGAGTATGTAGAGCGGTTAAGTGCCGCTATAGATCGGGATGGCCAGAAAACCACCCCACCAACTGGAATTTCTCCCGTTAATTAGAGGATTACTGGTCTGAATGATACACTAACTGGAAATCCTCCTGCTAAATGATGAACTTTGGCAGTAAACCTGCCTTTTTGCTTAAATTAGTAGGAGCTTTTCCAGCTAAGTCCGCGTGAATCCTATTTCCAATGAAATTAGCCGGAGTATTTCCTGTTATTAGGGTGTAATGATGTTGACTCGAGATGCCAACAGGAATTCACCGGCTAACTATTCATTTTAGGCAAGTGATTCGTACTCAATTGCCCGAAACCATTCAGTGGTTTTGCCAGCAGCCGCCAACCTTCGGGCAAATCCTCCGGATGGGCGATATGTACGGACTTCAAGTATTCGGATACTTTCGTAACCCGCTCTTCCACCAATACTTCAAAAATTTCCGACGCTTTGGCGGGCACGATGCTGCTTGTGATTATTTTAAATTGGTCTATCGGCAAAAACATATCCAGGCTTTTTCTATAGGAACATCTTGACGGGAAACGCGGGGCGCTGCCTGAATCGTACTTGCAGAGCTGGATGGCGTTAGTCTGCCCGGTCAGCAAAGCATACGCGTCGAATTCAAGAACGGCAAACTTCCCTTCCGGTTCTCTTCGGGAGTAGGTATCCAGCATTTTCAAGCAGGCTCTTCGCGTCGGCCAGAAAAATACATGCCGGTCCAAGTAGGCGCGGAACTGCTCAAGCGTAATCCCCGGGTCCATCACGCTCTGCGGGATTCGCAAATGGCTATTGATCGTCATGGAATAAGCTTGATGCTCCATGACTTTGGGCGCCGTTCTCCGTTCGCCGTTCGATTGCGGGTTGATCAGCGAGCTGGACCACATCTCATCGAAATGATAAATCGCCGCCAAATTGCTCACCCGGGTAAAATGAAACAACGATTTTCTGCCAAGGGCTTTGGTGATCGCCGATGCGGCCGTCTCATTCATGATCCGTACTCCTTTTCGCCAATGATAAACAATGCTTGCAGTATACTCCATTTCATGCTGATCTTCCAATCCCCGCGATATCCAATCATAAGTTAACATAGACGAACCGGAAACGAAAGTTAAGGAGGAAATGGCCTGATGCAAACACACCCGGTGTTTTCCGGCCTTCATATGCATACCGACCACGAATTGGAAGACTTGCTTGGGAGTAGAATCTTGAGCAGACAAACGATCCACGAATGGCCGCTGTCCTGCGTTCAAAAGCTTGTTTTGGAGGACGGCACGGCCCTCATCTATAAATCCCAGCTTTCGCCCAGCGTCGAAGCCGAATTTTATGCTCAAGCCTCCTCCCCGCTGCTGCCGGGGTGCCGTTTGCTGGACACGTGGGAGAACGGAACGATTCTGTTGATCGAATGGTTGGATGTCCCGCCGCTCAGTGCCGGCAGCCCTGCGGGTTGGGCGGAGCACGGCAAAAAACTGATCGAGCAAATCGGCGATATCAAAGGGCAGCTTCCCCAGTATCTGGACCTCGGTTCCAGTGAAAATGCTTGGCTGACAACCCGGCAAGATATATTGAGTAAACTCGGCTCTTTGATCGCTGACGGACGGTTCAAAACGATGGAATCATCCGTGACGGAACGGTTAAGTAAATGGACAAACTCGCCGGAGATGATCAAACAAGTGGTCAAGAGCTCGCGCCCTATTCATGGCGACTTGAAAGCGGAACAGGTATTCGGGGACTCCGGGGGCTATCGGATTATCGACTGGCAGCGCCCGGTGTTTGCCCCGCCGGAAGTGGATCTGGTTTCGCTCCTGACGGATCAAAACATCGACCCCGCCCCGTTTGCCGGCCAAATCGGCATTGCCGTGTTTTGGTATCTGCGGCTTCATTGGGCCGTAACCGCCCAGCATGATTTGTTTCCGGATCAGCGATGGCCGCTGTTTGAGAAATGGGAAGCGCAAGCCGTCCGCCGGATATTCCAATCCGCTAGGCTTTAAATTCGTTTTTCAGCTTGAAAAAAAGCAGCGGTCCCTTAGCGAACCGGCTGCTTTTCCATCCCAACTCATTGGCTTAGCGCCTCTTGAGTAATTTGCCTGATATCGATGGTGGATTTCGAACCTTCATTGACCATATCCGTTAAAATCTCCCGCAAAAAATACTCGACGCATTTTAGCTTGATATTTTTGATTTTGACCAAAGCGTCCCGGTACATCTTGACGAATTCTTTCTCCGTATTGCCTCTTTGCAGCTCGGCAAACGCCTCGTACACCTGGTCGAGCTTATCGGCGACTTCCAGAATCAGACCTTCGACGGTATCGTCTTTTCCCTCGCGGAGCTGATTGTGGAAAATGCTCTTGAATTCCTCGGGAATATGTTCTTCGATAAAATTCGACACCATTCCCTCTTCAACCTGTTGAATCAGCTTGCGCAGCTCCATGGAGGAATGTTTAACCGGCGTTTTGATGTCCCCGATAAAAATTTCCCCGTAGTCATGGCTGCTCGTAATCTCGTAAAGCTTCTTCCAATCTATCTCAGCGCCGTGCTGCTCTTCGATATTCGCCAAGGTTTTGGCGTATTGTACAACCTTCCAGGAATGCGCGGCTACGCTGTGTTCTTCGAACTTGAACTTTCCCGGGCAGCGGTAGATGCGTTCCAATTCGTTCAGCGATCGAAAGTAGGTGTGAATGCCCATAATGTCAGCCATCCTTTAGTAGTGGGATAGGTGCGAAAGAAGGATATACATCAAGTATAGATGGCTTATGTTAACCAGATATGAACGTTTCTCGCATACTCCGCTAATATTCGACGTTATCATATAAATATATGCATACATAAAGCAAACAATGGTATGGCCCTTATCGATCTGAACCGTGAGGCTTGCTTTCGCGATCTTGCGGTCTTATTCCAGAATGCCCCCGAGTCGCGGCGAACTGTGTTACACTGACGGCGCATCCTATTCATACATAAAGGAGAGAACCTCGTGAACCACACCGTCATTGAACCCAACATTTTGTACTTCGGAACCTCCATCGTACTGATCTCTACCCTTAACGAAGACGGCAGCCCCAATTTGGCGCCTATGTCTTCGGCCTGGTGGCTTAATCAATCGGCTATGCTGGGGATGAGTGAAAAATCGCAAACGGTTCAAAACCTGCTGCGTGAGCGCGAATGCGTGCTCAATCTGCCTTCGCCGGATTTGATTCCCGCCGTGGAAAAGCTGACGCTGCTGACAGGCCGAAACCCGGTCCCCGAGTCGAAGGCCAGCCGCGGTTACCGGTTTGAATCCGATAAATTCGGGATTTCCGGCTTGACCTCCACCCCATCCCATCTGGTTAAAACACCGCGCGTAAAAGAATGTCCCATACAGTTGGAAGCCAAGCTTGTAAATGTTCATCCGTTCGAAGCGCCAAGCTCGCTCGCGGCCGTCGAGGTACGCATAATACGCGTACATGCCGCCCCGCATAATACGCGTACATGCCGCCCCGCATCTGTTGATGGAGGGCTCCGCCAATCACATCAATCCGGCCAAATGGCAGCCGACGATCATGAATTTTTGCGAATATTTCGGACTTTCGGAGCAGCTGTCGGCTTCGAGTCTGGCCCCCGTCTACAAATAGAAATTCGCGTGAACCAACTTACGGTGATCCTTCAAAACGGGATCATCGTTTTTAATAATTTTTAGCCAGTGAAGAAAATCACTTATCAATATTTAACCTGAATAGTATAATTCCATTAAATATTTAACTCGCAAAAGGGGATGACCACGTGGACGCAATCGATTTAACTCTACTGAACGCCCTAAAGACAAACGGCAGAATCACGGCTTCCGAATTGAGCAAAAGAGTGAATCTCTCGCTCCCGGCCGTGTCCGAACGAATTCGCAAGCTGGAGGAAGCGGGGGTTATCGAAGCTTACACGATCAAGGTGAACCGGGATAAGACGGGATACAAACTGCTGGCCTTCGTCCTCGTTACGCTGGATCAAACCAAGCATATCGAGGATTTCCGAACGGCTATTCTTCAAATTCCCTCCGTTCTGGAATGCCATCACATCGCCGGCGAATACGATTATTTGCTCAAAGTGCTGGTGGAAGACACAGGACATCTCGAAGCCTTCTTATCCGATACGTTGAAAAAAATTCCCGGCGTGCTCAAAAGCAATACCCTGATCTCCTTGTCCTCGCTTAAAGAAAATTTTAATATTTAGGGGGCGGCGACAAATGCTGATACAAGGTTTTCGGTTCGGCATGCTATTGCAGCTGGCGGTTGGCCCGGTTTGCCTCTACATTTTTCAAACCGCTTCCCGTCAAGGCTTTTGGGCGGCGGAATCCGGGACCCTCGGCGTAGCCATCGCGGACGGTTTGTTCATGCTTGCCGCCATTTTGGGATTAACCGCGTTGCTGGAATCGGAGCGCGTCAAATCCAAGCTGCGTTTATTCAGCGCGGCGGTGCTGTTTATTTTCGGTTTGAGCATGATCCTGAGCTTTTTTCATATCGCACTGCTGCCCGGCTTTAACACGGCCGGACTCGCAAACGCAAGCAGCCCGTTTATCTTCGCACTTCTGCTGACAGCCTCAAATCCCCTGACGATCCTGTTTTGGTCCGGCGTTTTCACGTCAAAATTATCCGAAGCGGGTTTGCTGCGAAGTCGGGTTTATCTCTTTGCTCTTGGGTCGCTGCTGGCCACCCTGGTGTTTCTGACTTTGATCGCCACTGCGGGAAGTCTGGCCTTTGCCGTATTTACCCCGCTCCTCTCGCGAAGCCTGAATTTGCTTGTGGGCGCCATTCTCATCGGTTTTGCTTTCAAGATGCTGCGGACTCCAAAATCTTAACATGATGCTGCAATGATTTTCACGCTCCATTAACATCCGTTCCTTATGCTGAAGTTAACATAACCAGCAGGAGGGGAAAAACATGCCGGCAACCTGGATGCATATTGAATTCGGGCAGCAGCTTGCGAACGAGTTCCGCGACCGGCTTTCTTTTTTGAACGACCTTGACAGCCGCCGCGAGCTCTATCATTTGGGCTGCCAAGGCCCGGATTTTTTGCTCTACCACAGCTTCCTTCCCTGGAGGAAAGACATTGGGGTTGTAGAACTGGGGAATCAGATGCACAGTCAGCATTGCGGTCCCGTGCTGATCGACTTTTGGCGCAAAGCCTGCTCGCTTCCTGAATCCGATCGCACAGAGGCCCAGCTGTACTTTTTCGGCTTCCTGACTCATCATCTGCTCGACCGCAATCTTCATCCCTACATCAATTGGAAAGCCGGTTACAAGGAACGTAACCATCAACGTTTTGAAATCGCCCTCGATATCGTTTTCATGAAGCGGCGCAGACAAGTGGATGTCTCCCTGCTCGCCAGCCGAAAGGAAATCGACCTTGGCCTTCGTATCCCCGCTGCGATCCACCATATTTTGCACGACACCTCCCTTACCTGGTTCCCCGCCATGAAAAATCTTCCGAAAGAAGTTTGGCAAGAGGCTTACCGGGACATGATGCTCGCACATCGATGCCTTTACGATCCGAAAGGCTGGAAAAAAGCGCTGGCCTTCGGACCAACGCGTCATCTTTTCTATGATTCTCCGTCCTCCGCAATGGAAAACTTAGACTATTTAAATGAAAAACATACGGAGTGGCGTCATTCGGCGCTTTATTCCGAAATCAGAACGGAAAGCGTGTGGGATTTGTGGGAGCAGGCGCTCGAAGAAGGAAGAACGGTTATCAAGGCGCTCGTCGAATGGCTTGATACCGCGTCCCCCGAGGCGTCCGCCTGGAAGCTGGAAAACTTCAAGCAGACGCTGGGTGACCGCTCTTACGATACCGGGAAGGAATGCAGCAGCAATCTGACCAATTTGTTTGCGGAGCCGATCTGGGATAACGCCTATACCGGCTAAAAGCCGGCCCGGCTTATGCTCTTCATAGTTCGATCAAGCTTCCGCCGTTTGTATCAGCGAATTTTCCACGGGCGCGCCGCTTTCCTGCAGCGCGTCCTTTTTGCCTTTTTCCACGTTCAGTCTCGCTACTACGGCAATGCCAGTGGCAAAAAACAGGATCAGCGACAAAATTCCAAGCCTTGGGTTGCCCGTGATTTGTCCGATCAGTCCGAACGCAAACGGTCCGAAAATCGAGGAGAACTTGCTGGTAATATTGACGAAGCCGAAGAATTCGCCCGTCCGCCGCGGCGGCATCATGTCGCTAAGCATCGAGCGGGAAATAGCCTGACTTCCGCCCTGCACCAACCCGACCATAATCGCCAGAATATAAAAATGAAGCGCGCTGTTCATGCCAAAACCGAGGATGACGATCAGCACATAGGTGAATAGCGAAGCGAGCAGCACCCGCTTGGAGCCGAGGCGCGCCGCGGCCTTTCCGAGCAGAATCGTGCTGGGAAACCCGACGAACTGCGTGATCAGCAGCGCCAAAATCAAATCGCTCGTGCCGATCCCAAGCGTCGTTCCGTAAATCGTTGCCATCAGAATGATCGTGTTGATTCCGTCATTATAAAACCAAAAAGCGGCGATGAATCGGAACAACTGCGGAAAACGCTGAATGTCCCGGTAAGTGCCGCTGATTCTCTGCCCCGCCGCACGAATATAACCTCCCGCCGTCAAGCCCGTAGCCTGCTTCGGCAAGTTCGGCACCCGCCGCATAATCGGCAGCGTAAACAGCAGCCACCATACCCCGACCGACAAGAACGATACCCGGGTTCCCGTAAGCTCGTCCCCCAGCCCAAGCAGCTGCGGCTGCTGAATCATCACCAGGTTAATGGCCAATAAAATACCGCCGCCGACATACCCGGCCGCGTATCCTTTGGATGAAATATCGTCACGCTGCTTCGAAGGCACCAGATCCGGCAGCATGGAATCGTAAAACGTCAGGCTTCCCGCAAAACCAACCGTTGAAATGACGAGCAGCGCGGACGCGAGCAGCCAATCGCCGTTTCCGACCAGAGCAAACCCCGAAGTCGAGACGATCCCCAGCAGGGCGAACCAGGACAGAAAGGTCGTCTTGCGCCCCGTCAAGTCCGAAATCGAGCCCAGCAAGGGCGAAATCACCGCAACCAGCGCCATGCCGATGGCATGCGTGTAAGCAAGATAGGACGCCGCCGTATTTTCGCTAAGCCCATCCGCCGCAACGCTGCTGTAAAAAATGGGCAGCACCGCCGCCAACACGGTAGTGGCGTAAGCGGAGTTTGCCCAATCGTAGATAATCCAGGCTCGCACAGCCGATTTATTCATCTTTCCAACTCCTCTTCACCAAATAGTCCCATAATTATAAGAGGAAAGGATCAGACCAGTATTTCGCCTGTGTTTGCGCTGGATAAACTATCATCCGATTCGACCCTTAAAGAGGAGACCAAAAGGATTACCAATCCTCGTTCAAACGATATACCTCTTCCCCCTCCAAAAATTCCGTCCGGACGAGCGGGACGAATGCCGCCTTCACCTGCTCGGCCAGACGCTGCGGTTCCAGCTCCATCTGCATGCCGATTTTACCGGCGCTGACCAGCATGGCGGGCAACCCCTCCGCGCTGCTGTCGATGAAGGTGGGATACAGCTTCTTCATGCCAACGGGCGAGCAGCCGCCGCGAACATAGCCGGTTTTCCCCAGCAGTTCTTTAACGGGCAGCATCTCCACTTTTTTCACGCCGGCGGCTCTTGCCGCCTTTTTCAAATCCAGCTCCTCCGCCACCGGAATAATAAACACGAACAATTCTGCTCCTTGGTGGGCAACCAGCGTTTTGAACACCGTTTCCGGCGGCTTGCCGATTTTCTCCGCGACGGCGGTGCCGTGAATTTGGCCGTCCTCCGCATCGTAAGCGTAAATCCGGTACGGCGTTTTGGAAGTATCGAGGCGTCTCATCGCATTGGTTTTTGTTTCTGCCATCCGTGCATGCCACTCCTTTTATCTGCTAAAAAACCTTTAAAGCTAATCCTAGCACCTCGGGACAGGAAAAAAAAGAAAGATTCGAAACGTACCCGGCATATGTATGAATAAAACGACGACTAGGGAGGGAAAACCTTGCAAAGCGGATACCCCGTTTATCCTTACATCGGATACTTGACCCGGACGGTGAAAGAACCTGTCGCTTTTCCGCCGCAGCACCAGGACCGGGTTCCGGGACTGGAGTATCTCATGACGCCGCGGCCTATTTTCGATTATCCGGGTTATGTCGGCAGTGGGAAATTAAAAGGCAAGGTGGCGATCATCACCGGCGGGGACAGCGGCTTGGGACGAGCCGTTGCCGCGGCCTACGCCAAGGAAGGCGCGCAGCTTGTTCTCGTGTATCTCGACGAACACCGGGACGCGGAAGAAACGAAGGCATACGTCGAGCAGTTTGGAGTCGCCTGTCTGCTGCTGCCCCGGGATCTTCGCGTTTCGGCCAACGGGGCGGAGATCGTTGCGGAAACGCTGCGCCACTTTGGGCGGTTGGATATTGTGGTCAACAATGCCGCAGTGCAGCCGTTTACGAAGAGCATTTTGGACATCTCCGACGAGCAGCTCGATAACACATTTCGCACCAATATCTATCCTATGTTTTACCTGATCAAAGCGGCGCTGCCCTATTTGAGCCAGGGCAGCGCAATCATCGGCACAACGTCGCGCGTTGCCTATGAGGGCAACAAAGACGCGATCGACTACGCGGCAACCAAAGGAGCGATCGTCAGCTTTACCCGGACCATGGCCTTATCCCTGGCCGATCGGGGGATCCGCGTTAACGCCGTTGCGCCGGGTCCGGCATGGACGCCTTTGACCGTCAGTTCTTACCCCAAAGAGACCGTGGCGACTTGGGGGACGGAAATTCCCTTAGGCCGGGCCGGCCAACCGTTCGAGATCGCTCCCGCCTATGTTTATCTGGCCGCAAACGAATCGATGTACGTTACCGGGCAGGTTCTTCACGTTAACGGCGGCAAAATACGCTACACCTGATGCCGGACATCAACCCCTTGGCAGCTGCTGGGTTATGCAGTGAATATTTCCGCCGCCGTAGGCGATTTCCCGAGTATTGATCTGCACTACTTTGCGGTCCGGGAACAGATTTTTCAAATGCTCGAACGCTTCCTGATCCCGCCGGTCCCCGAAAGCCGGCATGATCACTCCGCCGTTGCAAATATAGTAATTGACGTAAGTCGCGGCCAGCTTGGTCCCGGACCGGCGGCTGTAGCTTCTTCTCGCCCGGTCGATCAGCCGGGCTTCCTCCTCGGACAGGACGAGCTGGTTTGGGATATGAAGCTTGTGAACTTCGAGGCGCCGCCCTTTGGCATCCTCGGCTTCCTTCAGCGCTTCGAAGGCTTCGCTCAATACCGGGTACTGGGGATCGCCAGGATCGTTAGTCCAGCTTAGCGCAATAACCCCAGGCTTAATGAAAGCGGCCATTTCATCGACATGTCCGTCCGTCTCGTCGTCAATCATTCCGTGTTTCAGCCAAATGATCTTTTGCACATTCAGGTACTCTTTTAAGTGGTATTCAATGTCTTCACGGGACATATGCGGGTTCCGGTTAGGGTGCAGCAGGCATTGCTCCGTCGCAATCAGCGTGCCCTCCCCATCCACCGCAATGGAGCCGCCCTCCAGAATGAAATGACCGGCGTCATAGCGTGCCTTCCGTTCGATTTCGAGCACCTTTTGCTTCACCAGAAGATCTTGATCCCAAGGAAAATACAGTCCGCCATTCAGCCCGCCCCAGGCATTAAAGCCCCAGTCGATTCCTCTGGCCTCGCCAAGGCCGTTCGTTACAAACGTCGGGCCGATATCCCGCATCCAGGCATCATTATAGGACAGCTCGATCACGCGGATTTGGGGAGGGAAAACGGCACGGACATGCTCGTATTGATTGCCCAGCACGCCTATCGTCACCGGCTCGAATTCCGAAATCGCAAGAGCCACCTGATGAAACGCGTCCTGAGCCATTTTCGCGCCCAAGCGCCAAGTATCCGTTCGAGTCGGCCACAGCATCCAGGTTCCTTCATGAGGCTCGAATTCCCCCGGCATGCGAAAACCGTCGGCTTTAGGTGTACTTTCCACCGAATAGGCCATATTCCCCACCTCTTAAGTTATGCGCTTCGCTGATTTAACACTTGCCGGAAAATCCGTACGACCTGATCAACTTCCTCGGTGGAAATGGTTAAGGGGGGTTCAATCCGGATCGTTTTGGAATTGACCAGCGTGCCGGCCACCAGCACTCCCTGGTCGAACATTCCTTTGGATATTTCGTACCCTATTTCATCTTCATGAAATTCGATTCCGATCATCAGCCCGATGCCGCGGATCTCCATGACTTTATCTTCATGGCCGCTCGCGGCCTGCCGCAGTTCCTTCAGAAAATAAGCCCCCGTCTCCGCCGCCCGTTCGGGGAGTTTCTCCTCCAGCAATACGTCGATCGCGGCAATCGCCGCCGCGCAAGCCAGCGGATTCCCTCCGAAGGTGGTCGTGTGCATGAACGGATTATCGAACAAGCTTTGGAATACTTTTTCACTCGCAACCACCGCACCCGCCGGCATAATCCCACCGCCGAAAGCTTTGGCAAGACACAGAATATCCGGAACAACGCCGTAAACCTCGCAAGCGAACATTTTGCCCGTCCTGCCCATGCCGGTCTGGACCTCATCCAACACGAGCAGAGCATCATACTCATCGCATAGTTTCTTTACCTGCTTCAGATAACCGGGCGGCGGCAGAATAATTCCACCTTCGCCTTGAACCGGCTCAAGCAGCACGGCCGCGATATCCTCGCCCACGCTCGCACAAATTTCGAAAGTTTTGCGCATCATGCCGATATCGCCGAAAAGCACATGCCGGAACCCTGGCAGCAGCGGGAGAAACGGCTTGCGAAATATGCCCTTGGCCGTTCCCGACAGCGAACCGAGGCTTTTGCCGTGAAAAGCGCGGGCGGCGGTCAGGATCGTCGTTCGGCCCGGATGATGCAGTTTTACCAGCTTCAGCGCCGCTTCTATACTTTCGGTGCCGCTGTTCGTAAAGAAAGAATATTTCAGGTCGCCCGGGGTGATCCGGTGTAAAACCTTAGCCAGCATGGCCCGGAGCGGATCAAGCAGATCCTGGCTGTGCAGAGCCTGGCGCCGAAGCTGGGCCTGAACCGCCTTCAGCACCTTCGGATGACGGTGCCCCACATTATAGATGCCGAAACCGCCAAGACAATCGATATACGTTTTGCCGTTCACATCCCGAAAGACAGTCCCGCTGTCCGACCATTCGACGGCAGCGAATTGCCCGTCTTTCGTGACGGTTTTGCGATAGTTCAAAAAACCGGGATTAACGTATTCTCCGAATCCCTCAATCGTCTCTTTCGTGATCCATGCGGCTTCTTTTTCGTTGATGTCCGTTTTTCCGATCAGTTCCAGCACGGTTTTAAGATAATCCCGCACTTCCTCCTCCGGATGGTCCGAGTCCGCCATCGTTCCCCTCCTGTCAGGTTTTCTGCGCTATCTTCCATAAAATTACTTCAACATATTCATTAGCGGTCATTTTCGTATGGGCAAGCATGGAGCTCGAGAGGAAAGATGCCCGGGCTCCGAATAGCGCTGTTTTACTCTGAAAGGGCAAAAAAAGACCCCGCGCAAGACCAAAAGAGTCTTGGCGAGGGTCCTTTTTGAGCCGGCGCATGAAAAGAATTACGTTACGGCGAAGGGTTGAAGTTCTGTAACCCGAATCCATACGGGAACAACGGGTTCCCGAAATTGGTCGGCACCGGCAGGTTGTTGTTGATCAGGCTGCGGATTTGCGCGCGTTCCGCTTCGGTGGCGCCAAGATCGTACGGGAGATCCCATTTTTCCAGTTGATTCGTCGTTGCGTCCGTTCCGACTTGATCCACGGAACGCGGGAGCTGGAACGGCAGTTTGCCCTTCGGCAAGTAATCGCCGAACAGCAGCTGAGAGGTGGCAAGCCCCCCGCCGTTGCCCGGACGGTAAACCACCACGATGGCATCGACTTTATCCAGGATGTTCGTCAGCACGTAAGGTCTTGGCATAACGATCACGGCTACCACCGGAATGCCGCGATTGTGGAACTTGTCAATCTCGGCGATTTGATCGGCTGGAATCGTAATTTGCTTATCCGGCCATTCCGTCCCGTGAGTATAGCTCTTCTCCCCGATGACAACAACCGCAGCTTTAGCTTGAGCCGAATCGCCAAGAACGACATTGACGCCCGCTCCCGCCCGGTCCTTGATGCCTTGATAATAGCTTTTTGCCGCCGGATTGTCGTGGTAAATCGATTGCCAAATGACATTGGCGATGTTGTCGTTCGCCATATCGTCGCTTGTCGCCCGCGGACCGGCAACGACCAGCGTATCGCCGTTGTTTACCTTAAGCGGCAGCACGCCGTCGTTCTTCAGCAGCGTCAGCGATTGGCGCGCCGATTCGTTGACGATATTGTTGCTCTCTTCGCTGTGCCAGATGGATGTAGGATATTCCGGATCGCCGTATGGGTTCTCGAAAAGTCCAAGCTTGAATTTCAGTTCAAGCACCCGGCGCGCCGATTCATTCAGCCGCGTCCAGCCTACGGATTGAATCAAGGCGTTAAAATCGGTCCCGGAAGCAGGGGCGCCGCCCATCACATCGGCTCCAGCGCTCATGCTTTTGATGGAAGTATCGGTAGCCGCAGCCAGCCAGTCGGTGACTACCATGCCCTTAAACCCGATCACGTTTCTTAAATAATCAAGGGTTGGTTTGCTCGTGCCCGCGCCGTTGCCGCTGGGATCGAGATACGGCGCTCCGCCGTAGCCCGGCATGACCGTGGCCGCGTTGGCGTCCATCGCCGCATACCAGGGCTTCATATGCCATTTGATGGTCGCGCTGTCGTATACGATTGACTGCTCGCCGCCCGCCCCTTGGCTTGGCCAGTGCTTAACCGTGATCATGATCGACTTCGGATTAACCTCCGGCCCGCCCTGCATCCCGGCGATCATGGCTCGCAGCATCGCCGCGGAGTAATCCGCGTTTTCACCGGTACCTTCCTGGAATCTCGGATACAGCACCTTCGTGTTTACTTCGGCAAGCGGAGACAACGTCCCGGTGAAGCCCCAGGCCTTTTGCTCTCTGCGCTGCAGGTCTCCCGTCTTCCAGACCAGATCCAGATTGCGGGTGGCCGCCATCCCGAGCTCCGTTGGATAGGCGGTCTTCCAACCGTCGATTTTATCACCTAAAAATGCAATCGGAACGCCAAGCCGCGATTCGCGGGCAACCTTCGTTTGCGCATCGGTGATAAATCCGGTCACACCGTAAGAGAATACAAAGCCTGCATTCGTCACCAGACCGTCCAGCGATTCCGGCGAATAGAACAGCTGATTGATTTTTTCATCGTTGGTCATTCTCGACATTAAGTCGTCAAGACGCGTCGATATCGGATTATGCCAGTCTTCATAAGGCTCGATCATGCCGTTTTTGTTCATATCCCGTGAGCCGTTCACGATGTTCACTCCGTCGTTCGCCTGCTCCAAATACGGGAGATAAACGCTAAACTGCCCGATGGTAGATTGCACCCGGTTCCCGCTGCCGTCCACGGCAACGACATACCATTTGTAGGTCCAGCGGTCGACGAGCGACGGCGCTTTAAAGCTGGTGGTTGCCCCGCCAACTTCACCTACTTTAGTATACCGGTCAAGCAGGTTACCCGAAGCGTTCCAGTCATAATCGTTTCTGGTGATATTGACCCACACCTCGTATTTCGCTGTCCCCGCCTTGGCTTCCCAAGTGAGGTCCGGCGTTCTCGTATCGGTCACCATCTTGCCGTTCACCGGCGAAAGCGCCTTAAATCCGTAAATGTTATACTCCGCCGTAATCACATCCGAATTTCTCATCCCCTGCTTGACTGCAATTGCCTTAATGGTTGTCGTTTGGGACACGTTGATAGGTCCGGTATAGGTCGCCGACGCCTCCGTTGGCGTCGAGCCGTCCTTCGTATATTTAATGGCTGCTCCTGCCGTAGCCGTAGTCAGCGTTACGTTTTGGGCGGTCGTGTACGTTCCCCCTGCCGGAGCAAACGCCGGAGCTTCAACTTTGGGCGCAAGCGGTCCGGGTTGTCCGTAAACTTCAAATTCCCACAGGGAATAGCCGTAAGGCGTATTCCGCTCGGTACCGTTCAGTTGGATATATCTGGCACTGACCGGATCGATCTCGATATCCTCGATGTTCCCCGGACCTTGATCTTGGGTAACAACGTCATCCCAATGCGAGCCGTCAACAGATACCTGAATGGTGTAAACCTTAGCGCTCGCTGCTTCCCAGTTCAGCTTAATGCGGGTAACCGTGCTGATCTGGCCCAAGTCCACTTTAATGTATTGCGGATCCTCGAATTTGGACTCCCAGCGGGTACCGGGATCTCCGTCAAAAGCAGCGTCCGCATTGCTTTGCCCAAGATACGAAGACGCTTCGGCCTTCTTTTTCAGAGCCAGATTCACCGGCGCGCTGCCGTCGATGGTATAAGTCGCGGAAGCGATCGCCGAGTCCGTCATCCCGGCCTTTGTGGCCACCGCTCTAAGCGTGGTGCTATTCGCTATGTGAATCGGCCCGGCATAAGTCGGAGAGGTCGCGGTTGGCGTTGACCCGTCCGTCGTGTATTTGATCGCCGCTCCCGCCGTGGCGGTTGTAATTGCCACATCCTGAGGCGCGGCATACGTTCCTGCGTTCGGCGTAAAGATCGGGGTGGCGACCGTCGCGCGATCCGAAAGCTCCACGTTAACCGCCGAGTTCGGGTGCACGGTAAAGGTTAACGGGTTGCCCTGGATCGGGTTGCCGTTCGGATCGGTCGTTATGAAAAGCACCTGCTTTTGCTCCACCATGTAATTCACGCTGAGCGTCACTTGTGTTCCCGCATTATATTTCATCATTTGGCGAATCTCGGTGTTTTGCGATTTCAGCGTGGTGGCGTTATTCAAATCGGCGGGACTGATGCCCATTTCCAAATACTGCACATAAGGCCCCGATACCGGGATATTCACCGCCGTTTGGTCCGCCTGAATGATATAGGCTGCAGTCACTACCGGCGAATCGATCAAGCCGGCCTTTACGGCAACCGCTTTGATCGTCGTTGTTGCGGACACGTTGATCGGACCGGTATAGGTCGCGGAAGCCGCAGACGGCGTCGATCCGTCCGTCGTAAATTTGATCGTCGCGCCTGCCGTTGCGGTGGACAGCGTTACATTTTGAGCCGCAGCATAGGTTCCCGCCGCCGGCGTAAAGGTAGGAGCGGCCGCCTGCTGGGACGGATTCGCCAGCGCCAAGCTGAACCAGTTCAGGTTCCAACCGTTGGTCGCCCCGAAAATACGCAGGGTTTGGCTTCCGGCAGGCAAATTAACGGGAACCGTTACCGTTTGCCAGCTTTGCCACCCGCCCGTATTGGGAATATTCACCGTCGCCAGTAAGGCTCCGTCCTTTTGCATTTCAAGCTTTGTACCATCATAAACGCTTGAGACCCGGAACTCTGCCGTGTAGGTACCCGCCGTCTGAATATTTACCGCGTAATCCATCCAATCTCCATTGTCCACAAAGCCGACGTTCAGTCCGCCCTCCGAGCAGACCTCCGTCTCGACTCCGAACATACCGATATAGTTCTCGGCTTCGATTCTTCCCGGGTCGCCTGGAGCGGCCTTTACCATCCAGGAAGCGGGAAGCAGGGTCATAACCAGGGTCAAAACAAGAACCAAAGAAAGCGCTTTCCTCTTATTCATCGTCAGGCCTCCTATTCGTCTACTTTGGATCCTTCTAACGTCCGCTTACCATCCGACCGTAACAATTAATGCCGTAGGATTGCCATGCTCCAGATAAGCGGCATAGTTGTTCACGTCATCATAGCAAAAACCGTAAGACAAGCCGTCAATACTGTGATCATGCCAGAATTTCGCGTAATAGTTGCTTGGCGTCGTTTGATAGAAATAGCTGGAATCCGCCCAATGGGCAGGATCCTCGTATACCCCACGGTTCAATGCGGCGCACAGGTCAGGGTCGGACGCTCCGCCAATCCCGAGAAGGATATCCTGAGTAGTCGGCTTCGGCGAGGGCTCGCGCCATACCCGATCGATATAGCTGTCAAAGTAATTCCCGTAAGGACCGCCCGCTTTGAATCCGCCTTTGGCCGGCGCCAAAATGCGATAAGGGGCTTGAACCAGCGTCTTGAATTCATCCGGAACCTCGCTCAGATAAGCGGCAAACAGGGCGTCGCGGGTTTCCGTCTCGCCGACGGTCCGGTCATAGCCGTCCGAGGTAATCAACCGATGCGTGATGGGGAATCCAAAAGCGTCGACCCGGGTGGTATTTCCGTGGTATCCCCCGGCATCCAGCGTGAATTCGATAAAGTCCCAATACACATCGTTGTTGGGGTCCGTCGGGTTATTCACATCGGGTCCTGCGTACCCGTCGTTGAACAATTTAATGTAAAGCGGCGAGCCGACGCTAAGGTACATTCTGCCCGAACTGATGGCAGGCATGGACACAAGCGGCGTATCGCTCAATTTATGATAAATATTGGCGTAATTTTGCCCGTTTTTGCTCAGATGTCCCGGTGCGTCGTTAAGAGTCGTCGAGGTGGGTATCAAATTGCCGTTCGCATCAAGGTAGCTCATTTGATTGTTGGAATTCAGCCCCAGTACGGCCCAGTAAATCTGGTCATCCGCGAAATTGCCCCGGGTTCCGTTTTGAATTTGAAAATCCATCACCCCTCCTCCGGCGGAAATTCGGTAAGTAGCGGAAGCCAAATCCGAATCGGCCATGCCGGATGTCACGGCAATCGCTTTCACCGTGGTAGTGGAAGCGACCCGAATCGGCCCGGTGTAAGTTGGCGAAGATGCCGTAGGCGCCGATCCGTCCGTAGTGAATTTAATAATGGCTCCCGCCGTAGCGGAAGCCAAAGTTACGTTTTGCGCCACCGGATAAGTACCCCCGGCGGGAGCAAACGTCGGCGATGCAACCTGCGGAACGGGCGCTCCCGGCGTGAACGCGATCCAGTTGATGTTGAAGCCGCCGCCGGCCGCGTATAACGTCAGGGTTTGCTCGCCCGCGGGCAGATCAACCGCTGCGGTCACGGTTTTCCAGGTTTGCCAACCGCCGGTATTCGGAACCGCAGAGGCGGCCAAAATGGCCGCCCCGCTTTTCAACTGAATAAGTCCCGTATCGTTCGGGCTGGATACCCGGTATTGAACGGTATAAGTTCCTGCCGAAGCCACGTTCACGTTGTAGCTCAAAGCGTCGGCGGTGTCGATCCATCCGACGTTGAGACCGCCTTCCGAGCTGGCTTCCGTGTCTATGGAACCGGATACGGCGTCATAATCCTCCGCTTCGATTTGGCCGGGAATGTCTTTCCCGCCATTCGGCTGCTGCGGCGGGTTGGACGACGTCGTATTGGAGAAACGGAACTTCTCATTCGCGCCGATGGTTGTCGCGCTCGCTTTCAGCGGGTCGGTGCCGTTCGCGGATACGTACTTTCCGTTGGCGTCGCTTCTCAACGAGACGGTTCCGTCGGCGTTAACGATTCTCTGGAAGGTCTCGGAAGGGCCTATCGTAGACTGATTCGCCGTAAGCGATCCGTTTCCGCCCGCCCCGGCGCTGACATATTTGTAATTCATCAGTGCGATCAGCGCGATTTTACCGTTTCCGGCGTCGACTTGCTCGAATTTCTCCCATGTGCTGGCCGCCGGACGGTTAGGCGTGAGCAGGCTGTTGTTGTAGTTGTCGGCGCAAACATATTGTCCGTTTGGCCCCAAAATGGTCGTAAGGTTCCGCGTAGGCGCCGGCGGATAAACCCCGCCTTCACGTTGATACACCCGTACATAATCAACGGTATATTTCTGCGGGAATACCGTTGAAGCGTCCGGAGCGCCCGGCCATTCTCCGCCCACCGCCAGATTCAGAAGAAGGAAGAAGTTATGATCGAATACCCAGTCTTTTCCGGACAGATCGTCAATGGTGCGGGTTTGGAACAATTGTCCGTCAAAATACCAGCGGATCACATTCGGCTCCCACTCGATGCCATACGTGTGGAAGTCGTTGGTGAACCCGGCCGGGTAAGTGTAAGAGGTGCCTAACCCGTTCCCCCCGCTGTAATCGGGCCCATGAATTGTCCCGTAAACATTGGTAGGGGTTTTCCCGACGAATTCCATAATGTCGATCTCGCCGCAGAACGGCCATCCCGGTCCGACGATATCATCGCCAAGCATCCAGAAAGCCGGCCAAATTCCTTGTCCTTGCGGAAGTTTGGCTCTCATTTCGACTTTGCCGTACGTAAAGCTGTATTTGTCTTGAGTTTTGATGCGCCCGGATGTATAGTTACGGTTTTGGTAATTTTCTTTGAGGGCTTTCAGTACCAGAAAACGGTTGTTCGGATCGGACGGATCCTGTTCCAGATACACATTGTCTCTGCGGTCGGTATAATACTCCAGCTCGTTATTGCCGAAGCCGCCTCCGCCCGTTTCGTAAGTCCACTTGTTCGGGTCCACACCGGAGCCGGCCGCGCCGTTAAACTCGTCGTTCCATACGAGGTTCCAGCTTCCCGGCTGCTGCGGCGTGTTATTAATGACATAAGCCGCCGTAGCTACGGCAGAATCGACCAGCCCCGCTTTAATAGCGATGGCTTTGATCGTCGTCGTGACCGCCACGTTGATTGGTCCGGTATAGGTTGCCGAAGCAGCGGTTGGCGTGGTGCCATTCGTCGTGTATTTGATGGCTGCCCCTGTCGTCGCGCTGGACAGCGTTACGTTCTGCGCCGAAGTGTAAGTTCCCGGACTCGGTGTAAACACCGGAGCCGCAACCTGCTCCGCGGACCCTGAAGACGTCAAGCTGAACCAGTTCAGGTTCCAGCCGTTCGTTACCGCGTACACGCGCAACGTTTGGCTCCCTGCCGTCAAATTGACGGAGGTCTCAACCGTCTGCCAATTTTGCCATCCTCCCGTGTTAGGGACGGTTACCGTAGCCAGTACGGTTGTTCCCTTCAGCAGCTGCAGCTTTGTATCGGCGTAAGGGCTGGACACCCTGAACTCCGCTTTGTAAGCACCTGCCGTTTGAACATTGACGATGTAGTCCATCCAATCTCCGGCATCAACATAAGAAATATTTTGCCCGCTTTCCGTGCTGTTCTCCAATTGGATGCCAAACATGGCGGAATAGTTTTCCGCTTCAATTCTCCCCGGATCGCCGGGCGCAGCCGAAGCTGGAGCGGAAGAAGTAAACATCAAGCCGAAAATGAGCGAAAATACAAGCAATAACGCATACACTCTCTTGGTACTCATAAAATTACACTCCTTTCTTGCCTCCAAAATGCAAGCCGTCAGGCTTGGTTGAACGCTTAGCGGAATGTGCGGGCCTCCCTCAAACCTTTTACCCCAAAACTATGAAATCGTTTTCAAATTCTTGAAGTCAAATCGCAATCAAATACACCACCTCCCTTCATGATCAAAGCGGCATTGATTTTAATTCGGACATTCCTTTGTATGATTTTTCACGAATGGTTGCATTAGAAGAATAGAAATCGATTTCATTTATACCTAAACTTGTAAATTAAAGACCATCCAGTTACTATATAACCAATATTTACTATATTGTAACATTCTAAGGAAAGAAAATACAGAAGAATTTTCTATTTTTTCCCATGTAAAAACGGTTCTGCATCCCCTTAACAACGTTTCTGCCGCGTCCTTTTATTTGAAGGACTTGCCAAAATGTGCCTTAACAAGTATTCTGGACGTGCAGTTTATTTCAAAGGAGGATTGAATCGATGTCTACAGAGCAAGCCAATGCTTCACAATCGGGTGTTTATGCCATTGGTGGCGATCTGCCCGTTCACCGTTTAGGATACGGAGCCATGCAGCTGACTGGTTCCGGCGTCTGGGGAGATCCCCGCGATCCGGAAGAGGCTGTGCGCGTGCTGCGCCGCGCGGTGGAACTGGGCGTCAACTTCATCGATACGGCGGATTCCTACGGACCTTTTGTTGCTGATTACCTGATCCGCAAGGCACTGTATCCTTATCCCCAAGACCTGGTCATCGCAACCAAAGCCGGTCTGACCCGGAGCGGCCCTAACGATTGGCGCCCCGTCGGACGGCCTGAATACTTGCGGCAGCAGCTCGAACTGAGCCTGCGCCATTTCGGCCTGGAACGGATCGATCTCTTCCAGCTTCACCGGATCGACCCTAAAGTTCCGCTGGCGGAACAAATCGGCGAGCTTTCCTTGCTCCAGCAGGAAGGTAAAATCCGTCACATCGGGCTCAGCGAGGTTTCCGTAGAACAATTGCAGGAAGCGGAAGGCATCGCCAAAATCGCCTCCGTACAGAACCTGTACAATCTCATCGACCGGAAATCCGAGGCTGTGCTTCAATATGCCGAAGAACATGATATCGCCTTTATTCCGTGGTTCCCACTCGCTACCGGCGAACTCGCCAAACAAGGCGGCCCGCTGGACGAGCTGGCTATGAAGCATAATGCTGCGCCCTCTCAACTGGCGCTTGCCTGGCTGTTGAAACGTTCGCCGGTCATGCTGCCAATTCCGGGCACCTCCTCCGTGGCCCATTTGGAAGATAACATCGCAGCTGCCGCGATCTCGCTTAGCGATGAGGACTTCACCGCCTTGTCGAATGTCGCCTCGAAATAAGATGAAAAATCAAAAGACGAGTTTACGCGCGATATACGCCGTAAACTCGTCTTTTTTTTCATCTTTCATCCGGCAAAATACTCCTTCAGCCCGTCCACAATTGCTTGAGCCGCTTCAGCTTCCCCCTTGCCGCTAAGCAGTATGTTTTCTTCTCCGTCATTGGTTAAATAGCCTACTTCGGTAAGTACGGCCGGTATATTGCTGTACTTCAAGACTTTATAGTCTTCCTTGCGCACGCCCCGGTCGGGAAACCCCAGGCTGTTTACGAGCTTCCTCTGGATATCCTGCGCCAGCAGACTGCTGTTGTCGGTCTCCGAATAAAAGTAAGTTTCGGTCCCGCCAACCGTAGCGTCCTCATAGGTATTGCCATGGATCGCCACAAAAGCGTCGGCGTTTAAATCATTGGCGATTCCCGCCCGGTCTTCCAGTTCTACGAAGCTATCATCTTCCCGCGTTAAATGGGGTTCGAACATCGACTCTTTCTCCAGCAATCGATAGACCTCCTTGGCAAGAGACAAGGTGAAGTCCTTTTCCGCGTTCCCGCTTGCTCCGTTCGCTCCGGGATCTTTGCCGCCATGTCCCGGGTCTATGACAATTCGGTAGACTTTTCCCGACTTGACAGACCTAAATGTGGAATCTTCCCTTCCGGAAGCAAGCAGCGGCTGCTTATGCCCAGAGCCGGAACTATCAAAATCAAATGATAGAACGCCGCCAAAAGACAGCAAAAACAAGACCAATACAAACGTTGTGCCGAAATAAAGAGATTTCATTTTCAATCGTCTTTGCATTTGGGGTTTCTCCTTTTCCATGATCATTAGTAGCGGACCCGGTTCCCGTCCAACACGGGCTCCGTGCTTTCAAGAATAACTTCTTGCTGATCAAACAATCCTGAGCGTATTGCCGTCCTATGCTCGTCCGAATCCGAGATCTCGACGGGAGTGCGGACAACGTAAAAAGCATTGCCGAGCGGCCCTTCCCTGGATTCGATCGTGTATACGTAATCGCCGGAGCCATCGTGGTGAACGGCGCTGCTCGGAATCAGCAGTTCTTCGGCGTTATCCGGCTTAGCGGATAGATTGACCTCTATTTTGTCTTCGTCGTTCAGCCCGGCGCCTTGAACCAAAGCGGTGAGCTTTGTCCCCGAGACCTCGGTTCCCCCGGTGTCAGCCGGATCGTCCTGAGGAGAGAGGCCGCTAGATTCCAGGCCGGTAACTTGAGCTTCTACCGTTTGATTCTTCTCGGGCAGCAGAACGTCCAGCTTATCCCCGGTATGCAAGGATTCGGCAACATCGCTTGGAATTTGCATCTCGAACCGGTAACCCTTAGCCGTGTTGGAAATTTGAATGTCGGACTGGCCTGAGGACGGAACCCCCGCCTCGGCCGGAACTTCGATAATCACTCCGTCAAAAGGGGCCCTCAGGTGACGATTGATGTCCATCTGCTGCTCCAGCATCTGGATATGCTGCTCTTGCGTGCCAATATCGATTACGCCGGCGTCGATCGCGTTTTTCGCGTTGAACCTGGCGGTTTCGTCTCCATTTTGAACCGCTTGCTTGTAACTGTACTCTTGAAGGCTTTGCGCCAGCTTGAGCTTCTTCAAAACGCTTTGCGCGTCGATTAGCCCAAGCCTCGCCTGACTGTCGTCGTACTCCACGAGAACTTGGCCTTTTCTAACCTGATCGCCCTTCTTCACGAGCACTTTCGTTATCTCCCAGCCTCCCGGATTGTTCAAATCCTTTTCTTCTCCATACTGTAAAGCGGAAAACCCTTGAAAAGAATGATCCAGCGCTCCGCGGGTCGGAGTTGCCGTCAAGACCTTGGGCAGCGTTAACGCCTGCAGGGTATTGCCCAGCATGGTAAACATGATCAGCAGTCCAATAAACAGTCCCGCCAGCCAGCGAATCAGCCTCTTTTTTCCTGTTTTAGCGGCTTCGGTTATATTTGCTTCCAATGTAATCACTCCAGATTATCCTTTAATGCCCGAAAGCTGAACCCCTTCGACAAAATACGACTCGGCATACAGAAACAACAGTACCATCGGAGCCATATAAAGCGTGGAGGCGGCGAACCCGACTCCGCGCGCGTTCTTGTCAATCTGCGCCAAATACAAGGACAGCGGCTGCTTGAAGGCGTCCTGGAGAAAGATGAGCGGCTGCTCGATCATGTTCCAGTAATCCACGAACAACAGCACCGTCAAGGCGGCGAGTCCGGGTTTAACGAGGGGCAGCACGATGCGGCCGAATATCCTCCAATGTCCCGCTCCGTCGATCTTGGCCGCTTCCGTATAGGCTTCGGGAATATGGACCATAAACTGGCGAAGCATGAATACCCCAAACGCGCCGAATATCCCCGGCAAAATAATCGCCGCTTCCTTATTCATCAAGCCAAGCTTGTCCACCACCAAATAGTTCGGGACCAGCGTCACCTGAAACGGCATCAGCATCGTCATTAAATAAATCAGAAACAGCTTGTCCCTTCCGCGGAAACGAAGCTTCGCAAACGCATACGCCGCAAGCGCGGAGACAAGCGTCTGTCCGGCAACGATCGGAACCACCATTCCCGCAGAGTTCCAAAACATCCGCAAAAATTTGGAATTCACGATCAAAATTTGACGGTATTGCCCAAAACTCAGCCAATCGGGAACGATTTTTAGATTTATGAAACGGTTTGTGCCTCCCGCCGCCGCATCCGTCATCTGTCCGATGAGGTTATAATTGAATCCGATTTCCCGCTCCGTCATAAGCGAATTCGTCAAGGTCAAGATGAGCGGAATCGCCATCGCTGCGGCAAATACGCCGACCGCCGCCGTTAGGGCAAGTTTCGAAAGCCAACGTGACCGCGGAATCTTCATGATGTGAGCCTTCCTCTTCACTCCATGACCTCCCGAAACCGCCGCTCCACGGACAGAAGAACCGCAACCAGAGCGACAATGCAGACGACCATGAGCGTAGCCGCGGCCGTCAGCTTCTGAATATCCAACGAGACGAACATGTTGTTCATGTAATGCTGCAGCATGTAAATTCGGTCATAAGGATAATCGCCTGCCAACAGGTACGTCTCGCGAAAAACCTTAAACGAGTTGATGATCGAAATCAGGATAACGAAGAACATGGCGGGCGTCAGATATACCAGCGTAATGTGAAACAATTGCCGGACGGGACCGGCCCCTTCAATTCGGGCCGTTTCGTAATAATCCCGTGGAATGGACTGCAGCGCGGCCAAAAATAAAATCATATCGTAGCCGATGTTTTTCCAGAGATACATCACCGCGATCACGGTCATCGACCAGCCTGACTGCAGCCAATCGATCCGCCCGAAGTGAAAGTGGCTCAGCCAAACGTTCAAGGTCCCGTTCCAGTCGAAAAATATTTGCCAAACCGTCACCACCGAGGCGACGGGTACGACGAGCGGCAAAATGAACGCGGTCTGCAGCCCGTTTCTGAAAAACAACCGTTGATTGAGCAACAGCGCAAGCGTCAGCGATACCATAATTAGGATCGGAACACTGATTCCCGTGAACAGCAGCGTATTGAATGCCGCTTTTCGGAAAGAGCCGCTCTCCAGCAGCTCCCTGTAGTTTTCAAACCCGACGAATTTTCCGCCGATGGCATGGTCCGTAAACGATTGATAAATGCCTACAACAAACGGAATCAGATAAAAAAAAGAAAAGCCGATCGCGCTTGGCGCCAAAAACAGTAACGCAAACGCTCCGTCTCCTCGCGGCCGGACGGTCAAACGGAGCCTATTCATTGAGTAAGGTCGTGATTTTGTTCTGAATCAGCTTCGCGACCTCCTCCCCCGACTTTTGCCCGCTGAAGAAAGCTTTCGACTCTCCGCGGATGATTTCGTCCACCTTCGTGGATTTGGTGTTTCTGGGAACCGGATGGTTCGCCTTGATCAGGTACTTTTTCAGCCCGTCCAGTTCTTCATCGTTGACCTTAACCGGTGCGCCATGATGCGGCCCTTCTTTTTCGGTCGGCACCGATCCGTCCTTTTTCAATTGAACGACTTCCTGGTCATACAATTTCTTATTGATCGGAAATCCGGCGTGAATCGGCGAAGCCGGAATTTGGTCGGACATCATGAACTTGATGAAATCCCAGGCCTCTTCCTTCACTTTCGAATTCGCGCTGATGCCGACACCGCGGTATACCTGAAAATAACCTCCAACGCCCATTTCCTGTGCATGCGGCTTGACGAAAAGCTTCATATCGGTTCCACGGCCCTCGCCGGTAAGCGTTTTGAAATAATCGCCGGGGGAATTAATTTGAACCGGGAAGAACAGGGGAGCGCTCTTTGTTCCAATAATGCCGTCGTCCGCCATCGTTTTGACCTGTTCCATCAGACCCTTGAAGGATGCGGTGTTAAAATGCGCCTTGCCTTTGGCCTGATCCATAAACAGTGAGGCGTTGTCGGACACCAGCCAATTCAGCATATCTTCCGGCTCCGCGTAAATGACATTCGGATAAACGTCGCTGATCAGCTTCTTGGAAATAGAGGCAAAATCGTTCCAGGACCACGTTTGGTCGTCAATCACCACGCCCGACTTCGCGATAGCCTCCTTATTCGCCGAAAGACCGACCAGAAAAAATGACAGCGGCATTTTGTAAAGCCCGTCACCGGTTTTGGCGTTATCCAGAATGTTGGAAAAGTAATCGCTTCTGTTGAAAGAAGAATCCTGCTTCATCATCGTATCGAGATTGACAAGCAGTCCGTGCCGAACATAATCATCGACCGGTAAGTCGTCAAGCTGGATGATGTCGGGCCCTTTTCCGGCCAGCATCGCGGTGCTTACGCCAGTTTGATATTTCTCCATTTCGGCTTCCAGATGCGCGTCGTCGGTCTGGACATCCTCCAGCTTAATCGTGATATCGGGATGCAGTGCTTCATATTTCTGTTTTGCTTCCTGAAAACGCTCGTCCGGGAAAAACATTTGGAACACAATCGTCTTCTTGCCCCCTTTGCCGGGCTCGCCGCCGCTTCCTGACGCGTCTTCTCCCGTCTTCGTCAGGCCCGAGTCCGCCGTGCTTGTCCCGGACGCCCCGGCTTGCGGCCCGCCGCCGCTTCCTCCGCTGCAAGCCGCTAGTGTAAATAACATGAGACAGCTCGCCAAAGCGAGCGATATTTTTTTCTTCATCCTGCTGATCTCCCTTCACCCGATATCCATAAGAAAATCGGCATCTTTAATGTAAAGGAGAGATGTGATCAAGGTTTGGCCGAGATGTAAACAAAATGTCTCCAAAACAAAAACACCCTGCGAAAAACGGCTGCAAAAATGAGCCGCCGTTTCCGCAAGGTGCTGCAAATCCATGAATCTAGTTAAATTCGATAATAAAAGGCATGTAGTCACTGCTTACCGGCCCCGGCTTTATTTCGGCCGCTTTCGTCTCCTGTTGCTGGCCCGGCATAAGCGCATAGGATTTTTGCCCTTGTATCAGCAGCTCGCCGTTGTCCGGACTCCATGCCATCAGCCAGGGAATGACACCTTGATAGACGGATTTCTCATTCAAGATGTTATTTCCCTGCAATTTTCCTGCATAAATCGTATCTTTATTTTTCGTATAAGCGATATACTTACGGTCGGGAGACAGCTCGAAATTCTCCGTGCGATCCAGCAAAACGGCAACCGCATCGTTTCGGGGATCATACGTGTACAGCGCCCCGTCCCGGCCGACAAATGCCGCCTGATCGTTGTTGATCCAAGCCACCGGACTGCCGCTTGATAGTTCATGTTTGTATAAGGCGCTAAACTTATCGCCTGTCCACGTTCCAATGGTTAATTCGGGCCGGTCCGAATCATTGTTAACGATCAAAGCGGTTTTTCCGTCATCCGAAAATTTAACGGTCGCGTTAAAGCCTCTACTGCCATCTTCCGGCATAGCATAGTGCTGCAGTTCTCCGCTGACCGTATCGTATAAAGTTACGGTATTGGTTTTCAATTCATAGTCTGTCGATAAAAAAGAGAGGTACCGGCTGTTGTCGGACCACATGAACCATTTGGAAAGCAAACCTCTCGAGGTCAGCTTTTCGACGACTTTATCCGCTTCGCTCGCAAGTGAAACGAGATTGAGCGAAAAAGCTTTGTCCTCTCCCATCGAATAGGTTATGGCATAACGTCCATCCGGGGATAATCCCAGGATAGCCGCCTTGCTGTCAATCTGCAACAGCTTCTTCGCGGTTTCGTAAGGCGAAACGATACTCACCAAGCTTTGCTCCGAGGTTCTTGAATCCTGAAAAGCTCCCACCAGCTCGCCTGGCCCGAGCCAGCCCAAAATGCCGCCGTTTCCCAGCATCGTCTCCGGAAGCCGGAATATCGTTTTAACCTCAAACGGCCCACTGGTTTGATTTTGCTGGCGATCTTCCTCCGTGTCGGGAATAATAACCGTTTTGGAACGCTGATCTCTCATGCATCCTGACAACAGGAAGCATACCAGAATAACCGAAGCCAATATAAACGTGATTTTTTTGCTCATGGCCGCTCCCTCTCCGTGTTCATGAAAGGAATTTCCACAATGACGCTGGTTTTTTCATCTTCACTGGTCATGCGGATGGTTCCTCGGTGATTGTCCGCAATCGATTTTGCGATCGTCAGTCCAAGTCCAATGCTGCCCGCTTCCTTCGGCGTTTGATCGGCTGAATAAAACGGCTCGAATATGCTGGCCAAATGCCCTGGAGCAATCGTTTTCCCGCGATTGACGATCGTAAAACGCACGACTTGGGAGTACCGTTTGGCCGTGGCTGAAATCTCCGAAGAGGAATCGCTGTATTTGACCGCGTTGTCCAGCAGGTTAATCAGGAGCTGTCTTAAGCGGTCTTCCTGTCCGAACACAAACAATCCGGTTTCCGCATCGCAGCGGATGGTTTTATGATACCGCTTCGCTTTAAAGGACATCGCCTCGCAGACGTCTCTTAGGATTTGGCCGGTTTCCACGGCTTCAAATTCCTCCTGAAGCGACGTATCCCGCGACATTTCGAGAAGTCTCAGCACCATGCCGTGCAGCCGCTGACTCTCATTCACAATATGATTCATACCCTTCTCAAAAAAGACCGGATCGCTTTCTCCATGCTCTTTGATCATTTCCGCATAGCCCAATATGGAGGTCAGCGGAGTTTTCAGCTCATGCGTGACGTTATCGAAAAACTTCTTGCGCTGCACGTTTAACTCCCCAAGCCGGTCGCGGTCCCGCTCGATTCTGGCAATTTGATCTTCGATTTGACGGATCATGTCATTGAAGTTGGCGGAGAGCTTCCCGATTTCATCGCGTCGTTTGCGGTGAGGGATTCGGACCTTCAAGTTGCCGCTCATGACCTCCGTCGATGCCCGGCTCAAGCGTACCAGCGGAATCGTAATGTTCCGGGACAACAAGTAAGAGAATAGGAATGCCGCTGCGAAAATCGCCAGCGCCAAATAAAAAATCAGATTCAGGATGCTTCCGCTCTGCTGATAAAGCAGGGAAAAATCTTTGGAAAACCGGAGTATCCCGACCTTGTTGCCGTCGATCACCACCGGATAGGAATAAAAGACGGAAGCCGCGCCTTTCCCGTAGGAAATCGTGTACGCCGTTTTACCGCTGACCGCTTCTTTCAAATCGTCGCCGGACTCTCCGGCAAACTCCTCTTTGGAAGAGGCGTACAGCAGGGTACCGTCCACCTTGTAGGCGCCGACTTCGCTGGATGTGGCATGATTCAGGTCGCCTATCATTTCTTCGGCCATCTGTCCGAAATAAATATCATCATTGGTAAAGTGGTTAATCAGGAATGCCTGACGTACATAAACGTTGCTGTTTTTTTTCAGTCCAACCAGATCGTCGGTAATGATTTTCTGGTTGCTGGTTTGTATGACATGCGAAACGGTCTGATTCAGGAGCAGAAAAGACAGGCTGAAAATAAGGAAAAAACCGACGATGAATTTGCTGCTGATGGTCCTGAACATGGCTCTAATCCATCCGTTTCTCGAATTTGTAGCCAATGCCGAACACGGTGGTGATCAGGTCGCCCGCGTCCATTTTTTTGCGCAAACGCTGAATATGGGTGTCCACGGTTCTTGTATCTCCGGCAAAATCGTAACCCCAAACGAAATCAAGCAGCTCCGAGCGGGTGAAAATCTTCCCGCGGTTATTGTAAAGCTTGAGCAGCAGATCGTATTCCTTCGGCGTCAGATCGACGGTTTCCCCGTTTTTCTTGACCATACGTTCGCTTTTGACGATTTCGATATTTTTAAAGGTGATGCGGCTCTCTTCGTCTTCCTCCCCGCCGCGGCCCGTTGGGGCAACCCTGCGGAGAATCGTGCGAATCCGGGCGATGACTTCCCGCAAATCGAAGGGTTTGGTAATATAGTCGTCCGCCCCGAACTCGAGACCGAGTATTTTATCCGTAATATCGGATTTGGCCGTGATCATAAGAATCGGGATATTGTACTTGGCGGTCACTATCTTGCAAATATCAAGTCCACTCCGGTCCGGCAGCATCCAGTCCAACAGCAGCATGTCCGGTTTGAATCGCTCCAGCTTGCCGAGCCCATCCTCTCCCGTGCCGGAAGTCATAGTCTCAAACCCTTCTTTGTAAAGACCGTACGCCAGCAAATCGGCAATCGCTTCCTCGTCTTCGATAATGAGAATTTTGGTCTTGTCCATGCGAAACCTCCAATCTGTTCACGTCACCTATTGTACCCGTTATACCCGCATTTGGACAAACAAGAAAGGGAAACCCCCAGATTTCGGAGGTTTCCCTAAATTTACTCTTGACTGACTATTTCGGAAAAAAATCACGCATTCATCGAAATCATAATGGTAGGATGATCCGCCAGCGAAATTTCTTCTCCGGAATTCAAATAACGGACAAACGGACGCTGCATATGAGTGACGATGCGAGTGATGATCCCGGGCTCCCCGTTGCTTAATAGAACCTTCGTGCCCGGAGGATAAGGCGCCACTCCTTTCGTGAAGCCTTGGATGACATTTTCCGCGTACCCGGTTCCGTTTTGCGCCATAACGGCCTCAATCGCTTCATGGGGAGGAACGTTTTCTTGTGAAATCAAATTTTCGTAAAAATTCGCTACTCCGCATACCTGAGCGTATTCATGCACATCTTTCCCGGAAATTCCGCGGGGAAACCCTGTTCCGGCGACGTTTTCGTGGTGCTGAAAAGCAACATGGGCGGATAACAGACTGATCTCCCGGATGCCCCGCAATACGTTAAACCCTGCCTCCGGATGTTTGGTCGGATCCGAGCTTACCATTTTCCCGATATCGTGAAGAAGGCAGCCAAGAGCCAAATCTCTTAACTGGAGTTCGGTATATTCCAGATCTTTGGCAATCTGAAGTGCGATTAAAGTAACGTTGACCGCGTGAGCATAGAGCTGGAGTTCCAAAGCGATGGCCGTCGCGGGCACCGACATGGCGATCGGGCGGCGCTTGACTTCATCGATCATGACCCCGACGCCTTGCAGCAGGCTGCGCAGAGGGAATGTCTTTTTGGCGGCCACGGCCTCATAAGTATCCCTGACGACGGCGATCAAATCCAGCCAAGTGGGCATATCGAGCATTTCCTCCAAGGTTATCCCTTGCGATTCGGCATCTTCGATAACCAGGTTCGAAATGCCCATTTGCGCTAAACGTTCGATAAATTTGGGATGGATCCGGCTGTTTGCCGCCAGTAAAACCCGACCTCGTCCGTCATAAATCGCTTGGGCCAGCTCCATCGAAGCTTCGTTATATTCTTTTAGTTGAATCAGTCTCATCACTCTATCCCCTTAAACTTTATCTATACCTATGTTTTATATCTTCGCCGACAATCCACTTTGTGTTTTTTTGTCTCTCTCTCCTTTCAATTCCAATGCCCTTGGCGGTGGAGATACTTTCAACTATAGGGGCCAAAAAAAACTCACTCAATATGTTTATCGTACTATTCCAAATTATTTTACAGTTAAGCGAAACCATATATGGAAATGAACATAAAAATGCACCCAATAAACTTACCCGAATTACACCAAATTGTTACGGGTAATAATTAGGTGCTTCAATCAAGACTGATTAAATGTAATTGATCAATAAATAATTAATTAATTTGTTTTATCATTTCCCTTTCGTTTTTGTAGAGCCATGATTGTTTCCGTGATACCCGCTTCAAATGAAGTAGCCGGAATTGGACCGATGACCCGTACGTATTTGTCTCCGCTTAATCTTAGTGGTTCCTCGGTTAAATACAGCATCTCCACCACTTCCTTCAAAACGGGTACAAATCTTCCCATTAAGGTTAAGCTGATTTTACCCAAAGGAAGCACCGGCTTTGCTGCGCCGGCAGCCTTCTGCGCAATTCGAACGATATCGCGTCCCGAGATTTCTCCCGCCCCCGGAATATTCCAGCTTTCTCCATATGCCTCTTCTCTTCCGGCAAGCTTCACGATCATTTTGGCGGCGTCCGGCAGATAGACATATTCCCGCGGAACTCGCATATTGCCGATGAATGTGGCCATTTTGCCGGCAGCAATCGCCTCCAGCGTTCCTCCTAAATACGAAGCCTGATTTGCGGTCGGACCATAATAATCCGGCAGCCGCACGATCATCTTTTGCACATGATCCCATTTCTCGCTAAACAGCATTTGCTCATAGGCTAATCTGACTTTGCCCTTTTCGGTATGCGGCTGCATTGGATGCTCTTCGGTTACCGGATTTGATTTTCTTCTGCCATAGGGATAGATACCGTCTGTGACGACCGCTTTGAGATTCAATCGGGCAGCAGCCTCCATAACCGATTCGCCAAGCGGCAGCAGCCTTTCCGCCATCTCGTGGTAGGGCACGTTGGCACAATGGAACATCACTTCCGCGTCTTCAGCCGCTGCTGCGATGTCATCTGGCGAAAACGCATCTCCTGCTTTCAAGGTCAGGTTCTCCGGACGATTCAGGTCGGCGGCAAGCTCCTCCAGTTTTTTCATGGAACGTCCGAAGGCGATAGTCAAAACTCCTTTACTTACCAGTTCAGCCGTGATCGCAGCTCCTGTTCCTCCGGTTGCACCTAACACGATAACTTTTTTCATGCCGATTCGCCTCTTTCGTTAGTGATTGATCAATAACAAATTCCTTGATCTTAATATAACCAACATCTATTGATTAGTCAATAACAAAAATTCACGGCTTGTTTGCCGCCTTACTTTCCCATAAGTTCGGGCATTTCCAGCGCCATCGAGACGTTGCAGAGCATTCCGCGAGCCAAAAATAACAACGTCCGGTCCTCCGGATTGGAAAAACCCGCGTTTTGAAACGCCGCAAGTACAATTTGGCGCACTTCCCCTAAGCCTTTTCGCATCGCCTCTCGGATCGCCGGCTCTTGAATGGTCTGCGCTTGGATTTGCAGCAGGGTTTCGCTATGATGCGATTCCAAAATCCGTTCATACGCCTCGATTAATTTCACCTCCAGCCGTTCACTCAATGCTGTCCCAACCACTTGACGGAACGAAGTGACGACTCTTTCCCACGATACTTCAAGGGCTTCAAGCAGCAGTGCCTCTTTCGAAGAAAAAAAGCGAAAAATATAAGGCTGCGATATGTTGGCTCGCTCCGCAACCTGCGCCGTTGTGGCGCGAAAATAGCCGATTTCGGCAAACACATCGATGGCTGCCGATACGATCTCCGTTTTCCGATTCACTGAAGCGGATGCATCTCTCGCCATAAATACACTCCTTTAGATAAATTGATCAGTCAATAACTAAATTGCTTTTTCAATATAGCTTAAATCCATCAGGGTTGCAAATCCTTGTTCATCTCCAGTGAATATCCGCGGACCAATCGGACAAACTACAAACGTCTTTTTGTAAAAATTTTAAATTTACGGTGAAAGAAGATGCCCATCACATTAAAACTTTGCTTTAAAATATTGGCGACAATCATTTTGTTTTTTTCGCTCCTGTGCACAAGCCCATCCCGCACTCAGGCTGAACCTTCATTGCCGATTATCTCGTCGGATGAAGGTATCTTTACGCTGGAAGTGTATCCGCTGCAGCATCAGCTTATCGTTAAGCTTCAGGGACAAAAATTCAAAACCTATCCGGTTGCGGTCGGAAATCCTACGACACCTACGCCCGTTGGCGAATATCAGGTTGTTTACAAGGGGAAAGACTGGGGCCCTTCATTTGGGCCGCGGTGGCTGGGCCTTAATGTTCCGTGGGGTTTTTACGGCATTCACGGTACGAATAAGCCAAATTCGATCGGCCAACATTTGAGCCACGGCTGTATTCGAATGCGCAACCGGGATGTCATCGAACTGTTCGAAATGATTCCGGTGGGCACGAAAGTGACGATATACGGACATGTTTTAGGGGATCCTGCCCATGATCCGAGGGATTTGGCTGAAGGAGACGTCGGAGGAGACGTGCAGTTAATCCAATCCCGCCTGAAAAGCGCCGGATACTACCGCGGTGTCTGCAACGGCAAGTTTCGCCAAGACACAACTGCAGCCCTAATCAGTTTCCAGCGAGCCCATCAGTTATTTCAGAACGGGGTCGTCTCCAGGCGGGTTTACGAGGAATTAGGTTTACTCGATTAAAGAGAATTAATTCTTGAAAGCTACATAATAATCTGCTCCATGGCAATGTCGCGCTCTTTTGACAAATCCCAAAAATGATCGTCCACTTGCACCAAAGGCTTAAAAATATCCGCAGGATTATTCCAAACGATGGTCGCCGTCTCCCCGTTGCTCAGCTTTGCTTTTTTCCCGATAAAATTAGGAAGAAGATTGTGGGTTAGTGCCTGAACGGCTTTTTCGTTCAAAACGCCAAAGCCAAGCTCATACACTTTTCGCAGAACGGTGAGCAAGTCTTGTTTGGATCGATTCCCATCGGGAGCCGTCATAGCGACATAAGCGTTTGCCACCGCGACGATTTGAGCATAAGGATGAATTTTCTCTTTGCCGATGCCATGAGGATAACCCGTCCCGTCTTCACGTTCATGATGCTGCAGTGCAGCAAGCGCCACCGATTCGCCAGACATGGAATTACGTATGATATCATATCCGTACGAGGTGTGACGCTGCATTTCTTCAAGTTCCTCGCCCGTCAGTTCCTGCGCACGATTCCGCAGGGATTGGCGTACCTGGCTTTTACCGATATCGTGCAGGTAGCCGGCCTTGCTGATTTCATAACACTCGTCCACAGAATACCCCAGCCAAGTAGCGATATAAAAGGACAATAATCCAACCTGAAGCGAATGATTATATATATTGACATCATCCTCGGTAAAATGAATGAGCAGCGAAACAACATCCTTATTGCGGTCCAGCGCTTCCAGCATCGGTTCAAGGTGCTCATCCACCATGGCCTGATTGAATTTCCCCGTTGTCAGCGCCTCGAGAAAAATCGCTTGGTACCCCTTCAGCGTCGATTCAAAATTATCCTGCAGTCTTTGACTGAATTTTCGCTGATCGTCCCTGGGTTCAATATCTATGTAATCTATGCTGTGCCGGATCAGCAGCGCAACTTCTTCTTGATGGATGAAAGTTCCCTTTGGGAGAACATGCAGCCCGACATGATTAAACACATCGGTTCTCAGCCGGTCCCCTACTTGAAGCTCCATAACGTGGGTTTTCATATTTTCGTCCTCCCTTGCGTCCATTGATCGGGATAAAAGTCCAATAAGTATATTCCTATATATATAAATATCGATCAAAATTTACGAATAATAAATAGTACTAAAGGCGTTAATTGTCAATTATCCCCGAACTTTGGGCGCATTCCAGGAGTGAATAAAGTCTCTGTTACTCTCCCTTTTTCCATGGGGGGTCGACATATTGGTGCAAGAGGCGGTTGATCCGATAAACAACCCACGGGATAGCTAAGGAAAGAAAGGCACATACCATTACCGTTATCGATGGCATTCTGCTTAATATGAACTTCCACATCTCAACATGCAGCTCCTTATCACTGATTTACCTTGTCTCCACCGTCGACCCCACGATTCGGACCTTTGCATCCACGTCGATTTCAATTTTGCTTTTGGCAAAAAGGTTCTCTCCTGAATCCCAGTTGCTTTCGACTTTTTCCCACGACCGGTAATGATTTTGGCGCAGATAAGAACCAAGCCCCATCGCATCGGCTTTATAATCCTTTTGAAGTTTTTGAATCGTATTTTCGATCAGTCCGGCCAGTTCTTTTTCCGTTTTCAACTCGAACGCGGAAATGGTTGATGTACTGAGCAAATTCAAGTTATCCTGCGTTTCCCCGATGTTTCCTTCCATCCAGACATGAATCTTAAAAACAGGATGTTCCGGATTTGAAAGATCCGCGTTAATCGTCCGTTTTGACCCTTTGATTTCGTAGGCCACGTATTGATCGTTCATCTTGAACTCCATTACTCCGTCATTCACAACACCCCTCAAAACATTCAACCCCATCGTTTGTTCCGCATCCAGAAAACCTTTGAGCTCATGCGTATTGCCGTCAAACACCGCCGCCCCGGCTACTGAAACCTCATCATCAATTGGGATCAGCGTGGGAAGCGCAAAACTTTGATTGCCCAGGATAAACTCCTGCGTATCGCCGATCCGCGTCGGAGGATAAATCCGGGCGCTTTTATTCGGATTTTGCGCAACCGATTCGATGTACATCACGGGGACTTTTTCGTTTTTCGGTTTTATATTTAACACACTGCGTGCTTCTCCTCTGACGATCATCACTTTGGTGGCTCTTCTCATTTCATGATCGCGCAGGAACAAATCCAGCAATTTGACGTATTCTCCGGTTTTAGCCAATTCTTCCGATATGAAAATCATGCGGATATGCTCCAGGTATGGGCTTCTGCTTGTCATGTTCGACATATTCCTGGCGGCCACGAATAAAGTGTTTCCCTCGGAAGACAGGTTAAAAAACGCCCCGTTTCCGCCACCCTTTCTGCCGCTTTCCTTAATATCCAGACCGCCCGGAATAACAAATTGAAAAGTGAGAACGTATTTCCCTTTTTCTTGTTTATCCGTTTTTTTATCCAAAGCCGCCCCCACAACGAATCCCCGTTCTTCGATCTCAACCCGATCCCAGCATCCCGCCGTCACTACAGAGCATGTCAACATCATTGCCGCCACTAGACACAGCTTACGCATTCCCTTTTACCCCCCGCAATTTTGCAAGCGCAAGGAGAAAACAAGGAAAAAACATACCGAGCGCGATTCCCGTATAACTGATCCAATCTCCGAATATTCTTATCTCGTTCAGATTCTGAGGCTGCATCATCATTAGAAAGCTGACGGGAGCAATCCAGAAAATCAAGGTCATCCGCTTGGCTTTGGTAAAAACGGTTTGAAGAGCCAGCAGCGTCACATCAAAGGCCATCGCCGCCGTACTGAAAAGCGTCATCACCCAGATCGAAAAAAAGATCGATTCGAACCGCTCGAAAAAACCTCCGGCAACTTCCACTTCTTTGGCCAGCTCGGCGGTAGGGTATAGGATGCTGGCGGTAACGTCCACTCCAAATACGCCAATTACAAAAAAATAGACGAGCAAATACAGCACAAGCGGGACGGCAACGCCAAACATGGTGGCTTTTACGGTTTTTCGCGGTTGGTTGATAAACGCGTTATAAAACAGCAGAATTTCAAAACCAAGAAACGAAAATACCGATTGTTGGGAAGCAACTAAGATACTCTTCCAGTCAGAAGTGAAAAACGGCTTGAGATTGTTGAAGTCAAAAAAAGCGAAATTCATCAGCAGCAGCGCCACCACGATAAATACGACGATTGGCAAAAACAACACGTTCAATCGGAGGAGCGAGATGCTGGGCCCGGCAACTCCATAAATAATGACAAGCAGGAATACCAGGCAGATGACTTCGACCGGTGTCCGATCGAACAAATAAATTCTTGAGATGCTGCCGACGCCCCGGGTTTCATAACTGACGAACAACAGCGTGTATGCGGCAAACAACAGCGTAAATACGACCGCTGCCGGTTTCCCCAGTACGGCCGAAACGATATCGTACAAATTTTGTTTTGCGAAACGAGCAATCAGGCTGCTGACAATCCAAGCAAAGAAAAAAGCGCTGATCCCGCCAATCAATATAGACATCCAGCCGTCGATGGATCTGGTGATTTCCACGGTTGATCTGGGGAGGGTCAACACTCCAAAACCGATCACCATATTGGCTACCGAGGCGAAAACCTCATAAGCGCCCGCTTCTTTATCTCCGTATTCAAAGGATTTCATTTCCCGTTCTCCTCTTTATCCATCCGCGTTTCGTCTTTGGTCTGCATGAATTGGGGCCGCTTGGACAGCATCATCAGCGGAGCCCGAAGGATTAGATCCCGGAAATCGTGAAGGAAACCAGGCGCAAACGGCGTCAAGTAGGGAACCCCAAAGCTCTTCAGCCGTGAAATGTGGATGCAAATCATGATCATTGACAAAATGATCCCATACAGTCCCATGACCGCGGCGGCTAGCATAGTGACGAAACGCAGGATGCGGAAGGCGATCCCCGCGCTGTAAGTTGGAATCGCAAAGGATGAAATAGCGGTAAGCGAAACGACAATAACCATGATCGGACTGACGATTCCCGCCTGAACGGCAGCTTCTCCGATGACCAGGCCGCCCACGATCCCGATCGTTTGTCCGATCGCTTTAGGCAGACGTACACCCGCTTCCCGCAGCATTTCCAGAGTGAATTCCATCAATAATGCTTCGACTACCGCCGGAAAAGGGACACCTTCTCTGGCCGCCGCGATTGAAAAAGCGAGCTTGGACGGAATCATTCCCTGGTGGTACGAGACAAGAGCGATATAGAGAGAAGGCAAGGTCAATGAGATCGCAACAGCAATATATCTCAAAATCCGAATAAGGGACCCAATTAGCCATCGTTCGTAATAATCCTCCGGAGACTGCACCAAAGACGCAATCGTGGTCGGCATAATCAAGGCAAACGGCGTCCCGTCGAGAATGATGACCGCTTTGCCCTGGAGCAAAGCGGAAGCGACTTTATCCGGGCGCTCGGTGTGAAGAATTTGCGGAAACGGAGATAAAGAGCTGTCCTCAATCCACTGCTCAATGGTCCCGCTCTCGGGAGCGTCGTCAATCGAAATCGTATCCACCCGGCGTTTCACCTCATGTAAAATATCCGGATGAATAATTCCTTCGATATATGCGATCACAAGCGGCTTCTTCGCCCGCCGGCCGACCCGATACGTATCGAGGCGGAGCCTGGGGTCCCTGATGGAGCGGCGGATCAGAATGATATTGGTGGCTATATTTTCGATAAATCCTTCGCGCGGCCCGCGAACCAATGATTCGGTTTGCGGTTCTTCCACGCTTCTTCCCGTCCACTTCTTGCTCCCGAGCAGCAGCGCAGAATCCATTCCGTCCACGAACAACGCCGTATCGCCCGACAATATGCCTGTCAGGACTTCTTCCATCGACTGGGCGCTGCGATAATCATGAATCGATAAAATATCGTTTTCCAATGCACTCAGTATTTCCTCGCCAGTCGGTTCTTCTTCAAGGAGAGTAGCGGAACTTCCCTGCTGCAGATTGAAAATAATCTGTTCATTAATGATGTCCTTATCGGATAAGCCGGTAATGCACACGATACCGCATTGATGGTCGCTTTTGCCCCAAGTGAATGTCTTGCAGACAAGGTCGGCAGGTGTGTTCAAGGCATTTTTGATATAGTCAAGGTTCTCCTGCATTTTGCTTGAGACCTTCGCCGGTTCATGATCCATTATGGAATTTTCCGCATTTGACGGAATCAATCTTTTTACAGGTCGTCTGAATAGCAATCTTGGCATGTGTCCCTACCCTCAATTTTGCGTTCTTCGATGTTTTTTACAATTTATTCCCAAGTCGGATTGTTTCTAACCCACTCGCATTCCGCGTTAAGGAGGATCGTTTGCGGCTTTTCGCAGAAACAAAAAAACCGCCAGGCGGCGCCTGACGGTCTAATAAAATGCTTATTTCGTTGAATTCGTAACCGATCCCAAATCGATGAACGGGGTTGCTCCGCCGGTAACCTGCGGCAGCTTGCCATCCCATTTATCCAGTGCTTTCTCCTGCACTTCGATTTGCTTAAGCTGCACAAGCTCAGGCGTAACCTCCTGTTTCTTAAGCTTTAAGGATTCCGCTTCGGCTTGAGCTTGAGCGACCTTTTGCTTCGCCTCGATTTCGATCCGCTTCAGGTCGTTGCTTGCCTTGAGGGCCTGCTGCTGAGCAACCTGCTTCGCTTCGATGGATTGGTTGAACGCATCGGAGAACTTGAAGTTCACGATATTGATCTCGTTGACGATCAGGTCGTATTTGGCGAGACGGCTGGTCAAATGCTCACTGATCTCTCCGGCGACGATGTCGCGTTTGGCGATCAAATCCTCGGCCTGGTAGCGGGCGGTAACTTCCTTGACGATCTCCTGTACGGCCGGATTAATGATGACGGTATCGTACGAACCGCCGATATTATTCATCAGGTTGTACGCCGATTCTTTGTTTACCGAATAGTTGACGGCTACGTGGGTAGACACCGGCTGCAAGTCCTTCGATGAAGCCGTGGTGTCGGTCTCGGTCTTGGTCACCTGCGTGTTGACCTGAATGACAGTCTGAATGAACGGAATTTTCAAATGAATGCCCGGGGACAAAATATTATTATTCAGCTTGCCAAAGGTTTTGTACAACCCGACATGCCCGTATTCGACCTGGGCAACGCTGCCGGAACCGATTATGATCAGCACCACCGCGACGATCGCAATCGTAAAAATACTCCGCAAATTAACATTCCTTTTCGGATTCGGGTTAACTCCCGTTCCTGTTTCCAATATACATCCCTCCGCTTTGATCTGATCAAACTGTCTTTAGACGTCTATATCAGATATATACGAAGGTTGAAGAAAAAGGTAACAAAGGCGGGCACAAATTTGCTACTTTCTCGAAAGCCACGCTCGGCTTTGATTCCAGCTCAGGTTAACCGGCAGCTCGAAAAATTCCGTCAGCTTCTCTCCGCTGAGCACCTCCGGCGTTTTTCCCTGCGCAAAAACTTCCCCCCGCCGCAGCAGCAAGGTCCGGCTGAAAATAGGCAAAATCTCTTCCGTATGATGCGTGACGTACAGCATATTCGGTGCATGGGGCTGGGCGGCAAGCTCGTGAATGCTTTCGAGAAGACCTTCCTTGGAAATGAAATCAAGCCCATTGGCCGCTTCATCCAGAATCAAAAGCTTCGGAGACGCCATCAGCGCCCTCGCAATCAGAAGCTTTTGCTGCTCGCCTTGCGAGCAGGTCTGATAAGTGCGGTCCTTCAAGTGACCCACGCGAAGCTGCTCCATCAGGTGGGCGGCCCGGTCGTAATCCTCTCCCGACGGCTGCTCGTACAGGCCAATGGACGCGAACTTTCCGCTAACCACGAGATCCTGAGCTTTCTGCGTGCCGTGCAACCGCTCCTGGAACGAGGAACTGACCCAGCCGATGGATTTGCGGAGCTCCCGCAAGTCCACTTCGCCGTACTTGTGGCCGAGAACACTGATTTGCCCCGACGTTGGCCAAATATAGCCGCTAAGCATGTTCAACAGTGTTGTTTTGCCCGATCCGTTAAGTCCGAGCAGGGCCCAGTGTTCGCCTTCCTCCACGACCCAATCGATCCGATTCAGCACGGTTTTCCCTTCCCGGCGCCATGACACTTGCTTCATTTCGATCATATGCTTCATCCCTAAGTCCTCCCGAGTAGGTTTACAGTACTCTCAAGCTACTCCCCGCGCTTGAGATTTGTCAAGAGCGGCGGTTGTATATCCGGACACCGATTCCTTTCCCAATATGAAAGAAATCCGTGCGGCAATACTGGCCCATCGGTTAGAATACTACTAAGAAAAGGGAGAGTGATACATATGGCAAATCTGAATTTGGACCACGTATCCGAACTGCAAAATATTTGCGAGCGTTACGATGGAATCGCCTTGAAGCTGAACTGGAATACCCTGCTCAACCGTACTGAGGACAACACGCCGGATCTTGCGGAATACCGGGACGGCAAGCTTGTCGCGTTTCTTGGTAAATATTCGTTTGGAGATCAGCTGGAAGTTTGCGGAATGGTGCATCCGGATTACCGGAGGCAGGGAATTTTCAGCGGACTGCTAAGCCAATGTCTTGACGAAGCTACGCTGGCTGCGAACAATCTGATTCTGCTTAACGCTCCGCAGGCCTCCGTTTCCGCGAAACAATTTCTAAAATCCCTATCCGGTTCCAGCGCTTACGATCATTCCGAATACCAGATGAGTTATGTTCCGGAATCGGATAACCTCGCAGCGGTGTCGTCCGGCGTCACGCTTCGTCCTGCAGGCGATAGCGACCGCAGGCTTCTGACCGAGCTGGATATCCAAGGCTTTGGGGACGATTCGGATGAAACCGCCAAACATTATGAGGAACTTCCGGAACAGGAGCTTCGCCGAAATGAAGTGATTCTGCTGGACGGAATTCCCGTCGGGAAAATTCGGGCCATCCCTCATGAAGGCAGCAGTTGGATTTACGGGTTTGCCGTTTCCGCCTCGCATCGCGGACAAGGCATCGGCAGCTCCGCGCTGCGCCAAGTCGTTGACCGGGAACGGGCCAAAGGGTATGACGTATGGCTTGAAGTCGCCCTGGACAACCCGAATGCCATGAAGCTCTACGAGACGGCCGGGTTTCAAGTTCGCGGAGTGCAGGATTACTATCGTTATTTGGCAAACGGAATAGCGAATTAATTAAAAGTTTTAAGGTCCGGTGGCATGGCAGTGGATATATGAGGTACAATAACATCCGATGGTTAATTCCGCTGGAATCACCCGAAAGAACGGTCGACCGTTCTTGATTTGGAAGGAAGGTTGTTTAGTTAAATGTACGTAGCAAACGATTGGAAAGATTACGAAGTTATCGATACCGGAGACGGTGAAAAGCTGGAGCGCTGGGGAGATGTGATTCTCCGTCGCCCCGATCCGCAGATCATTTGGCCGATCACAGACGAGAACCGGAACTGGCGCGAGGTGCACGGCCACTACCACCGCAGTTCGTCGGGCGGCGGTGAGTGGGAAATGAAAAAACAGCTGCCCGATCGTTGGACGATATCCTATGACCGGCTGAAATTTTATATCCGTCCGACCAACTTTAAGCATACCGGCTTGTTCCCGGAACAGGCGGCGAATTGGCGCTGGATGATGGATAAAATTTCGTCGGCCGGTCGTCCGATTTCCGTGCTGAACCTGTTCGCCTATACGGGCGGCGCCACCGTTGCAGCGGCTTCGGCCGGCGCGTCGGTCGTCCATGTGGACGCGGCCAAGGGCATGGTGCAGTGGGCCAAGGAAAATATCGCCTTGTCGGGCCTCAGCGACCGCCCGGTCAGATTCATAACGGACGATGTGTTCAAATTCGTCCAACGGGAAGAACGTCGCGGCAACCGATATGACGCGATTATTATGGACCCGCCTTCTTACGGGCGGGGACCGGGCGGCGAAATGTGGAAGCTTGAGCAGAGCCTGTACCCGTTTGTGGAATCGTGCATGTCCATTTTGTCGGACAAGCCGCTGTTTTTCCTTATCAACTCCTATACAACGGGAATCTCGCCTACCGTGCTGCACAATATGCTGTCGATGACCGTCAAGAAGCGGTTTGGAGGCCGAATTTCCTCCGGGGAGCTGGGACTTCCGATTTCGCGGTCCGGTCTCCATCTTCCTTGCGGCATTCTGGGCCGCTGGGAGGAATAAGCGATGAGCTCCGGAGCGAATCGAACGTCGGGAAATCCGGAGATGACGATTCTTTACGAGGATAACCATCTGCTGGGCATCGAAAAGCCCGTCAATATCCCTTCTCAAGAAGACGCAAGCGGCGATCCCGATCTGCTGACCCTTCTGAAAGAAGATATCAAGCAGCGTTATCAAAAACCGGGAAACGTATATCTGGGACTTGTACATCGGCTTGACCGGCCGGTGGGCGGGGCCATGATTTTCGCCAAAACCTCCAAAGCGGCCTCCCGCCTGTCTGAAGCGGTCCGGAGCCGAAACTTCGAGAAAACGTATCTGGCCGTCGTCCACGGTACGCCGCCGCAGCGGCAAGGCCGGTTGACGAACATGCTTCTGAAGGACGAACGGACCAATACGGTTTCCGTAGCAGCGAAGGGAACGGCCGGTGCCAAAGAAGCGATTCTTGAATACAAGATAATTTCCGCCTCGGCGGAGGAAAAACTCAGCCTCGTACAGGTAGATCTGCATACCGGCCGGCCGCACCAGATTCGCGTGCAGCTGAGCCATATCGGCTGTCCGCTGTACGGCGATCAAAAATACGGTGCCGCATACAACAAACCCGGCCAGCAAATCGCCCTCTGGTCGCTGTTCGTCGGGTTTCCGCATCCGGTCAGTAAAGAGCCTGTCAGCTTAGTGTCGTTGCCGCCGCACGAGTATCCCTGGAATCTCTGGGGCGGTGACTTATACGACCGACTTTCCGCAATAATCAAAGCCGGAGGCGGCAGTGACAATAACCTCGGGTGAAGCTTGCCGAATCCATAACAAAAAAGACGTCGGAACCTGCCGGTTTGGACGTCTTTTGATTTTTTTACTTCGTACCCGATATTTTCCCTAACAAAAAAACAAGCAGCTGCTGATTGTGGGTGGAGATCCGGTCAAGCACGCCGTTTAGATACGTGGTGCGCACCTCAATCCCCCGCTCCATTTCCCGGTAGCCTTTATCCGTGATCGAAACCCACACGATCCGCCGGTCGGTTTCATCACGATCGCGCCGGATCAAATCGGCTCGCTCCATCCGGTCAAGCAGCATCGTTACGGCCGCGGGCGTCGTGGACAAGTAGGGAATCAAATCGGAAGGCTTCAGATTGCCCTGCTCTTTGAGCAGCTCAAGCACCGTAAGCTGGGAGGGCGTCAGCGTCGGAGCCAGCTTTTCTTCCATATGAGTCTGGTACTCTTTGACGATTACGTCAAGCAGTCTGGCAAATTCGGCAGTATACATTCCTTTCCCTTCCTCTCCCTGGGACATCCACATACTTAGTTAATATCGTAAATTAATTCGCGGTCCGAAGGAGAAATCCTGCTTGACACTTGCGGATTTTATATAAGATGTCTCCAGCCGAGCGGATCTTCAAGTCTTCCCCGCTGAATCCCGGTGATGGCATCGTATAGCTTCCGGGACAACTCGCCGGTTTCACCGCCGCCGATTTCAAGTTCTCGTTCGCCCCATTTCAAGTGGCCGATCGGTGAAATCACGGCGGCCGTTCCCGTGCCGAAGGCTTCTTCCAAGATTTCCTTCTCACCGGTCTCGAACAATTCCACGATGGAAATCGGCCGTTCCCGGAACGGGACACCCCACGATCGCAGCAGCGCAATGACGGAATCGCGCGTCACACCTGCAAGGATGCTTCCGTTAAGTGCGGGCGTAACCACTTCTCCTCCGATTTTGAAAAAAACGTTCATGCTGCCGACTTCCTCGATATATTGCTTCTGCACGCCATCCAGCCAGAGCACCTGCGAGAAACCAAGCCGCTTGGCGGTTTCCTGGGCTTTCAGCCCGGCGGCGTAATTGCCGGATGTTTTGGCTTCCCCCGTCCCTCCGCGTACCGCACGGACGTATTCATCCTCGACATAAATGCGGACCGGATGGATTCCTTCGGGATAATAAGGCCCGACCGGCGACAAAATGACGATCAGCCGATATTCCTTGGCTGACCGGATCCCTAAGCCCGCTTCCGTCGCAATGATAAACGGACGGATATAAAGCGAGTTATCCTCGCCTTCCGGAATCCAGTCCCGATCAAGGTGAACCAGCCGGATTAAAGCCTCCAGCAACTCCTTCTCGTTAACCAATGGAATGCTCATTCTCGCGCAGGAACGGTTCAATCTTTTTAAATTCATCTCCGGGCGGAACAAGACGATCTCGCCTTGAGGAGTGCAGTAAGCCTTCATGCCTTCGAAAATCTCCTGCCCGTAATGAAATACGACCGCCGAGGGATCGAGAGATAATGGCCCGTACGGAACGATCCCCGGGTCATGCCATCCTTTCTCCTCCGAATAGTCCATCAACAGCATGTGGTCGGTAAAATAACGCCCGAATCCCAAAGCCCCCGCAGGCGGTTTTGCTTTGGGATTCTCGTTCAATCGAATCGTTAACTGCTCCATTTGTATTTCCTCTCCTTATCATCAAACTCGCTTTGAATTCACTATAACGATCACCGATTCATTGATCAATATAATGATATCGATTATAATCATAGGAATTACCTATGATTTAATGAGAGGATATGATGCGATGGAACACCGTCTATTGGAGTATTTCATGGCGGTCGGCGAAGAACTTCATTTCAGCCGTGCGGCGGATCGCCTGGGCATATCCCAACCAACGCTCAGCCAGCAAATCAGGCTGCTCGAGCATGAGCTCGGCACCCCGCTGTTCGGGCGTATCGGCAAAAAAAATTATTTGACCCAGGCCGGCCAAATTCTGATGGAGCACGCCAGACGTGTCGTTCATGAACTGGAGCAGGCCAGGCTTGAAATCGGCGAGCTCGCCGGAATAAAGCGCGGTAAACTGCGCATCGGCTGCTCCGGAAACCATTTGCTGACCGAAGCGCTGGTTTCTTTTCACCGTCAGTTTCCGGGCATTGAATTGACTGTGCTGGAGCTTCCTACCGAAGAGACGCATGAAGGGCTGCTCGGCAATCAGCTTGACCTGGGCGTTGTGTTTTTACCTCTGAATGACGGCCAATTGGTCAGTGTGCCGCTTTTCGATGAGGAGTTGGTGCTGGCCGTTTCCGTCAAACATGCCTTCGCCGCTGAGCCAAGCATAGAGCTGCGGCAGCTTGCCGAGCTCCCGCTTGTCCTGTTCCAGCCTAAATTTTTGGTTCGCCAGATGATTGATGCGGCTTGCGATGAAGCCGGTATTGCCTTAAAGCCCGTCATGGAATTATCCACGATGGAAGCTCAAGTACAAATGGCCATTCAACAGGTGGGCGGCACCGTGTTGCCTGCGTCTTATGCCCGAACGATCCAAAGCGCGGATATTGCCGTCATTCCGATGCAAAATCCGGCTCCGCGCAAACAGGTTGGGCTTGTCTACCGTAAACAAACCTTCGTAGATCCCACCATGCAGGCATTTATCGGCTATTTGACAGGCTTGTTCCAATGACTATTGTTTATCAGGCACTGCTGGAGAGAAAATTTTGCGCACAGTCGATAAGTAGAAATGTGCACTTGAATATTAAAAAGCTTCGCAGGCGTTTTTCCGCCGCGAAGCTTTTTGCTTTATTCTTTAACGAGCAAGTCGACAATTTCGTCGTTTTTCGCTATTTGAGCAAACGCCTTGCCGATCGCCTTGCGTTCGGAGAGCGGAGCCGCTTCCGTGCTGAAGGCGTGGAACTCGCCTTCCTTCGTCACCGCCTGCAGCGAGACAGGCTCTTTGCAGTGAAGGCCGCCGATCAGCCGGCTTCCATTGGGCTTGACGCGTTTGCCTTCCTTGAATTCAAACGTCTGAAGCCCTTTGCCGCCGCGATTCTGCACCGGATAATCCAGCAGCAGGCTGCGCTTGGCGTAGCCGAGATCCGATACGACCAGCACTTCGCCTTCCTCGCCTTCAACCCAAAGCGCGGAGACCACTTCGTCGTCGTCCTTGAGATTGATTCCGCGTACGCCGGCTGACACCCGGCCCATCGGGTTCACTTCGCTTTCGGAGAATCGGATCGCCATCCCCTGCTTCGTGAGCAGGAAGATTTCCCGGTCGCCGCGGCTGACGGTAACGGACAATACCTCATCCCCATCGCCCACCTTGCAGGCGGCGACGGCTCCGGAGCGTTTCGTCTCGTATTCTTTAAGTTCCGTCCGTTTTACCTGTCCCCGCTTCGTGACGAAGACAAGACTGACGCCCGCTTCTTCAAAGCTCTTCAAAGGAATTACGCTGACGATGTTGTCCTCTTTGGCCAGCGGAATAATATTGACGATCGCCGTGCCGTTATCCTTCCATTTGAACTCGGGAATCTGGTGCACGGGAAGCAGGAAGTACTGGCCGCGCTGCGTGAAAATCAGGATATTTTGCAGCGTGTCCACATCCAGCACATGCCGGATATAATCGCCTTCCTTCACGCCCGAGCCGTCCCGCTCCCCGCCGGAGCGCGTGAAGGACAACATGCTTGTGCGTTTGATGTACCCTTCGTTTGAAATCGTTACAAGCACGTCTTCTTGGGCCACCATGACCTCCAGGTTGACCTTGAGTTCCTCCACTTCGTCCTGAATGACGGAGCGGCGGTCGATTCCGTATTTCTCGCGAACTTCGAGCAGCTCTTTGCGAATGACGCCGACCAGTTTCTTGTCGCTTTCCAGAATGCCGCGCAGCACCGCGATTTTCTTCTGGATTTCATCCAGCTCTTTTTGCAGCGAAGTAATTTCGAGATTCGTCAAACGGTACAGTTGCAGGGTTAAAATCGCGTCCGCCTGCCGCTCCGTAAAACCAAACATCCATTGCAGGTTGTTCTGCGCGTCCTGGCGGTTTTTCGAGGCCTTGATGGCCGCGATGATCTCGTCCAGAATATTCAGAGCCTTAACAAGACCTTCGAGTACATGAGCCCGGTCCTCGAGCTTCTCCAGCTCGTATTGCGTACGAAAGGTGACGACTTCGCGCTGGTGGGCGATATAGGCCTCCAGCATCGCTTTGAGTCCAAGTTGGCGCGGAGCTTTATGTACGATCGCCACCATATTGAAATTGTAGGTAACCTGCAGGTCGGTTTTCTTCAGCAAATAAGCCAAAATCCCTTGCGCATCCGCATCCTTCTTCAGCTCGACGACGATGCGCAGCCCGTTCCGGCCGCTTTCGTCGCGAACCTCGGCAATGCCGTCAACCTTCTTCTCGAGCCGGATGTTTTCCATGGAGGTCACAAGGCGCGATTTAACCACCTGATACGGAATTTCGGTAACGACGATCTGCTGCTTGCCGCCGCGCTGCGTTTCGATCTCCGTTTTGGACCGGAGATAAATCCGGCCTTTGCCGGATTCGTAGGCATCCTGGATGCCTTCCTCGCCCATGATGATGCCGCCGGTCGGAAAATCCGGACCTTTCACGAACATGCGGATTTCATCCAGCGTCATTTCCGGCTTCTCCATCACCGCGATGCAGGCATCAATGATCTCGCGCAGATTGTGCGGCGGAATCTCCGTCGCAAATCCCGCCGAAATCCCGCTGACTCCGTTAACCAGCAGATTGGGAAAACGCGAAGGCAGCACCACCGGCTCTTTCGTGGAATTGTCGAAGTTGTCCTTGAACGGCACCGTGCGTTTGTCGATATCCCGAAGCAGTTCCATGGCGATCGGGGACAGACGGGCTTCCGTATACCGCATCGCTGCAGCCGGGTCATCGTCCTGGGAGCCCCAGTTGCCGTGGCCGTCCACGAGCACATGGCCCATTTTCCACGGCTGCGCCATCCGAACCATACCTTCATAAATCGAGGAGTCCCCGTGCGGGTGGTAGTTCCCCATCACGTCCCCGACGGTTTTGGCCGACTTGCGGTAAGGCTTGTCCGGCGTATTTCCGGAGTCGTACATCGCGTACAAGATCCGCCGCTGCACGGGCTTCAGCCCATCGCGCACGTCGGGAATGGCCCGGTCCTGAATAATGTATTTGGAGTACCGGCCAAAGCGGTCGCCCACGACCTCTTCCAGAAACGCCGGCAAAAAGCTTTCGAGCATGCTCACATCAATTCACCTTCTCTATTCCTCAAACTCCGTGAAATCCACGTTTTCCACAATCCAACGCTTGCGCGGATCGACTTTGTCGCCCATCAGCGTAGAAACGCGCCGTTCCGCTTTGGCCGCGTCCTCGATCTGCACCTGCAGCATCGTCCGCGTTTCCGGGTTCATCGTCGTTTCCCACAGCTGCTCGGGATTCATTTCTCCCAACCCTTTATAGCGCTGCAGCTCAAAATTTTTGCCGAATTCCTTCAGGTAGTTTTGCAGCTGCTCGTCGCTCCAGGCATACCGCACCGTTTCCAGCTTGCCGGAACGGCGGGTGAGTTTATACAAAGGCGGCTGGGCGATGTACACCCGTCCCGAGTCGATCAGCGGCTTCATATAACGGTAAAAGAACGTCAGCAGCAGCACCTGGATATGGGCTCCGTCCGTGTCGGCGTCGGTCATGATAATGATTTTGGAATAATTGCTGTCTTCCACGGCAAATTCCGTCCCGATGCCCGCGCCGATCGCCGAAATGATCGCCCGGTACTCGTCGTTCTTAAGAATGTCGGCAAGTTTCGCCTTCTCCGGATTCATCGGCTTGCCTTTCAGCGGCAAAATCGCCTGAATCTTCGAATCGCGCCCCTGCTTTGCCGAACCGCCGGCGGAATCCCCTTCGACGATAAACAGCTCGTTTCGCGTGAAATCCTTCGACTGCGCCGGCGTCAGCTTGCCCCCAAGATTAGAACTCTCACTTCTCTTTTTGCCGCTGCGCATTTCGTCGCGTGCCTTGCGGGCCGCTTCGCGGGCCCGTGAAGCCTGCACCGCTTTTTTGATCAGCGTCTGGGCGACCTGCGGATTTTCTTCGAGGAACAGGGCCATCTTCTCGCTGACCACCGCATCCACGGCGCTTCGCGCCGAAGCGCTGCCGAGCTGATCCTTCGTCTGTCCGACGAACTCCACCTCGGACATTTTGACGCTGATGACCGCCATCATGCCTTCCCGTAGATCATTGCCTTCCAGATTCTTATCCTTTTCCTTAAGGATGCCGTTCTTGCGCGCGTAATCGTTCATGACCCGGGTGTATGCCGTCTTGAACCCCGTTTCATGCGTGCCGCCGCCCCGCGTCGGAATCGAGTTCACGAACGAGGCCAGCGTTTCGGTGTAGCCTGCGTTATACTGCAAGGCCACTTCCACCTCCGTATCGTCACGCTCCGCGAAAAAATGCACAACATCATGCAGGACGTCTTTGCCGTCATTCAGAAACTCGACGAACTGGCTTGCCCCGCCCTCATAAAAAAACTCGTCGGAACGGTCGGAACGCTCATCCTTCAAGGTCACTTTCAGGCCCGAGTTCAGAAAAGCGATCTCCTGCAAACGTTCCGCGAGTGTGTCGTAATTGAGTCCGATTCCGTTCGTGAAGACACGAATATCCGGTTTGAACGTTACCTTGGTCCCGGTCCGGTTCGTATTCCCGATCACCTCAAGGCCCGTCACCGGTTCCCCAACATGCTCTTTCCCTTGCTTATCGACCCAATACTCGAAGCGCATGCGATGAACTTTACCGTCGCGGTAAATATCCACTTCCAGCCACTCGGACAAGGCGTTCGTTACGGATGCGCCTACCCCGTGCAGGCCTCCGGACTTTTTGTAGCCCGATCCGCCGAATTTCCCGCCGGCATGCAGAATCGTATACACAACCTGCGGGGTCGGAATGCCGATCTTGTGCATGCCGGTCGGAATGCCGCGCCCGTTGTCCGTCACCGTGACGGAACCGTCCTTATTCAGCGAAATATCGATTTTGGAGCAGTACTTCGCCAGATGCTCATCGACGGCATTATCCACAATCTCCCAAACCAGATGATGAAGTCCCGACGAGCTCGTACTGCCGATATACATACCTGGTCGTTTGCGTACCGCGACAAGCCCTTCGAGAACTTGAATGTCGTCCGCGTCGTATCCCGAAGCCGCGCCTTCAGGCGAACTCGCGGTTCCCCCGGTTGCGTCTTCGAACAAATCGATTTGTTCGGCCATTCATGCTCCCCCTTTAATCTCTTTTATGTAGTCGTTTTGAACTTCCGGTAAAACATGAAATGCAAACAGATGTTTTGTTATACTTGTCCATTTTAATTCAATATATCCTGTTTCGTAAAGACAAGGAATGAAACGACCAGCGAACAAGCCCCCCAAACGACCAGCACGATCAGCGAAAAAGACAGCGTCATGCCTTCGATCGGAGCCGGCGTTCCGGCCAAATAACTGGTAAGTCCAAGGTTGACCATGAAAAGATATTTCGCGCTCGTCCAGGCCGAAGCCATGTTGGTCAAAATGTTCCCTGCGATCAGGGCCGCCATCATGATCACGATGCTGGCCGCGGTGCTGCGCATCAGCACGGACACCATAAACGAGAGACAGGCAACCACAACGCTGACGAACCAGATGAGCCCGGTCTGCATGAGGATGTACCGCCACTGCGGGACCGCATGCACGCCGGAAATATCCACGTCCGCGCCGTGCAGCTGAAAGCCCGTAAAGACAGGCAGGTTAAAGCCCTTGTATCCGAAAAAGAGGCCCGAAATCAAATAGGCGATGATAAACGCCGCAACCACAATCAGCGATACGAACATCTGCAGCGTAATCAGCTTGCTTAGGAGAATTTTCCAGCGCCTTACCGGCCTGGTCAACAGCATTTTGACCGTTCCGCTCGTCCGCTCCGAGGAAACGATGTCCGAGCCCACCCCCATGATCAAAAGCGGGATGAACAGGGTGGCCGCATTATCCAGAAATTCCTTGGTAAAGGAGACCCCGCCCGGCTGCCGCGGATTCACGTCATTCTCCAAATAATATTTCATCTGCTGAATATAGATTTGGCGGTATTTTTTCCACTCGTCCGGCACGCGGTCGCTTCCCAGGGAATTCTGGTTGTCGGTGATCGCCTGCTGCACTTCTCTGCGCCAGTCGGTTCCATACTTTTCTTTGTTGTTCTCGGCAATTCTGAGCTGCGCATAAGAGAAAATAGGAACAAGGACCAGCAAAACGAGCAGGATAACATAAAGACGTTTTTTCTTGATCATCTTTACGGTTTCATTTTTGATTAGCGGCAAAATGTTATTCAATGCTCTCACCTTCCGTCATTTCCAGAAACAGCTGTTCCAAAGTCGGATTCAGCTTTTGTACGGCGCCGACTTCAACGCCCTCTTTAATAAGCGCGGACACCAAATCCGCGATCCCCTCGGGCTGCATCTGCGTCACGACCGCCTGTTCGCCGATTCCCGCCATAATAGCGTCGTCGAGTACATGTTCCGCATGCTCAATGATCTCCACACCCGCTTTGCGCAGCATCTCGATTCCGCGCTGCCATGGAGAAAGCTCCCACACGACGTATTTGGAGTTGTTTGCGATCAATTCGTCCACCGTTCCGACGGCCAGTACATGCCCCCGGCTGATAATGGCAACCCGATCGCACAGCAATTGAATTTCGCTGAGCAAATGGCTGGACACGAACACGGCCATACCTTCTTCCGCCAAACGGCGGATAAAGCCGCGCAGTTCCTTGATTCCCTTTGGATCAAGACCGTTGGTCGGCTCATCCAAAATGAGCAGTTTCGGACGGCCCAGCAGCGCCTGGGCGATGCCTAGGCGCTGCCGCATGCCGAGCGAATACGTTTTGACCTTATCCTGGATACGGCTTTCCAGCCCTACAATATTTACGACTTCGGCAATTCGTTTCTTATCGATTCCGGGGACCATCCTCGCAAAATGCTCCAGATTCTCCCATCCGGTCAAATAGGCATACACTTCAGGATTTTCCACGATCGAACCGACATATGCAAGAGCGCGTTCCGGGTCCCGCCGCACGTTATAACCGCAGATATTCACCGTTCCTTCCGTCGGCCGGATCAAATCGACCAGCATGCGGATCGTCGTCGTTTTGCCCGCGCCGTTGGGACCGAGAAACCCGAATATTTCGCCTTCCCGCACATCAAATGTTACATCTTGAACGATCCATTTTCTGCCGATTCTTTTCTTCAAGCCTTTCACCGATAAGACCGCCGGTTTACGGTCCTCCGCGGCTGCGTGATGTGCCGCCATGGCAGTCCACTCCTTATGCTGGATTATTTCGCGGCCAAGCTTTGTACGATCCGCTCCGCAATCATCTGATAACCTTCACCGTTCGGATGAAAATGATCGCCGGATAAATAACGGGCCGAATTTCTCACGAAAAGATCATAGGTCGGCACGACCAAAGTTCCTTCATATTGGTTCAGCGCGTCCATCGCCAGCTGATTCCAGCCGGCGACCGCTTTATTGCCGCTCTCTCTCACATCCTTCACATCGGAGAACGGGTTGTATAAGCTTATGTATACCAGTAAAGCCTTCGGATTGATTTCATGCAGCTTCTTAACGATCTTTGCAAAATTGGGCGAAGCCTGTTTTACCGCGGCTTCGATCTCTGCAGGTCCGGGTGGTTCCTCTCCGTATTGGAACTCCTCCGTGCCGTCAAACAGATCGTTGCCTCCAATCGACAACATGATGACCCCGGCGCGTTTGAGCGCGTAAATCGTCCCCTGATCGTCCAGCATCGGCAGCAGCTCTTTGGTGGTTAAACCGTTGATCCCCAAATTGTTGACCAGTTTGGACGTAAGGCCTTTCTTGTTAAACAAATCCACCGTTCTCCGGGCAAACCCGCTGCCGGTATCGTCTCCCGTTCCTTTTGCGAGCGAATCGCCGATGACCGTCACATCCCAGGCGCCTGACTCGATCTTCGCGGGCAGCGCCGACGGCGCCTTCGCTTCTCCGGCCGCTGGTTTCGCCGGACTCGTTACGTCGCTGATGGCATAAAAAAAGCCAAAAAACAATATTAATGTCGATGCGGCCGACAGCACCCCGGCTGTCCGCCAAATTCGGGACGTTGAGTTCATCGTCATTCATCTCCTGTTCATGGCGCTGTCCCTTATTAATCTCTCCAACTTATGTAAATAAGATAAAACTTCTTGATTCAAGATGCAAATGGGCGGCATCCGAACTTTCGTTTCGGCGCTGCTAGTTGGAAAACAAAAACGGCGGCAACGGGTTCCTATCCCCTTCACCGCCGTTTTTCGTTCTTTTATAAACCGGCAATTTTCCATTGCTAATGTTAGGTGCCCCCAAGGCCGGCTAAATACACTCTTTAAAAATAGCGCCCTTTTTATCCTCTATTTCAAGAGAAACGGGCCAAAGCGCCCAAATAAGGGCATAAAAGGGCCTTATTCTTGAGCATCCACCGCATAATGCGGTCATTCCTCAGTCTTTCGAGAAAATAGCGCCCTTTTTGTCCTCTATTTCACGAGAAACGGGCCAAAGCGCCCAAATAAGGGCATAAAAGGGCCTTATTCTTGAGATACCGACGCATAATACGGTCATTCCCCGGCGTTTCGGGAAAATAGCGCCCTTTGGTCCTCTATTTCACGCAAAACGAGCTAGAGCGCTCAAATAAGGCATGAAGGGGAGCCCCCCCATGCCCACGTTACTTCTGGATTGACGTTATTCCCGGGTTGATCCGTTAGTTTGCGCGAATGACCTTCACGTCCGCAGACAGGACTTTTTCCCCTTCATAGAGCATAAACCGTCCGTTTTGCCATTCGACTCGGAGCAGCTTGCCTTCGTCGGATTGAAACTGCCAGACATGCTGCTCCCCGCCTTGCGTAAACGGAGTCCGCCCGATGATTTGGACGTAGCCGATATAATGCTCTTCCAGGTAATACATTATCCCGTCCAGCTCCAGTTCGGCCGGCACTTCGTTCGGATCATCCAGCCGGCCGTCGATCGGCTGATACAGCTGGTATTGCAGCGACTCGCGTTCTTCAACCAGCAAATAGCCGATCCTGCTGCCATCCTGAAGCGTCAGCACGACCGCGTTCCGGCCGCGGTTATGAACCCGGCCGACCACTTCATTCGAGGTCAGCGAAACCTCGCAAATATCGCCCGGTGCCAGCTCAAGCATACTTTTCTCCGCTTTCGGCGGCTCGTGCTTCGCAAACAGATTTCCGATTCTTTTCCAAACGCTCATATTTCGTTAGGCCTCACTTTAAAATGGAGAATAGACTTATTTTTTATCCTCGTATTGTTTCATCAGCGCGGCCAGCTCATCCTCGACGGCGGCATCCTTGTTCAAATTCTCGAATTCGTCGTCCAAAGATTTGGCTTTGGAATTGACTTCGTTGCTCGCTTCGGCTTGAGCTTCCATTTGCAGCATCTTTTCTTCCATTCGCTTCAGGCCGCTCGCAGCCGAATCCGAACTGAAGCCGCCAATGGCCTTGTTGATTTCGGTTTGGGCCTTAGCCGCGTTGTAACGGGCGGCCAGCGTTTCGCGCTTGTTCTTCATTTCGGTCAGCTGCTTGCGCATTTCATCCAGCTTGTCGCGCAGATTGTCGGCGCTCGCTTTGTTTTGTTCGTAGCTTGTTTTGTACTCGGCCATCTTGGTTTCGGCGGAATTCTTCTCTTCCAGCGCGCGGCGGGCCAGATCCACGTTTTGCGCGGCAGCCGCGGTATGCGCTTGCTGCGTGCGTTTTTCGACGAGCGCTTCCTGTTCCTCATAGAGCGCTTTGAATCTCTTTTCGATAGCGATTTGAGCCGCTACCGCTTTTTCGGCGTCTTCAAGGTCTTCCTGCATGTCTCGGATATATTGATCCGTCAGCTTGATCGGATCTTCCGCCTTGTCGATCAGGGCGTTGATATTGGACATGGTCAAATCTCTTAATCTCTTAAAAATGGACATTGTTTTTTTCCTCCCGAATGAAAATTCAGATTATGCTTATGTTTACGCTGCAGATGCCGGGAGGTTTCACTAAATTTTTTTGTTTTTTAAAGTCCGTTATTTTCTAACTACCGATAAATTCCTGCGCCCAGTATCCGTTGTAATAGCCTACTCCGATCATTTTGTAATGGGCATTCAGAATGTTGGCTTTGTGGCCAGGGCTGTTCATCCATGCCCTCACCACTTCTTCAGGAGTGCGCTGGCCTCTGGCAATGTTCTCGCCGGCATAACGAAACGTAATGCTGTAAGCATCCATCATATCGAAGGGAGAACCATACTTGGGCGAGACATGGTTAAAGTAATTGCGGCTGTACATGTCAATGGCTTTGTTTTTCGCGAGCTTCGTCAAGTTTCCATGAATGACGAGCGGCTTCAGCCCTGCCTCGGCACGCTGCTTGTTGACCAGGGCAACGACCTGCAAGGCGTTCTGGGTCTGGATGCGGACATATACTGCCGCCATGGATGAGGTTCCCACGGATGCGGCATATGCCTTTCCCGTTCCCGCCGGAGTCCCGGCAAATGACAGAGAAGCCGTCAAAACGGAAAACAGAAGCCCTGCCGCGGTTTTTTTCCAGTTCCAAGTCATCTTGATGAATCTCCTTCCAGTCCTTTATGTACCACTTTGAAGCATCATGTCACATTTTAACATGCCTGTCACGCCAAAAGCCCAGCCAAAAAGTGGTAACTATTCTTGAGGTTTGGGATCATCTGGATAATCAACCAGCTGCAGAGCGGGGGATCCGGCCGGACTTTAGTCTAGTTTTTTTCCGGTCCTGCGGCGGTTTTGGTATTCTCGAAATCCACGTACCATGATAGTATCAAATGGAATCAGATTACCAAAAAATGGCGGTTGAAACTATGAACAATAAAATGCAAATTTATATTCTATTAAGCAATCCCACCACTATCATCGCAAAAATGATCGGGGTTTACACCAGAGCGCCATTCAACCATGCTTCGATCGCCTTCGACCGCGAGCTTCGCGAAGTATACAGCTTTGGCAGAAAACATCCGCACATCCCGGTATTCGGAGGATTCGTGAAGGAAGACATTCACTCCGGCGTCTTCGAGAAAGCGTCCTGCGCGGTATACAGCTGTACGGTCAGCCGGGAAACCTATCAGCGAATGAGAAACTACGTCAGAGAGTTCGAAGAGAACGGCGAAAAATACAACTACAATTTCCGCGGCATTTTGGGCGTTATCCTGAACATGGAGCTTTGCAAAGAAAACTCGTTTTTTTGCTCGGAGTTCGTATGCTCCGTCTTTCAGAAAGGCGGGGTGAAGCTTAGCAGCAAGTCGGCATGCCTGACCACGCCGTCCGATTTGTCCGCCTGCTCCTTTCTGCAGCTCGTCTTTTGCGGCCAACTGGAAACTTACCGCAAACAATACTGCTATTCCCGCAGAACCGCGGCATCGTTGGAGCAGCAAAAGCTCTTCGCCGCGAATTAACACCTCTCAAAGTGATAAGGGCTGCCTCTCCGGATCCGTTCTTTTCACGAATCCAAAAAGCAGCCCTTGATCGGACTAACCGTTTCTTCTATAGGATTACTCGATTATGCGGCCTTTCTCCTTCGGGACTCCGCATTGGTATTCCCCGACATTTTACTGTGAAGAATCATACCCGCCACAACGAAAAGCATCCCGATCCAGGACAAAGCAGGCGGAACAGCGACCGGCAGCAGAAGCAATTCCCCGGCGGTCGCAAACACAACCTCTCCCGACTGCGTCGCTTCCACTGCGGCAAGCTGCTGAGCCGAACCTTTGGCCATATCCGTCGCCGTGAAGAACAGCACCGTGGCGATCACGCCTGAGCATACCGCGACCAGCAATGACTGGGCGGTTTGATCCTGACTCGGCGCTCCGTCCTTTAGAAAAGCGGCCAGTGCTAACAGAATCCATAACGGGAGAGTTGCGATCGACATCCCGAGCGTTCGTTGATAAGCGTCAAGCCGCCCTCCGCAAACGGCCATCATTTTTCGGTTGCCTAGCGGATACGCAAATGCGGCGATGATTACCGGCACCGCGCCAAAAAGAAAATCCTTCGCGGACAAAGAGCCCGCCTGACTGAATTGCATCAGGAAAACGCCAAGCAAAATCACGAGCGATATCCCCACGCTTCTCCAATGAATCCGCTCTTTTACCTTGACCGCTCCTTCATAAGAAGAAAACATCGGCGCAAGAAGGGAACCCGCAATGATCGTGATTTGCCATGTTCCGGCGATCAGCCAGCCCGGCTCATACTCCGCTGCGAAGCAGTTTGGAACGTACATGACCCCAAACCCGATAAAACTCCACCATATCCAGCTCCAAGGATGCTCTTTCATCTCGGCAATAAGCGGTCTCCACTTTCTTTTAAACCCGACGATGACAAGCAAAAACGGAATCATGAACAAAAAGCGCAGTGAAGCGGTATACATCCAATTCCCCCCGGACCATTTCATGGTCTGGTTGAGGATAAAAGTCGACGAGAAAAAGAGCGACGCCAGTATGCCGAAAAGGACCGGTTTCATTTAAGCCAGATATGCCTCCTGGATTTGCTCGTTATCCAAGAGCAGCTTGGCATCCTCTTCCATCAGAATTTCCCCGGTTTGCAGCACATAGCCGCGGTGAGCGATCGACAGCGCCTGAAAAGCGTTCTGCTCCACAAGCAGCACGGTCATGCCCTTATGGTTGAGCTCCTGAATGATCTCGAAAATCTGCTCCACAATGATAGGGGCTAGCCCCATCGACGGCTCATCCAGCAGCAGGATTTTCGGATGCATCATCAGCGCCCGGGCAATCGCCAGCATTTGCTGTTCGCCGCCGCTCATCGTTCCGCCGAGCTGCCCCAAACGTTCCTCCAGGCGGGGAAAATACTCAAACGCCTGCTCCATGCGTTCTTTAATCAGTTTTTTGTCCCGGACCGAAAAAGCGCCCATCTCCAGATTTTCCTTCACCGTCAGACGTGGAAAAATCCGCCGTCCTTCCGGCACATGGGCGATCCCTTCCAAAGCGGCCTGATGAGGGACCCGCCCCTTCAGCTCTTTGCCGGCGAAAAATACGGAGCCTTCCGTTTTTACCTGTCCGCATATCGTTTTCAAAGTCGTCGACTTTCCCGCTCCATTGGAACCGATCAGTGTCACGATCTCTCCTTCGTCCACTTTCAGCGATATTCCTTTGAGCGCCTCAATCGCGCCGTAATAAGCGTGGATGTCACGAAGCTCCAATAAACTCATGAGATCACCTTCATTCCCGGAGCGTCTTCTTTTCCGGCGGCACTTTTGCCCAGATACGCTTCAATAACCTTAGGATTAATGCGGATTTCCTCCGGATCCCCTTCCGCGATCTTCACGCCGTAATCAAGCACAAGAATATGGTGGGACAACTCCATCACCAGCTTCATATCATGCTCGATCAGAATAATCGTCAGCCCTATTTCCTGCCGGATTCGTTCGATCAGCCCGATCAACTCGGCAGTTTCCCGCGGATTCATGCCCGCTGCCGGTTCGTCCAGCAGCAGAATCATCGGTTTGGTCGCGAGAGCCCTGGCGATTTCGAGCCGTCTTTGCGCGCCGTACGGCAGGCTGCCCGCCTGCTCGTTCAGCAAATCCGATAGGCCAACGTATTCCAGCAGACGATAGGCTTCCTCTTTCGCCTGCTGTTCCTCACGGCGGAATTTTGGCGTATGAAGCAAGGTCCCGAGCAATCCGGACGCCAGATGAATATGCATCCCGACCAACACGTTCTCAAGCACGGTCATACTGCCGAACAAACGGATGTTCTGAAAGGTACGGGCGATTCCCCGGCTCGTAATCTGATGCGGTTTGACATTAACGATCGATTTGCCGTCCAGCTCGATCGTCCCCTCATCCGGCGTATAAATGCCGGTGATCATGTTGAAGAAAGTGGTTTTCCCCGCTCCGTTCGGACCGATCACCGCGGAAATCTGCCCTTTGGGAAACTCGAAATCAACATCTCCCACCGCCGTCAGTCCGCCAAATCGTTTAACCAAATGGCTTACTTTTAATATCGACATGTCAGATCGCCTCCTCTTTGCTCGCCGCAGGCATTGTTTGCGCGGGAAGCGCCGTTTGGCTCTGACGCGCTTTCAGCTTCTCGGGATCTTCCTTCCGGTTTTTGGCGGTGATCAGCCCGTTAGGCCTGAATATCGCCACCAGCACCAAAATTAGACCAAAGATAAGCCGCTGCATTTTCGACGGGGAGAGCGCGTTCGGAATATGGATAACCCCTTGCAGCGTCAATTGATTTAGCCAATTGGTAACTTCCGTCAGTACCTGCAAATTTAAAATCGTGACGAGCGCGGCGCCCAATATCACACCGGGAACGCTGCCCATTCCGCCCAAGATAACCATAACCAGAATCGTAATCGATTCCAGCATCGTAAAGCTGGTCGGATCGATAAAAGTTTGCTTCGCCGCGAATACCACGCCCATCATTCCGGAGAAGGAAGCGCCGATGGCGAATGCGGTCAGCTTGGTGCGGATCAGCGGAATCCCCATCGATTGGGCGGCGATTTCATTCTCGCGGATTGCCTTCCAGGCCCGCCCCATTTTGGAATGTTCCAATCTTCGGACGGCGAAGATGACCAATGCCAAAATTACGATGACGATAAAGTAAAACTGGTTCGGAAAAGTGAACGAAAACCCGAACAGCTTCGGCGGCTGTATGGACGACAGACCCATGGCGCCGTTGGTAATGTTAATCGGTTTATCCATATTGTTAAAAATGATCCGGATAATTTCCCCGAAGCCTAAAGTGACGATGGCCAAATAGTCCCCTTTTACTCTCAAGACCGGCAAACCAAGCAGCAAACCGAACAAGGAAGCGATGAGCCCGCCAAGCAGGATAAAAATCCAGAATGTCTCCCCAGACAGCGGGAACAGATTTCCGGATATAAAGTTGTTGGCCTGCGGCGTAGCCACGATGGCGTACGTATAAGCGCCAACCGCAAAAAAAGCTACAAATCCGAGATCAAGAAGCCCGGCAAATCCGACAACGACATTGAGCCCCAGCGCCATGGCAATGTATATCCCGCACTGCGTCGCCACCTCCATGTAAGACTGGTAAGCCGGGCCTCCCGAAGTCGCAAACGGAATCACGACCAGCAGCAACGCCCCGCCAACCAGCCATTTCACGCGATTGGAAAACGAAGTGTAGTAAAGCAATAGCAAGGAAGCAAGCAGCAGCAGAAAAGAAATGACCGATTTGTCCGAAAAATAAACGCTGGAGGCGGTAGCTGCTACGAATAGCGGATAGAGGACTGCTTGGGTGACTCTGTTATGTCCCAGCATCGTTTTGAGTTTATTCACCTGGCGTCACCTACACTTTCTCTTTTACGGCCTTGCCAAAAATTCCTTCGGGCTTAAAGATCAGGACGGCGATCAAAATCAGGAAAGCAACAACGTCCTTATATTCCCCACCGAGTGCGCCGCCTGTGATTATCCCGAGATTCGCCGAAGAGAACATTTCCAGCACACCGATAAACAATCCGCCGAACATCGCGCCGCGAATATTCCCGATCCCTCCGAGAACGGCGGCGGTAAATGCCTTGATCCCCAAAACGAACCCGATATAAGGATCAATGGTTCCGTACTGCTGGGCGAACAGCACACCCGTGCCTCCACCCAGCGCAGAACCGATGAAAAAGGTTAACGCGATAACTTTGTTTACGTTAATGGACATCAGCGAAGCCGTCTCGCTGTCCTGGGCCACGGCGCGCATTGCCGTGCCCCATTTGGTGCGGTTAACGAAGAAATCGAGCCCGATCATCAGCACGATCGCTACGGCAACCACAATAATCGTATTGGTTTTGAGAAAAGCGTCGTCAAAGTTTCCCCACAAGGAAGAGGTAGGCAGTTTGAAATTCCCGTCATATAGCGAAATGCCGGTTACGATGAAATTTCCCGTTTTTGCGTCGGCGATAAAGCGAACGATATCCTGAAGCAGGAACGAAACGCCAATGGCCGAAATCAGGGATATTAATTTGGGCGCTTTTCGCAGCGGCCTGTAGGCCACCCTTTCTATACCGACGCCCATCACGCCGGTAACGAGCATCGCCGTCGCCATGATCAAGAAATAAGCGAGCCCGCCGGACATGGCGCCCAGCCATCCTGCCGAGTTAAAAACAAGCAGCGTTGCGGTTCCCACAAACGCCCCGGTCATAAAGATTTCCCCGTGAGCGAAATTGATCAGTTCTAGAATTCCGTACACCATCGTATATCCAATCGCCACTACGGCATATACCGCGCCCAAGGTGAGGCCGTCTACCAGAACCTGAGGAAGTGTCTGCAAGATTTGCTGTAACAAGTGTCTCCCCCCTTTATTTGTCGTGAGCCAGGCCCTAAATGTCAGGCTTATTGTCCGATTTCGGAAACCATCGTACCCGGGTAACTCGCGGTATCGAATTTATAAATGAAAACTTTTGCGTATTTGTTATCTCCTTTGTCGTCGAAGCTAACCTTGGTGGCGATTCCTTCAAAATCGGTCGTAGCGCGAACCGCATCGCGAACTTGCTCGCGTTTCGGGAGTTTGCCGCCGTTATCGTCGATGGCTTTTTTGATGCCGTCCAAAATAACGTTCATGGCGTCATAAGCATAAGCCGAGTAGTTTTCGACATGTTTGCCGAACGCTTTCTCATATTTACCCGCCCAATCTTTATTGGATTTGCTGATATCCGTCGACACGGAACTGTAGGCTACCCCGGTCAAAGCATCTCCGGCAATGTCGACCATCCCTGAAGAATCCAGCGCGTCGCCGCCCATAATCGGAACGGTGATCCCTTTATCGCGAGCTTGCTTCACGATCAAACCGCCTTCCGCATACATGCCGCCGAAGAAGATGAAATCCGGCTTCTTGCTGAGCACTTGGTTCAGCACCCCGTTAAAGTCTTTCTCCCCAACGGTGATTCCTTCATAACCAACAACGGTAGCACCCTGGTCTTCAGCCGCTTTTCTGAACGCGTCGGCCAAACCTTGACCATACGCAGTTTTGTCCTGGATGACGAAAATATTTTGGGCGCCGATCGTTTTCACCGCGTATTCGGCTCCGGCAGGCCCTTGGAAATCGTCGCGGGCAACAACCCGGTTAGCTACCTTTAGCTTGCGGTCGGTAAAATCCGTCGCCGTACTGGCCGGAGATACCATAGGAATGCTGTATTTGTCATACACTACAGAGCTTGGGATCGAAACGCCCGAGTTAAGGTGGCCAAGTACGGCCAGCACGGATTGGTCCGCACCGATCAATTCCGCGTTGGCTACGCCTTTCTTTTGGTCGCCTTGATCGTCGTAAGGCACGTACTGCAAATCGAATCCCAGTTCTTTGAACTCATCTTTGCGTTCATCCAGCGCCATTTGGCCGCCCAGCTTAATGGATTCCCCTTGAATGGCCGAACCCCCGGAAAGCGGAGATTGCGAAGCGATCTTGATGACCGTCAATCCGTCGCCCGATCCTCCGGATCCGCCGCTGCCCGAAGATGAATTGCATGCTGCAAGCAAACCGGTGAACAGCATAATAACAATAAGAACAGCCAAACTCTTCTTAACCTTCATGTGGAACCCTCCCTGAATTTTTATCTATAGACTTACTTGCCGTGTGTGCGGCATGAAAGTTTATAAACGTGATGAGAAAGAACTTTCTTTTCGGTCTGCCCCTCATGAAGATCCATCGAACGACGATGCATTTGCTTGCCGAAATTAGGTTACGCGAAATGTCATTAAACCTTACTTAAAAATTGTATTTTGTTCTATTAGTTATCAAATTTACACGACACTTGCAGTTATTGTCAACGTAAAAATTGTTAAATGTTATATTCATGTTACTAAATATGACTTAAATCAAAACTATATTTATGATTATTATTTATTCGTGTCAGTTTTAGTGACAAATGTCCTACCCTTTCATCCAGAAATTTGAAAAAATATTCATACAACAAAAAAGCCTTGCCGCCCATATCAAGGGTGACAAAGCTTCAAAACGATCTATATCATCAGGAATATTCATTTCTGCTATTTACTTACCTAAGATAAGATTTTGCTCATGCGGTATCCGTTGCATTCAAATCCCATATGCTCGTAAAACGATCTGGCCTGCATATTATTTTCACGGGCGGTGGACAAAATTAATTGCGAGCTTCCTTGTTCCCGTCCCCACTGTTCGGCTTGCTCGATGAGCAGTCTCCCTATGCCATAGCCACGGTGAGTCTCATCTACAATCAAGGCGGTAATGCGCGTAACCGGTCTGTTCATGTCATGTGTCTGATGCTGCTTCAAAAAAGCCGTACCTACCACGACCCCATTCCGTTCAGCCACCAGGCTGCAGAACTGCGGATGACCGTCAATCATCGATAAACGTTCTTTCATGACTCCCGGAGTCGTCGGATAACAAAGCTGACGCATCAAAGGGATCATATCATGAACATCGTCACAACAACTTTTCCGAATGATCAATGCCGGCGTCAACACCTGAATACTCAATTGAACCATACCACCTTTAATAGACTTGCCGCTTCCTTGGCGCGGCTGCGAGCCGTTGCAACATCTTCCGCTGCACTTAGGGCGACGGCCATCCGTCTTCCCGGTTTACTGAGCGGTTTACCAAATAAGCGCACCTGCGTCCTCGGCAAACCTAAAGCCTCATCCATTCCCGCGATTTGAAATTGTTCTCCTTCCCGGTCTGCTTTTAACGTCGCGGAAGCTCCGGGAGACAAAAGCGTCACTCCAGGGATCGGCAAACCCAAAATGGCCCTTACATGCAGGGCAAATTCGGATAAATCCTGGGTAACCATCGTTACCATCCCCGTATCATGCGGTCTTGGCGACACTTCGCTAAATACGATCCCTTGCGGCGTCACGAACAGCTCCACGCCAAATAATCCATATCCGCCAAGACGTTCGGTGATTGTCCCGGCTATCTCTTCGGCTTCCCGAAGCTGATTCTCATTCATTACATGAGGCTGCCAGGATTCAACGTAATCCCCGTCTTTTTGAATATGGCCAATCGGTGGGCAAAAAATCGTTCCGGACGCGGAACGAACCGTAAGCAGCGTAATCTCGCTGGTAAACGGAACGAAAGACTCGATGATAACACGTGTCGTTTTGGCACGCGCTCCTTCCAAAGCCATCTGCCAGCTTGCGGCAATATCCTCAGGCTTGCGGCACACACTTTGGCCTTTTCCGGAAGAGCTCATCAGCGGTTTGACGACACAGGGAAAGCCGATTTCGGAAACCGCGGCCGCAAGCTGCTCCAGGCTGTCCGCAAAACGGTACTTCGCGGTTGGCAAGCCCAGTTCCTCGGCAGCCAGCCTCCGGATTCCCTCCCGGTCCATGGTAAGCCTTGCGGCCATGGCGGTCGGAATCACTTTAAAGCCCTCTCTCTCGAGCTCCACCAGCGTCCCCGTCGCGATCGCCTCAACTTCGGGAACGATCAAATCGGGCTTTAACCGGTAGACTAGCGATCTCAAGGCTTCACCATCCAGCATATCGATCACGTAAGCTTCATGGGCAACTCCCATCGCCGGTGCATGTTCATAACGATCGACGGCGATCGTACGGACGCCTAACCTTTGCGCCTCGATGACGACTTCCTTGCCAAGTTCTCCACTGCCGAGCAGCATGATACTTTTGGCTGCGGTTGAATCAGGAGCACCCCACATGAGTACAGAAATCCCCCTTAACTTAGAATTTACAATCTAGTTCTATTTTCCGGTTTTGTTATCCATAATGCAAGAGTTTATTACAATTTTGAAACAAAAATCGAGAAAAAGTTACAAATGTCGAAACTGTTTTCCGACAAACTCAAAATGCAGAGCCTGAAGCTTTTTCGAGATCGCCTGCCACGTTTCTTCTCCACCCGTCTCCGCCGATACCGTCAATCCCAGAAGTCCGGACTCCCATTCCTCCCACTGTTCCGAGAAATCGGCAGCGGCTTCCAAGAATTTTCTTGCGGTTTCCGTCTCATAATGGCCGGATATTATCTTGCCGGCTTCCTCCACAGCCTCTTTGATTCGCTTGTCTATCGGAGCTTCCAGCGCTTCCCGAAGCTTCTGCTTCCCCCCGTCCTCAAAGAAAATTTTCGGATTCCTGAAGAAGCTGCGAAATTGCTCGGATTCCAGGGAGTGCTCCAGCCCGTTCCCCTTGACTGCAGGGGAAGCAAAAGCGGAGATTCCCCCATCCGTTGTCCAGACGGGAATCGTTGTTACGAGCGCGCCCAGCCGAAGTTTCCACGCTTCAATCTCCGCCGCCAGGAGCGAGCCGCATTTCCCTTCCAAACGAAGAGCCGCCACCTGGAGCTCCCGCTTGAGTTCCAGGGAAAGCTGCGACAGCCAGCCTTGAAACGAAATGCCGAATTTGCGTTTGAGATCGGAGCCGTCATCCTGCAGCAGCGAAGGATGGAAAAATTCTTGAAACAAATCCCCGGCCGCAAAACGGAGACGCTGCCGAACATAATGCAGCAGTTCGTCCGCCTCCTGCCGGAGATCGGCGCCTTTGTCGCTAACGGCCAGCTTCTCCAGTTCCGCCGCGAATCTCATTTTATCTTCCCGAAGCCGCTTCTGCTGCGCCTCCCTTTCTTCCCGGCTTTGCGCCATCGCCGCCTGCCATTGTTCCGCCCTCATTATGATCCGCTCAAGCTCCTTAGCGGCAGCTTCAACGGCAACTCCGGTTAAATCCTGTTCGATGAAGGCAAAAAACGCCTCCTCAAACGCATTAAATCCGGATTCCTTAAGCAGGCTTTCGGCCCCGAGGCTTTTGCCCTCCATCGCCCGGTGGCTGGAAACGGCAAAAATTTGCGGAGCCTCAATGCCGGCTCGGCGAAGGCCGTCATTCACATAGTCGTTTACCTCACGAAGTTCCTCCGGCTCCTTGGCCAGGTCAGCGGCGTTGATGACAAAGAACATTTTATCCATCGCAAAGCTGCCTTTGACTCGCCCGAGGTGGGTCAAAAAATGCCGGTCCGCCCGGGAAAATGCGTGATTATAATAGGTAACGAACACTAACGCGTCCGCATTTTTCATGTATTGAAACGTAACCTCCGTATGTCTCGCGTGCATGGAGTCGGCGCCCGGGGTATCCACGATCACCATTCCTTGCTCGGTAAGCGGGCAGGAGTAAAATAAATCGATTTCAGCTACGAAACACGCCTTGCTCTCCTCGGACACGTAAGCGCCGAACCGCTCAAATTGGATATTTTGACGGCTGCCCAGCAGTGGAGCATTCTCCTTCCAACCGGCGGCGGCAGCTTTCAGAAAGCTGTAATGCGCTCTTCCGGACGGGGGAACTTCACCGGGACCCAGCTTGGTAACGGCGTTCTGCCAACCCTGCTCTTTCCACTCGCCAAGCTGCAGCACATCAAAGGAATAGGCCAGATCCTCGTTCATCGCGGCGACCGTTTTGAAGGTCACTGCCGCATTTCGATGCTCCCGGCCCTCCTCCGGGGCCAGGATGCGGCAGATCGCCGCCGTAGTCGGATGCGGCGAGACCGGAAGGACCGGAGCGCCCAACAGCGCATTCGCGAAGGAGGATTTGCCCGCGCTGAACGCGCCGAACAGCGCGACCGTAAACCGGCCGCTCCGCAAAGCGGCCGCCCGCGAGCGCAGCTCCCGCACCCCCGACCCGAAGGCCGGGTACGGGGCCAGCTCGCCCGCCGCGGCTTCCAGCGCCGCGGCCGCGTCCAGGAGCCGCCGCCGGCCATAGGCCTCGGCGGGCTCCGCAGCAGGCGGGCGGTGCACCGCCGCCGCTGCTGCCGCCGTCGCCGGCGCGGGCACGCCCGCCGGCGAAACGGCCGCCGCGCGCGAGTCGCCCTCGCGCGGCGGCAGATCGCCCCTCCCCTCCGGCACCGGCAGGATGCCGGGGGGGAGGGGCCGGGGCGCGCCCAGCAGCGCGGTCAGGCGCGCCGCGCGCCCTTTGGCGGCTTTGCTGCGGGCATGCAGCTTAGCCGCCGCACAGGCCCGCGCCAGCAGCGCCTCGCGCTGTGCGGTCAGGTTGTGCCGCGCGGCTTCGCTGCGCGGGGCCAGCGCCGCCAGCAGCCCGTCCGCAAGGGCGAGGCCTGCGCGGCGATAGCGTCCGGCGATGCCGGACGCGACATCGGCGGTATAGCGAAGCATATACTCGCCGGAGAGAACGGCGCCTTCCCGGGCCGCCTCCTCAATCCATCCAGCCTCTACCCGAGGCAGGGTCGCATCCATCCGCTCCTCCATTTCGGGAGTCCAGAGCTCTTGGCTTCTCCCCAGCTTGCGGAGCATGTCGCGGACATGCCAGTCCACTTGCGCAGCTGTTTGCTCCCGCAACAAATGAAGGAACTCTTTCTCTCTCCGTTCCCGTTCCTTCGCGGTTTTGTTTCCGTGAAACAGAAATCCCGTTCTGAACCCCGCGCTCCGTGCCTCCAAATAGAATCCGGCGGCTTCACGAACGGAAGGCGTCATGATTTGCGCGCTGCCCAGCAGCCGTTCCAGCTCCGCCGCAAATTCACGGCGCAATCGCGATGGCAAAGCGGTCTGTCCTTTTATTTTCTGTTCCAACATAGCTATATTGTCATGAAGCGTTTCAAGGTTAGTTTCTCCGCCGGCGGCTTCAATCAGGTTCTCCCGTTCAATTTCATCTTCCGCTTCGCGCCGTTTCAAAAAGTCATGCCCGCTATGTACAAGCGAACTGGCAATGCTGTATTCAAGCAACTCCCGCCTTTCCGACAGCAGCCCGTGTATCGCTTGTTTGAGTCCCGGCAGCATGTTGCCGGGATATGACGGGTCCTTCAGGGAGATATAGAACACGCCTGCCGGGGCGATCCCCCACAGAGCAAAAGCCTGCTCCGCCGCTGTCCGATATGCGCCGAAGGACAACTCCGCTTCACGGTGCTTATCGATTTGATTTACCACCAGATATAGCGGCTTCCCCCATTCCGCGAGTTGCTTGGCAAAAGACAGATTGTTCTCCGATTGCACATGGTTGTAATCCATCACGTAAAAAACAATATCCGCCAAATGTAAAGAGGAGTGGGTGGCCATGGCATGCCCTGCGTCTCCCGAATCCACGCCGGGGGTATCCAGCAAAACGCCGTAATTTTCGAGCAACGGAATATCATCCCATATGGAGACCATCGAATAGCTTTTGCCGTCCAGATTGTATTCCTCGAGCCGCTCCGGCAAAACCTCTATTTCCCTTGCTTTTCCGGAACCCATATCTGCCGGGGTCAGCAGTGCTCGCCGCGGGCCGTTTCGCAAAGCTGCCAGGTTCGCGGTAGTGGGAACCGGACCCGAAGGGAGCACCGCTCTTCCGCACAGTTCATTAATCAGGCTTGATTTACCGGCTGAGAAATGGCCGCAAAAGGATATGGTCAATTCCTCGGCCGCCAGCTTATCCTGAAGGTCCAGTATCTCCCTGCAAGCATCGGTGTCCGGATAAGATAAATACCATTCTCCCGTTTTGGCAAGACGCTCTTGCAAGCTCATTTCCCGCCCGGCTGCAATCGTTTCCATCCCGAACTCTCCTTCTTTTCCACATATCCCTTAATTCCCGTTTTCCGCTGGAAATACAATTATTTTACCTTACGCCTTAAGGACTTGGAAGACTTCCGGGAGAATTTGCTTATATTAAATTTAATTTTTTTGGACTCCTTGCCAAAATCGGTGCTTAACAAGAAGATGCAGCTAACGTCAACCTACTAACGAATCGAAATACCGTTATTTTGGCGAAATCAGGCGCTTGAGACATGTAACGGACCCCACAGCCCTTATTTGACCTAAAAATACGTATTTGGTACTGTTTTGGGATGAATAAGGATTCCTGGGTCCGTTAGAATATGAAACTCTGTCTTAAAGGACAAATAAGAGCTCTACGGTTCGTTAGCCGAAAAAGGAAGACGCCATCCTCGTTGATCAGCCCCGTCAAGCACTGATTTCTAGGTTGAGCCTTTTTTCGAATACAAAAAACCGGCCCCGGGAAACCCCCGCAAGCCGGTTCATTTACGTATCCAAATGTCTTGTTTAGACCGAAGCCGCTTCAGCTTTATCGGACTCCGACGGAATCAAAATTTCGAACACTTTGCCGTGCTGCAAAATCGTAATTCCCCGATTCCGGTCCTTCATAACGACAACCTCCGGTTTTACCGCCATCCGTTCCAGGTAATGCTCGGGAACTTCGCCGGAATCGCTAACCGTGACGCCCTCCAGCTCACGTTCGTCATTTTCTTTCAAATCAATCTCGATCACCTGATCAAACATGTCCGAAAACAATTCAAAGCTATCGGTGTATACAGAAATACATCTCATGGGGTCTCATCCTCTACTATCATTTCTTTTGGTCACTAAGTTCTATCTTTACTGACTTGTGACGTTTTCATACGTTTCTTTCCTTCACGCACACATCAAGCAGCGGACAGGTCTGGCAATTCGGATTTTGAGCCTTGCAATGATATCTTCCGAAAAAAATAAGCCGATGGTGCGTAAGCGTCCATTCTTCCTTTGGCACCTTCTTCATCAGCTTCTTCTCGACCTCAAGAACCGAATCGTTCCAGCCGGCCAAGCCGAGTCGTTTGCTGACGCGCTCCACATGCGTGTCCACGGCGATTGCCGGAACTCCGAACGCGTTGGATACGACAACGTTCGCCGTCTTTCTGCCAACGCCCGGCAGGGCAACAAGCTGATCATGGGAATCGGGAACCTGGCTTCCGTACTGCTCCACCAAAATTCGGCACAGATTCTGAATATGCTTGGCCTTATTGCGATACAGCCCAATCCGGCGAATGTCCTGCTCCAACTCCTCGAGAGGCACCGCGACATAATCTTCGGGGGTTTTGTATTTCCGAAACAAATCTGCCGTTACTTTATTGACGGTCGCATCAGTACATTGGGCAGACAGCAGCACGGCAATCGTCAGCTCAAAGGCATTGCTGTGATTCAGCTCGCAATGCGCGTCCGGAAACATCGTTCCGATCGTGTCCAAGATATGGCGGACATTTGCAGCGGTCATGTCAATCCCCCTAGCTCTGCAAGAAAAAACCGCCTCAATCCGGGAATTATCCCGTATCAAGACGGTTATTCTCACGAAAAATAATTATTGCTTTTCTACTTCAACCAGCTTGTTTCCGTTGAAATACAAAACAATTTTATCATTTTCCTTGAGCGATTGCACGGATAATGTCGTGTCACCTTGGTGAAAATATGTTTCCGGGCTTACAAAAAATTGGAAGTTATTGTCTGAGATATTCTTCCGAAGGACCGTGATTTCTTTGGTGTTCCCATCATATCGGGAAAATGTGCGTTCCAGCGGCGACAATACTTCCACGACAATAGAGCCGGTCGTATCTTTACGAACCTCTACATGATCGGAAGTCGTCAGACTGGTCACACTCGCGCTTGCCGCGCCGTCACGAAGCACCTTGACGCCGCCGGCGAGGGAGAAGGTCTCTACTGTTCCGCCAAAAGCTTTCACCGTCAATACGGAACTGTCCGCGCTTTGCACTTTGCCCAGCGTCAGCTTCACCACTTGAAGACTCACTGCGGTGTGTCCGCTGAAAACGACGTTGATGGTTTGGCCGACTTGCAGGTCGGTCACCTTGATTGCATTTCCGTTTACGCCGGTCAGGACAGCCTGATCTACGTAGAACTCGCTTGTTACGCCATCCGCGACGGCCCGGAGACGGCTGTTGGACGTATTTACGGAAGATACTTCAAATTGCAAGGTTGTCTTTACGGCCAATGTTTGCAGCGCATCCTGATTGGATGTAAGCAGAGCGGTCACCGGATCTCCCGCCTTAATATCGGCAAGCGTTGGACTGCTTTTCCCGTAAATGTCCAGCGACGGGCTTGTTCCTTGATAAGGAACATCAACCGTTTTCCCGTTGCTAAGCATAATGGTAATTTTCTTGGTAGCCGTATTCGCCGATACATAAGTACCTTCATATTTATAAACGACTTGAACGGAAACCGCCCGCGTTCCTACATGGATCAGGTTAATTTTCCGCCCTTTGGCCAACAGGGATTCCAAACCGCTTAAGGTCGGCTGCGCGGAGTTATATTCCGCTTTCGTTTTACTGTCAAGCACGTACACGCCCGGTTTGTCGGATGAATCCAGAACGGTTAGCGTTTTGGAAGCGGCATCGTAGTTTACAACCGTGGCCCCCTCAAGCTTATCCGACTGACGTCCCGTAACGACGATTTTCGTGACTTGGTCCTTGGCGTTCAAGGTCATTTCCACTTTGTCTCCGCCGTTCACGTCGGTAATCAGATCATCGAGACCTGGACCAGCGATACCGCTGATTTCCACTACCGGATTGTCGGCCAGACGCTTGATTTCATCGACACCGCTGGCATTCGTATAACTGACCAAGGATTCGCCTTCAATACTGAGCAACGTGCCGGTTACCATACGCTCAATGCTTTCCGTCACTTCCAGCGAAGTCAAAACGCTGTCTTTGACCGTGTATTTTACGGCGGAGCCCGCACTCAATTCGCCCATTTGCAGACGTTGCCCCTGATAGAGCGGAATGGTACTGTCGTCGAATTTGAAGGTTTCCACGTTGCCCGATGCATCCTTGACGGCCACCGTTTTGGCCGTAAGATCAACCTTATCGATCGTGCCTGTGCCCGATTTGCTGACCAGCGCGGATTCGACTTGCACGATAACCGGTTTTTTGTCCGCCGTGTAAGTCTCGCGCTGTACTACAATCGTGCTCTCCGGAGTCAGATTTTCAGGTTTGATCGGATTGCCGTTTTGATCCAGGAAAGCTGTATTCGCATCATAGGTGTATGTTACCGAATCGTTATTGACCAGAAGCAGCAAACGATTGCCGCTAAGCACCCGGAGCAGCGTTCCTTCGGAACTCTCCAACTGCTGCTGCGGATCCCTGATTTCCACGTAAGCCGCTGAACCGATCTTGTCCACGGCAAGGACTTTCGTGTACAGCTTCAATTCGCTTTGGGAGATTTTGGTTTCGGAATCTTTGGAAAAGTATACGGAGCGGTTGTCGAGAGCGAAGCTTTTCAGCTTGCCGTTCGCATACAATGTCAACTTGTTATCCGTGAGTTCCGTTACAATGCCTTCATAGACATTGGCATAACCCGGGGTCACATATTCGCTGCTGCGCCCAAAAAAGGTCGCAATTTGCGCACGAGAGACTTTACCGAGCGGGTCAAACCGATTCCCGTCTACCCCGGTTGTCAGCTTCAATTGCACCGCAACATTGACGTATCCACGCGCTGCAGCCGAAATACTCGACTGATCGACGAAACCGGAGCTTGTTCCGGCGGAAGCTTTGGCCTCCGCTTCTTTGCCCAAAGCGCGAACCAGGATTTTGGCTACCCATTCGCGGGTTGCCGGTTTTTCGCCCCAGCTCTCCTTATCTTTGGTCGCGGCCACCTCTTCGTTTTTATCAATCAATTTTTGCGAAAGCGCAAGCTCTAAATAAGGTTTAAAATAATTGGTTACCTTCAGATCGGCAGGAGCTGTCGCTCCCGTGCCCAGCTTGGAATCCAGATTCATGAACCGAATCGCCATCGTAATGGCTTCCTGCTGCGTAACGTTGTCGTTAGGTTTGAATTTCCCGGCATCGCCAAGCAGGATGCCTTCGGACGCCAGTTTATAAATGTACTTTTCTGCCCAAAATCCGTTTTGTACATCACTGAACAGCGGAGTCGCCGTCACATTTTGCGTCGTGGATGCGGGAGGCACAGTATCCGCAGCCAAAGCCGCCGCACCTCCGCTAAAACTCATGGCCGTCACCAGCACTGCCGAAACCGCTTTTTGAGTACCTCGTATATAACTGCGCTTAAATGATGACATTCAATTCTCCCTTTCTGAAAAAGTTCTCTCTACCAGTTCGACGGCAGGCAAAAGAGTTCCTTCCCTTTCGATTAATTTCTTGCCATGGGATGATCCAATTCGACATGACCCATCAAGGTATCCACCTGCTGGCCATCGACTAGCAGTTCAATAGAGTTCACTTCGGAAAATTGAAATAACGTATTCTTCAAGGCCTCGACGGCCAGCGCTTCTCCGCCCGCTCCAAGCCGGGCCTCATCCGGCAAAGTAATATCCACCGTTAACGTTCCGTCCTGCAGCTTGGCGCTTTTGAAGGTTTCTTTCTCCCACAAAGGGAAAAGATCCGAATTGCCGCTGGCTTGCAACGTTTTTAAAGCTTCCAGGTATTTGTCCTCATCGGATTCAAAGGAAATCTCCTGCGAAACTTTGGTCAGCTCCATCATTTGATCATCCGTGTAATATGTGTCGATCGTCTGCTTCTTCAGTTGTTCATCGTCCGTGCCGGACGGCCCATTGCCCGCGTCTGCCGCACCCTCGGAGTTCCCCGTGTTCTGCGGAGCCGAATCGGCGGTATTATTGCCGCCTCCGTTTCCCGTAACGGCGTTTCCCGTGCCGGTATCGGGAGAGACCTGCGGTTTTTGACCACATGCGCTTAAGACAAGCAAAAGGACCAACATTCCGGAAATCCAAAGCTTTTTATTCATGATGTTTCCTCCTTATCCGGCGCTTAGTTCAAACCGAGATATTCCTTGATTCCTTTTACTACGCCGTTCGCCACATTGTTTTGGAATGCTTCCGTATACATTTTGGCCTCATCGCTCTTGTTGCTGAGGTACCCGCACTCCAGCAAAACGGCCGGCATAGTCGTTTCTCTTGTTACATGCAAGCTTTCGGACCGAACCTTACGATCCGAGAGTCCCGAGGACTGTACAAGATATTTATGCATGACCTGAGCCAGCTTAAGGCTTTCAGACCGGGTATAATACGTCTCCACTCCGCTGGCCGTAGCCGAGCCGGCGTTCCCGTGAATCGAAATAAAAATATCCGCGTGGGCATCCTCCGCAATTTTCACTCTGTCCTGGAGGGTCGGATATGTATCGCCGGTGCGCGTCATCACAACCTCGATATTCGGATCATTTTTAAGCAGCTGCTGAACCTTCAAAGTAACGGCCAGAGTAAAGTCCTTTTCCTTTTTCTTCGTAACGCTCAAGGCCCCTGGATCGCTGCCGCCGTGACCGGCATCGATGACGACCACTTTTTTCCCGTTTGAGCCAGGTGTATCGCCCGTTGCCGGGAGATCCGCACTTAAATTAACGATGATAAGACCGTCATTGTCGTTCGTCAATTGGTAATTGACCGCATGAGTCAAATCGACGACGACCCGAACCGTTGAAGGATTATTGTTGAACAGAGAGTATCTGACTTTTGTAACATCAGGGTATTCGTTCACATCAACATCAATGGAACCGTTTTGGTTGTTGTCCAGCTGCTGTGTGCTTCCGAACGTATCCGAGAATCGCGTGTTCGGCAAATCGACGACGACCCGGTCCGGTCCGCTCATTTTGAATACGTTAGGTGCAACGGCAGCATCCACCGCGATCATTAGTTTATTGTCACTGAAGCTGATTCCGCCAATCGAAGCCAAATTCTGCCCAGAATCGGGAATTGCCGGTGAATCCGGCTGCTCCGGATTTCCGCCTGAACCGGCATTTCCGCCGCTCCCGCCGCCACTTCCTGAATCGGGAGTATTGAGATAAGCCGCTTTCGCGTTGTTGTCCCAGCTCACTGTCAGACCCATTCGTTCCCCGACGAACCGCATTGGAACGAGAACTGTATCCGTTGCCAATTTCGGGGCAACCGGCATGCTGAACTGTTGTCCATTCACTGTCGCCGTTGCTTTACTAACCGTTAGTACCAGAGTAGTGCCGGATTGCTGTATGGTTACCGTGCCCGTCTTACTCTCCCAGTTGACGTTGAAACCCAGCTCCTCCGAGACGACACGAATTGGAATCATTACACTTCCATTCACGACTTGCACTTGCCCGTTTGTAGGTAAATCCAGCGCTTTACCGTCCAGGTAAACACTGGTTCCTGCCGCTGCAGCATGTCCCGTTTGCGAAAAAACGAATAAAAACGCGAACATGAACAACACGGCCATAAAACTTCTTTTTTTCATCCGTCACCCCTACCATCCTAGTTTTTTTGCCTCATGATGACCGATGGTTTTGCCTGTTATTTCGACATCACCAGACGACATATTAGACGCCCAAAAGCCCAGAAAGTTGCGAAATTATACCATTTTTTCTGTTCTGTATAAGGATTGGACACAAAAAGGCTCCAGGATTTCTCCTGGAGCCTTGCGTACAAAAATGCTAGATTTACCGGGTTATCGGATGATCCAAATCGGCATGGCCCATCAGACTATCAACCTTTTCTCCGTTAACCGTCAGCTCGATTTGCTTCACCTCGTCGAACTGAAAAAAGGTTCGCTTCAGCGCTTCGATTGCAAGGGATTCTCCCCCGGCGCCAAGCCGCGCTTCATCAGGCAGCTTGATATCGATATCTACCTCGCCATCCGAAAAAGAAATGGAGTTCAATACAACTTTTTCCCATAGCGCGAACATGCCGTCACCGGCGCTTTGCAGCGTCTTGAAGGCTTCGATGTATTTCGACTGATCATCGCTCACCGTAATTTCACGGGACTCGGACTTCAGTTCCATCATATCGCTATCCGTAAAATAAGCCTGAACGGTCAGCTTGGATGAATCCGGAGTCTGCGATTCATCATTGGACGCCGTTTGCTCCTGATTGCCTTTTCCGCTATTCCCCGCATTGGAATTCTGATTATTTTGCTCCGAATCGTTACCAGGTCCCTGTGCGCCCAACGTCTCTTCGGCGGTGCCCCCGTTATTCGCCGGAGCCGCCCCGGGCTTTTGTCCGCAACCGGCAGCCAGTGTCAGAAGAGCAATCAGCAATAAACCCAATATTATCTTTCTCATACCGCTTCCCCCCATCAACGTTCTCGGTTATAACTTCAGCCATTTACTGGCCCAAATATTCCTTAATGCCGGCAACGATCCCTTCGGCGACCCGTTGTTGAAATGCATCGGTGTACATGGCGGCTTCGTCGTTTTTGCTGCTGAGGTATCCTACCTCAAGGAGAACCGCAGGCATCTTGGTTTCCCTGGTAACATGCAGGCTGCTGTATCGCACCTTGCGATCCGCAAATCCCGTTGCAGCAACCAGATGCTTATGCATCACGTTAGCCAAAGGAATGCTTTCATCCCTCGTATAATAGGTTTCCGAGCCGCTGGGGCTTGTTGGATTGGATTTCGTAGGAGTGAAGCTGTTTCCGTGTACCGAAACGAAGAGATCCGCATTCAGATCGTTGGCTACCTTCACCCGATCTTCGAGCGACATGGTAACATCTGTCGTACGGGTCAGCACTACCTGAATTCCTGTCTCCTGTTTCAGCAGATTCTCTACTTTCAAAGCGACGGCCAGCGTAAAATCCTTCTCCTGCTTCTGAGTAATGCTGATCGCTCCCGGCTGGGAACCGCCATGGCCGGCATCGAGGACAACGATCCGCTGTCCGTTCCCCGGCAAAGTGTTAGGGAGACCCGGATCCGTCGCCGATAGGTCAACGACCAGAAGACCGTCTCCGTCATTCGTCACCTTATATTGGACCGTCCGGTTCAAATCAACAACAATTCGGACAGTAAAGGGGGTTTTGCTGAATAAGGAATAGCGGACTTGCGAGACGTCGGGATATTCGGTTACGGCGATCTGCCCGTTGTTGGAAGCGTCAAGCGCATAGGTATCCCCAAATTGTTCCGAAAAGTCGGTATTAGGAAGATCCACAATGAGGCGGTTTGGGTTGCTCAACGTAAAAATATTGGGATTTACACCCCCGGATACCGCTACCATCAAACGGTTTTCGCTAAAACCTATCCCGTTTACATAGGTTGTCGCAGCGGTAGTCTCGCCTCCGGCAGGCGCATTCACCGGATATGTATCCAATTGATCCTGCTCACCCGCCGGAACGGAGCTTCCGATCTCCGGGGCGCTGGTTGCCGGACTGCTTCCCCCGGATACGGCTCCGCTGCCCGATTGTCCGGCCGGACTATATAAATAAGCCGCTTTGGAGCTATTGTCCCAGCTCACTCTAAGGCCCATTTGCTCGCTCACAAAACGCAGCGGAACGAGGGTTGTACTGCCTTGCAAAAGCGGCGCTTTCGGAATCTCAAACTCCTTTTTGTCCACGATCGCCACTTTTTGATCAATCATTAATTGCAGGACGGTATTCTCCTGCTTGATCGTAATCAGGCCGCTGCGCTGCTCCCAATTCACGGAATATCCGAGACCTTCGGCCACAATCCGGAGTGGCACCATTACGCTCCCCTGAATGACTCCCGCCTGTGAATCGGGCTTTTGCTGAAGCTCTTGGCCATCCAGATAAATGTGGGTCCCACCCGACGCGGCATGACTTAAACCCGGAAGAAAAAACAAGCAAGACAATACAAACATGAAAAAGCCCAATTTCTTCATCATAGAATCCCTACCCATCTCGTAGTTTTACAGGATGACCGTTACCATGCGAAAGACTTCGCAATTCCTTGCAGCTTCTGACAATATCAACGTCTACCGCGCGCGAAAGGTTGCTAATTAATTCCATAATATCAGAAAAATCCGCCTTCTGATAGACTCATATTTTCATAGTAAGACAAGGTAAGACATCATCTCGCGACAAAAAAATCCCGGCTCTTGACGGAGCCGGGATTTTTAGCGATTTTTCTCGGAATTTACGCAAACTTTTTCTGTTCGTAGGCTGCAATCAAGTCCTCATGCTGGAGCGTAAGGCCGATGTCGTCAAGTCCCTGCAGGAGGAACTGGCGGCGGTGTTCGTCAAGATCAAACGCGATGTGAAGATCGTAAGCATCGGTAATCGTCTTGCTCTCCAGATCCACCGTCAGTTGATAACCTTCGTGAGCCGCCGTACGCTGGAACAGTTCTTCAACCTGCTCTTCGGCGAGCTTGATCGGCAGAATACCGTTTTTGAAGCAGTTGTTGTAAAAAATATCGGCGAACGACGGCGCGATCACGCAGCGGAAGCCGTAATCGAGGATAGCCCAAGGCGCATGCTCCCGCGAGGAACCGCAGCCGAAGTTAACGCGCGAGATCAGGACCGAAGCCCCTTGGTAGCGCGGTTTGTTCAGCTCGAAGTCCGGATTGACATTGCCTTCGGTGTCGAAACGCCATTCAAAGAACAAAAACTGTCCGAAACCGGTGCGTTCGATTCTTTTAAGAAACTGCTTGGGTATGATAGCATCGGTATCTACATTGACGCGGTCCACAGGACCAACGGTGCCCGTTAACTTATTAAATGCTTCCATGAATTGTTCTCCCCTCTTCGCCTAGGTTAGCTGACAACTTCGCGTTTGACCTGCCAATCGCGGACATCGACGAAACGGCCTTTGATCGCCGCTGCCGCCGCCATCGCCGGAGAAACCAGATGCGTTCTGCCCCCGCGGCCCTGACGTCCTTCGAAGTTCCGGTTGGAGGTGGAGGCGCAGCGTTGTCCCGGCTGGAGAACGTCGGGATTCATGGCCAGGCACATGCTGCAGCCCGCTTCGCGCCACTCAAAGCCCGCTTCCGTGAATATTTTGTCCAAACCTTCTTGCTCGGCCTGAATTTTAACCCGGCCGGAACCCGGCACCACAATTGCCGTTACTTTATCCGACACTTTGTATCCTTTGGCAATTTCGGCGGCAGCGCGCAGGTCCTCGATCCGGCCGTTCGTGCAGGAGCCGATGAACACGTAATCGACGGCAATGTCGGTCATCGGCGTTCCCGGCTTCAATCCCATATACTCAAGCGCCTTCTCGGCGGCTTTTCGTTCATTGTCGCTCACAAAATCGGCCGGATTCGGCACTTTGGCGTCAATGCTCGTGCCCATGCCGGGACTCGTGCCCCAAGTCACCTGCGGGATCAGCGAATCGACATCGAACACAACGACGCGGTCGTACTCCGCTCCTTCATCGGTCGTCAGCTGTTTCCATTCCGCTACCGCCCGCTCGAAGGCTTCGCCTTGCGGCGCATGCTGACGTCCGCGCAAATAGTTGAACGTCGTGTCGTCCGGCGCGATCAACCCGGCTCTGGCGCCGCCTTCAATCGACATGTTGCAGACGGTCATCCGCTCTTCCATCGTCAGTTCGCGGATCGCTTCACCCGTATACTCGATAACGTAACCGGTGGCGAAATCCGTGCCATATTGGGCGATGACGCCAAGGATCAAGTCCTTTGCCGTTACGCCCGGTTTCCGTTTGCCGACGAAGCGGACTTCCAGCGTCTTCGCCTTGGCCTGCTGAAGGCATTGCGTCGCCAGCACATGCTCCACTTCGCTCGTGCCGATCCCAAAGGCCAGCGCTCCGAATGCGCCGTGTGTCGACGTATGGCTGTCCCCGCAGACGATCGTTTTGCCGGGATGCGTAAGGCCGAGCTCCGGCCCCATGACGTGTACGACGCCTTGATCGATCGTATCCAGATCGTACAAGGTGACGCCGAAATCGCGGCAGTTCTGCGACAGCGTGTCGATCTGCTGCTTGGAGATCGGATCGGCAATGTTAAAACGGTCTTTGGTCGGAACGTTGTGATCCATCGTCGCAAAGGTCAATTCCGGACGGCGCACTTTGCGCCCGCTAAGCCGAAGGCCTTCGAAAGCCTGCGGCGACGTTACTTCGTGCACCAGATGCAAGTCGATATACAAAATGCTGGGTTTGCCCGTTTCCTGATAAATGACGTGATTATCCCAAATTTTCTCGTACATAGTTTTTTTGCTGCTCATTGAATTCACCCCACACAAGGTATCAATACGTGAATTCAATATAACATTTCGGCTCTCATTGATCCAAGATATAATAACTATAATTGTTATAGGTTCAAACTATAAGACCTGCCATATCATTTAACCAAACCATCTGGATCGGGTTTCTGGTTACGGCTTTATTTCTGGCAAGGATCGTATATCGGCTATACGACGCGTTCACCGCTCAAGCGGGAGAAACGGGAACAGGAACATACATGGCAAATGCTTCACCCGTCTTTGGCGGTGCCCAAAACCCCTGGTTATCCGGGTTTACCTTGATTATGTTCACTTATTACGCCCTTTACTACCTTATCTTGCTGAATGAATAAACAAGCCGGACCTCGCCGGCAAAAGTCAGATAACCACAAAAGCTGCCCCTGCATAAACCCGAAATCCGGTTTAAAGCAGCGGCAGCTTTTGCTGTGCGTTATATTTTGTTATGGAGCCTAAAACGAATCCACACCCATGACATGATCCTGCGGCACCGGCCCGATGATCCGGCTGTCTTTGCTGTTATTGCGGTTATCCCCCATCACGAACACATTCCCATCAGGAACCTTCCAGGTCTGATCCGGCTCCACGCTCATCTGCTCCTTGATGTAAGGCTCCTGCAGTTCGGTTCCGTTGCGGTACAGATGGCCTTCCTTCACTTCAATAGTGTCCCCGGGAAGTCCGATGACCCTTTTCACGTAATAGAAATCCTCCTGTTTCTCACCGGAAATCAAGGCGATGAGCGGGTGTTCTTTCACGTCGTCCCAAAAAGAACGGCTCCGGTCGACACGGCTGTCGATAATCACGATATCTCCGTATTTCGGCAGCTTATCGAGCACATGTACGAATTTCCAGGCAAATATCCGCTGATTGTTGTTTAAAGTCGGCTCCATCGAATGTCCGTCCACTTTATAAGGCTGAATAACAAAAATACCGATGAACAAGGCAAGAACGAAACCGGCCACTATGGAAATGCCCCAGCCCCGTACTTCTTTCCAAATTTTTTTCATGAAAACTAACCTCCGGGAATTAATTCACAAAACATATATTTTTCATTATAGCCCGGCTGGACCGCACCTGACAAACTTCTTCCATACCACAAACGAAGGCCGGTTTCAATACCTCCGCGCCAGTGCGGAGAACGGGGAATTTCACCTCTCTCCTATATTCATGTATACTCTCTATAGGTAAAACTTATAAGCTGAGAATGGATGATCTCTTCTTCAATGAAAGGAACGTGGAAACATGGAACTTCGCCAACTTCAATATACGCTTCAAATCGCGGAGGAAAAAAACTTCTCCCGGGCCGCCGACAAACTGCATATCGCCCAGCCCTCGCTAAGCCAGCAATTGTCAAAGCTCGAACAGGAGCTTGGAGTCAAGCTTTTTCAGCGCAATACCAGCAGCGTGGAGCTGACTTACGCCGGCGACAGCTTCATTCAGCATGCGCGCAAAATCATGGACGCCGTCGAGCAGCTGCGCCAGGAAATGGACGATATTTCCCAGCTGCGCGCCGGACGCGTCGTTGTAGGCAGCATGCCGATCACCGGCTCCCACCTGCTGCCTTACGTCCTGCCCGCGTTCAAGGAAGCTTATCCTGACATCCAGATCACGCTGCGTGAGGACACCTCGCTGAATCTGGAGAAGCTTACCGCGGGCGGCGGAACCGACCTTAGCCTGCTGTCTCTGCCGCTTCAGGAACCGACGCTCACCTATGTCCCAATCGGCGAAGAGATCATCGATTTGGCGGTGCCGCCAACCCACCGCTTGGCCTCGGCGACTCCGCTGCAGCGCGGGATTTCCGTCGAAGAGCTGAAGGATGAGCCGTTTATCGTGCTCAAAAAAGGCCAGGGCTTCCGCAAGCTGACGATGGATCTATGCCACGGCGCAGGTTTTGAGCCCAATGTCGTTTTCGAGAGCAACAACATCGAAACCGTGCAGTCGCTCGTGGCCGCCGGCATGGGCATTACGTTTGTCCCTCGGTTTATCGCACGCGCCAAGCGAAGCGAGCTGATCCCGGTCTATGTGCCGCTCGCCGATCCCGTACCAAGCCGGACGCTGGTCATCGCCTACCGCAAGGGTCGTTATTTGTCCAAAGCGGCGGAAGCATTTATCGAAACCTTCAAAACCACGATGGAACAACGAAACGGCGAACCGGAGGATTTATAAATCATACAGCTGCGGTCGGCGATCGGCGAAAACGGGGATTCTGCCGCGGACCTCGCCAACGAGCGGGAGATCGATCCGGCCGGTGACGATTTCTTCTCCTTCGCCGCCTTCCGCTACGATCTCTCCCCAAGGATCGATAATCAGCGAATGGCCGCAAAACGAAGTGTCCCCGCTCACTCCCGTCCGGTTGCATGCGATAACGTACATTTGATTTTCGATGGCCCGCGCCATTAGCAGTGTCCGCCAGTGATGCAGACGCGGATGCGGCCACTCGGCCGCAACGAACAGGATCTTCGCGCCTTTCAGCGACAAAGTGCGGGTGAGCTCGGGAAATCGTATATCATAGCAAATGGAAGCCGCCGCTTGGATACCGTCCAGCTCAAAAATAACCGGCCGCTCTCCCGCGGCAAGATATTTCTCTTCCTCCATCAGGCGAAACAGATGTATTTTGGAGTAGGCGCTTACCTCTTCTCCCCGCCGGCCGAATATCCGCATCGTATTATAAATCCGTTCATCCCGTCTTTCGGCGATGGAGCCGGCCACTACGTGAATGTTATGGCGCTTCGCAAAAGCCGCAATCCAGTTCCGGGCACCTTTTCCCTCCGGGTCGGCAAGCCGATGAATCTCTGTCAGAGCGTAACCCGTATTCCACAGCTCAGGCAGCACCAGGCAATCGGGCTTCCCGTCGGCAGACGCCGCCTTTTCCATGGCGCGCTCGATCCTCTCGCGATTGCGCTCCGGATCGCCAAACGCGATATCGCTTTGAATCAGAGCAATATTCCAGCTTGTAATCTTTTTCGTCCCGTCCATTCGGCCCTCCGCCCCTTCCGCAAGGCTATTTTTATCCCATATTATACGTTTTATCTGAAAACGAACAATGTTTTCGTTGCCATTTCGGTTTTTGTTTCTTATTCGAATTCATATTATGCCTCCGGCGCTTTTAATAAACTGACTGCCGACATAGCTTTTGATGCATTGTTATTCATGAAAAGGGTCTTTTTTCGCGTTCGAATCCAGGTTTTCTTTTGCAAAGGCTCGACACGCATGGTATTCTAACATTAATTCATCTTGAACAGCATGAAAGAAACATTGGTAAACGCAAAGACGGGACCAGTACGAAAGACCGCGGCGCCCAGAGAGTAAATTCCTTAGGCTGCGAGAATTTACATGTTCGCCCTTTCCGAAGCCCTATCCCCGAGCGGCCGGAGCAAAATTCGGACAGCGCCCCTGTTAACGGGCATTCGAGTCGGATGATAACATCATCAAAAAAGGTGGTACCGCGGAAGTCACACTTTCGTCCTTTGCATGCAAAGGCGGAAGTTTTTTTGTTTTTCCACGGTTATTTCCCTTTTCATCAATTAGAGGAGTGATCTCCATGCAAGGCCGTATCGTCGTTAAAATCGGGAGCAGTTCGCTGACTTCGTCGGAAGGAGGACTAAACCGGAAAGCCGTCAATTATTTCGCGGCCGAGCTGGCCGGGCTCTGCCAAGCCGGCTATCAGCCCCTGCTGGTTACTTCGGGCGCCGTGGCGGCAGGCTTCCGCGAAATCGGCTATTTTGAAAGGCCGAAGCTGCTGCACGAAAAGCAAGCGGCGGCCGCCGTCGGGCAGGCCCTGCTGATGCAGGCGTACCGCGAAGAGCTGGCCGCTCACGGCGTGATCGCCGCGCAGGTGCTGCTGACAAGATCCGATTTTCAGAACCGCAAACGGACGGGGAACGCCAGCATGGCCCTCGAAGAGCTGCTGAAGCGGAATGTGCTGCCGATTATTAACGAGAACGACACCGTTTCGCTCGACGAGCTGAAATTCGGGGACAATGACACGTTGTCCGCGCTGGTCGCCAATCTGATCAAAGCCGATCATCTGATCATACTAACGGATATGGATGGACTCTACACCGATGATCCGCGCCGGGATCCAAAAGCGGTCCGGATCGACCGGGTCGGGGAAATCACCGACGAGATCTGCGCGATCGCCGGCGGCGCCGGTTCCTCGGTCGGGACGGGCGGCATGCGTTCCAAGATCGATGCGGCCAAAATCGCCTCGCTTGGCGGTGTTCCGGTGTTCGTCGGCAAGGCGGATCAATCCGGCGAACTCGTGAAGGCGCTCAGGGGAGACGGACAAGGAACCTACTTCGAGCCGCACGGAACGGGGTTGTCCCAGAAAAAGCAATGGCTCGGCTTCTTCTCTACCCCGCTTGGCTCGCTGACCGTCGACGCCGGAGCCGAAGAGGCGCTGATTCGCGGCGGACGAAGCCTTCTGCCCGTTGGCGTCAAGGCCTCGGGCGGCCATTTTCATACGGGAGATGTCGTAGAAGTGCTGAACCAAGACGGTGAAGTACTGGGCCGCGGGATTGTCAATTACGACGCCGACCAAATGACGGAGATCAAAGGTCTGCCGAGCGCCGAGGTCGTAAAAAAAATGGAAACCGTTCACCGGCTCGAAGTCATTCACCGCGATGAGTGGATTTCGCTAAAGTCGTGATGTCCCGCCATACAAATTGAGCTAAAGATTGAACACGTATAACGGCAGCCGTGTTAATATTCTTTCGATGTTAGAAATCAGGGCTTGACGACGGATCGACGAGGAAGCGGCGGCTTTTCTCGCCTAACGAACTGTAGCGCTCTTATTTGCCTCCAAAGTCAGCGATTCATGTTCTGACGGACCCAGGAATCTTTATTTGTCCTGCCGGAATTCGCCAAAATAACGGCATTTCGGTTCGTTAGAAGATTAACGTTCGCTCGTTCGCTACAGGTTCTTGTCAAGCACCGTTCTCGATTAACGCTTTCGGCATGAAGCCATGATTTCAAAAACAGAATTAGGCAAAATGTTCACATTAAAAAGGAGGTATGCAAAATGAGTGAAGTGCGGGAAAAGGCTATACTCGCCGGAGAAGTCGTCGCCATACTCAATCGGTTGACCGCCGAGCAGAAAAACACGGCCTTATTGGCTGCTGCGGGTGCGCTGGTCGAAAAAAGCGAAGAAATTCTCGCCGCAAACCGGGAGGATCTTCAGCGCGGACGCGAGAACGGAACATCCGCCTCCATGCTGGACCGGCTTGCGCTGAGCGAAGAGCGGATCAAAGGAATTGCCGAAGGACTTCGGTTAATCGCCGAACTGCCCGATCCGGTCGGAGAGCTCCTTGAGGAAATCGATCGGCCCAACGGGCTCCATATCGTCAAACGCAGAGTACCGCTGGGCGTAATCGGAATCATTTACGAAGCTCGTCCCAACGTGACGGTTGACGCCGCCGGCCTATGCCTCAAAACCGGAAATGCCGTCGTACTGCGAGGCGGTTCCTCCGCTCTGTCCTCCAACCGCAAAATCGTGGAGGTCATTCACGAGGCGCTGGATTCGACTTCAATGCCCCGCGACGCCGTGCAGCTGATCGAGGATCCAAGCCGCGATTCCGTCGATGAAATGCTTAAACTGAACGGACTGCTTGACGTATTGATTCCGCGCGGAGGCAGCTCCTTGATTCAAAACGTCGTGAAAAACGCCACCGTACCGGTTATCGAGACGGGAGCGGGCATTTGCCATACGTATCTTGACGCGTCCGCCGACCTGGAAATGTCTGCGGCAATTTCGCTGAATGCCAAGGTTCAACGGCCTTCGGTGTGCAATTCCATGGAAACGCTGCTGGTGCACCAAGACTTCGCCGTCCGGCATCTGGCCGATCTGGCGAACCGTTTCAAAGCCGCCGGCGTGGAATTGAGAGGCTGCGAAGCGGCAAAAGCGCTGATCCCTTGGGCCATTCCGGCGACCGATGAAGACTACGCTACGGAATATAACGATTACATTCTGAATATTAAAATCGTCCATAACGTCGACGAAGCTTTGACCCATATCCGTAGATTCGGAACAAAGCATTCGGAATGCATCGTGACGGAAGACCGAAGCAATGCCGAAAGATTTCTGCAGGATATCGACGCGGCCGCCGTGTACCACAACGCTTCGACCCGTTTTACGGACGGATTCGAATTCGGCTTTGGCGCCGAGATCGGCATCAGCACGCAGAAGCTCCATGCCCGAGGACCTATGGGATTGCCGGCATTAACTTCAACTAAATATATCATCCAAGGCAACGGACAAATCCGGAAATAAGAACAACAGGAGGCTATACCCATGAACTCAAATCCATCCGCAACACAAGGTTCCATCTGCTTTTACGGCGCGGGCTCCATGGCCGAAGCCATCGTCGGCGGGCTTATTCACAAAAATGTTGCAGCGCCCGAACAAATCGTTATGCTGAATCGCTCCAGCCGGGAACGGCTGGAGTATTTGTCCACGCGTTACGGTGTCATTACCGGAAACCGTGAAGAAGAAAAGCTTGGGCACCTGCAAAACGCTGCGATCATCGTCCTCGCCATGAAACCGAAGGATGCCGGCCAAACGCTCAAGGGGCTGGGACCTTTGCTTCGCGAAGGACAGCTGGTCGTTTCCGTCATCGCCGGAATATCGATCGATACCTTGCAGGCCCTGCTCGGCGTCAAAGCGCCGGTAGCCCGGACCATGCCCAACACATCCAGTTCGATCGGCCTCGGTGCAACCGGGGTTGCTTTTTCGGACGAGGTATCGGAGGAGCAGATATCCCGGGTGATGTCCATATTTGAAGCCGTTGGAACGGTTAGCGTCATCCCTGAGGAAAAAATGGAAATATTAACGGCTGTATCCGGGAGTGGTCCCGCATATATTTATTATATGATGGAAGCCATGATCGCCACGGGCATCGAAGGCGGCCTGACGCCGGAGCATGCCCGGGAGTTGACTGTGCAAACGGTGCTTGGCGCGGCCTCGATGATGGCGCAAACCGGCGAAGAACCGGCCAAGCTGCGCGCCGACATCACGTCGCCGAACGGCTCGACGCAAGCTGCCATCGAAGTGCTGGACGCCGGAGGATTTTCGGATAACGTCCGCTCCGCGATGATCCGCTGCGCCGAGCGCGCCCGTGAAATGGGCGAAGCCGTGAAAGAGGTTTTGCTGTAAGCTGGCTCAAACTATCCGAAAAGGAGGACGCCCTGCGTGGAATTTGCCAAGATCCCATGGGAAGAGAAGCTCGCCGCACTTGCCGATCTCCGCAGCGTGAAGGAGCAATTTGCCGCTCGCGGCTGGTTTCCCGGCGGCAGCGGAAATTTGTCCGTTCGCGTCGGCGGTTTCAAGCCGGACGTTTTCCATTTCGCCGTTTCATCCGGCGGCAGCGTTACACACAAGCAGGGATATCCGTCCATTCCGATCGCTAACGAGGCGGATTTCCTGTTCGTTGACGCTTCGGGTGTTCCGTGCGAGAAGACCGGCCTTGGCTGCCCCGCCGAAACCCAGGTCCACGCGAAAATATACCGCATGACCGGATGCGGCGCAATTTGTCACGTACATACCGTGTTCAACAACGTGCTCAGCGAGCGCTACGGGGACCTGGGATATGTTCCCCTCCAAGGCATTGAGCAAATCAAAGAACTGGGAATATGGGAAAAAGATGCGGCGCACCGCATCCCGATTTTACCCAATCATGACGATATTTCCTATACTGCGAAGCAGATTCCCGCCGCCCTCAATCCGGACGTGCCCGGCCTGCTTTTGCAGGGACACGGCATCTTCGTCTGGGGAGGGAACGCCTCGGAAGCGGCACGCCGCCTGGAGTCTTTTGAATTCATTTTTGAGGTGATGTATCGGTCCCTGCTGCTCCCGGGGAGAAACTGAACCGTATCGGTTATTACATCATTTTTGGAGCGCGTTGAACTTGGATGAAATCCATCCTTATTTTTCCAGAAACTCCTCGTACCCTTTGGCATCCAGCAATTTGGAGAAAGCCGCTTCCGGCGGTTCGGCGAGGCGAATGCGCACCATCCAGCCGCCCTCGTACGGTTCGTCGTTCACGAGCTCCGGAGCGGATTCCAGCTCTCCATTCACTTCCAGCACGGTTCCGCTAACAGGCGTAAACAAATCGGCCACCGTTTTAACGGATTCGATGGTTCCGATCCCGTCCTGGGCTTCCACTTCCTGCCCTGCGTCCGGAAGCTCCACAAACACGATGTCTCCGAGACGATGCTGGGCAAAATCCGTGATGCCGATTTTTACCGTTCCGTCCCCTAGATCATGCACCCATTCATGCTCATCGCTGTACCAAAATTGATCCTTGATCTCATTTGCCACCGTACTTCCTCCTCATTTCCAAATCTTCACGTTCAGATTATTCCAAATCTATCATGCATGTCAATATAATTAACATAATTAATATGAACGGCCCAATGTAAACGCTATCCTTATGCTTATTCCGAAATAATAAAAATTTTTATGATAACTTTATTGACACAAGGCCTGGTTTTAGGTATTAATGGATGTGTAATCAGCGGTTGAGGGCAGAAGGAGAGATTACGGTATCGGCCGCAGCCGATACGCAAGTAACGCCGAAGGAGCAAGCCGTCTTATTGGCGGTGAATCTCTCAGGCAAAAGGACTTCTGCCGGACGCATCTCTGGAGAGAATCCGTGTGAATAACCGGCGGATCACCCAAGGGGATACCTGCAATTGCGGATTCGGTTGCCATACTGGCGGCCATGCCAAGACGCGTGCAGGGTAACTCTCAGGTACAAAGGACAGAGCCGAAGCAAATCCGCATGCCTTCTTTTTGGCTTATGGGGCATGAGATTTCTTTGGCCTGTTTTTTTATGCTCAAAAATCGAAAATACGGCCGATTCAAGGCTCATTTGAGGTGATGATGATGACCGATCTGCTCAGAACGCCGCTTTATGAAACGTACGCTAAATACCCGGATGCAAGATGCATTGATTTTGGCGGTTGGGAGCTGCCGGTGCAGTTCAGCGGGATTCAAAAAGAACACGAAGCGGTCCGAGAGCGCGCGGGATTGTTCGACGTTTCGCATATGGGGGAATTTTGGGCCGAAGGCCCGGAAGCCGAAAGCTTTCTGCAAAAAATGACGACCAACGACGTAACGGCGTTGGAACCCGGCAAAGCCCAGTATACGCTGATGTGCTATCCTGACGGCGGCGTTGTGGACGATTTGCTTGTTTACAAACTGGCCGAAAACAAGTTCATGCTGGTCGTGAATGCCTCGAATATCGGCAAAGACTGGGATTGGCTGCAGCGGCACCTCCCCTCTTCCGGCGTGACCTTGCGCAATGCATCCGATGCCACGGCACTGCTCGCGCTGCAGGGCCCCCTGGCTCTGCAAATCCTGTCCTCGGTTTATGAAGGAGCGGCAGAACTTGCGAGCATTGGCCCCTTCCGTTTTCTGCCCGAGGCGAATGTAGGCGGCATCAAGGTGCTGCTGTCACGCACCGGCTATACCGGCGAAGATGGTTTTGAACTGTACGCGGCTGCAACCGATGCCCCTGCGTTATGGGATATCGTGATGCGGGCCGGGGAGCCCATGGGTTTGATTCCGGTGGGGCTCGGCGCGAGAGACACATTGCGTTTCGAAGCCTGCCTTCCGCTGTACGGACAGGAGCTGTCGAAGTCGATTTCCCCGCTGGAAGCCGGCGTAACCCGGTTCGTGAAGCTGAACAAAGGATATTTTCTAGGGCGCGAGGCGCTTGAAGCGCAGCGGCAAAACGGTATTCCCCGCCGTCTGGTCGGACTTGAGCTGATCGATCGCGGCATTCCCCGCACCCATTATCCGGTGTTTGCGCCCCATGGGGAGTCCCCGATTGGAGAAGTGACAACCGGAACCCAATCGCCGACGCAAAAACGAAATCTGGGGCTTGCGCTCGTAGACAGCGCGTATGCCGCAATCGATACGCCGCTGGAAGTGGAAATCCGCGGCAAGCGCCTGCAGGCCAAGGTCGTGCCGATTCCTTTTTACCGCCGTCCTTCGGCTTCGCATTCCCCGTCCTCGAAAGGAGAGAACTAATCGATGAGCCATCGTTATTTGCCATTAACCGAACAAGACCGCCGCGAAATGCTGGACGTGATCGGCGTGGAATCCGTGGAGGAGCTGTTTAGGGATATTCCCGAAAGGGTTCGCTTTCAGGGTGAGTTGCCGCTTTCCTCGCAGTTGGACGAATATGCGCTGACCCGGCATATGAGCGCCCTGTCGGATAAAAACGCGGATACCGACCGCTATGTCAGCTTTCTTGGAGCCGGTATCTATGACCATCATATTCCTTCCGTCATTCAGCATGTCGTTTCCCGATCGGAATTTTATACGGCCTACACGCCCTATCAGCCAGAAATCAGCCAAGGCGAGCTGCAGGCCATTTTCGAATTCCAATCCTACATCTGCGAACTGACCGGCCTGAAGGTCGCCAACGCGAGCATGTACGACGGGGCAACCGCTCTGGCGGAAGCCGGCTCGCTGGCGGCCTCGGCAACACGCCGGAAACGGCTTGTCGTTTCGCGGACGGTGCATCCCGAGGCTCGGGAAGTACTGGCCACCTACGCTCACGGCCTTAACCTCGACATCGTCGAAGTGGGCTGGAAGAACGGCGTGACCGACCTCGAAGCGCTGGCAGTTGCCGTCACGGACGATACCGCGGCCGTTCTGGTGCAAAACCCCAATTTCTTCGGCTCGGTCGAAGACCTGCGCGAAGTCGCCGAGATCATCCACGCCCGCAAGGGGCTGCTGATCGTCAGCTCCAATCCGCTGTCGCTTGGCCTGTTGGAAGCGCCCGGCAAGCTTGGCGCAGACATCGTCGTCGGAGACGCCCAGCCGCTTGGCATCGCGCCTTCGTTCGGCGGACCGACCTGCGGATTTTTCGCCGTTTCCGAAGCCCATATGCGCCGGATTCCCGGACGGATCGTCGGACAAACGACCGACCGGAACGGCAAACGCGGCTTCGTGCTGACGCTGCAGGCGCGCGAGCAGCATATCCGCCGGGAAAAAGCGACCTCCAACATCTGCTCCAATCAGGCTTTGCTCGCTCTGGCCGCCTCCGTCTACATGTCGGTGATGGGCAAGCAAGGCATGGCCGAGGTAGCGGAGCTCAACCTGCAAAAAAGCCGCTACGCCAAGGAACGCTTAAGCTCGATTCCCGGAGTCGGCGCGGCTTTCACCGCGCCAACCTTTAACGAATTTGCCATCAAGCTCCCGGACGGAGCCGATCCGGAACGGCTGCAGCAACAGCTGCTGGATGCCGGATTCATCGGAGGCTATGATCTCGGCCGCAGCTATCCCGAGCTGGCCGGGCACATGCTGATCGCCGTCACGGAGAAGCGCAGCAAAGCGGAAATCGACCAATTTGCCAGTGTATTGGAGGAGTTGCTATGACTGAAATCAAGGGAAAAGAACAGGATAAAGCGCTCATTTTCGAACTCAGCCGCCCCGGACGGATCGCCTATTCCCTGCCGGAATGCGATGTGCCGGCAGTAGCGAAGGAGGAGCTGATTCCCGCCGGAATGCTCCGCAGCGAAGCGCCCGCCTTTCCGGAAGTGTACGAAGTCGACGTGATCCGGCATTACACGGAATTGTCCCGCCGCAACTTCGGTGTGGACAACGGATTTTATCCGCTCGGCTCCTGCACGATGAAATATAATCCGAAAATCAACGAGGATGTGGCCCGTTACCCCGGATTCGCCAAAATCCATCCGTATCAGCCCGAGGCAAGCATCCAGGGCGCTTTGGAGCTGATGCACCGGCTGCAGCGCGACCTCGCGGGAATTACCGGCATGGATAAAGTCACCTTGCAGCCGGCGGCCGGAGCCCATGGTGAATGGACCGGACTCATGATGATCCGCGCTTATCATGAAAGCCGCGGCGAGCACCGGACCAAGGTCATCGTGCCGGATTCCTCGCACGGCACGAATCCGGCAAGTTCAGCCGTAGCCGGATTCGAGACGGTCACGATCCCCTCGACGGACCGCGGCCTGGTCGACCTCGCCGCACTGCGGGCCGCGGTCGGCGGCGATACGGCCGCGCTGATGCTCACCAATCCGAATACGCTCGGATTGTTTGAAGAACAGATCGCGGAAATCGCCGCGATCGTACATGAAGCCGGCGGCCTGCTGTACTACGATGGCGCCAATTCCAACGCCATCATGGGAATTACGCGTCCCGGCGATATGGGGTTTGACGTCGTGCATCTTAATCTGCACAAAACGATGAGTACCCCGCACGGAGGCGGCGGACCCGGCGCCGGACCGGTTGGGGTCAAGAAGCTGCTCACCCCCTTCCTGCCCGAACCGATTGTAGTGAAGGATGAGGACACCGGCCGCTATTCGTTTGGCTCCGGCAGCGGCACCGGGCATTCGGAAAGCTCGATTGGCCGGGTCAAAGCGTTTTACGGCAATTTTGGCATCCTTGTGCGCGCCTACGCCTACATCCGCAGTTACGGTCCCGAAGGACTGCGCGAAGTATCGGAGAACGCGGTGCTGAACGCGAATTATATGATGCACCGCCTCGCCCCTTATTACCGTATCCCTTATCCCGGCGTATGCAAGCACGAATTCGTGATGTCCGGTACCGGCCTTGCGGAATACGGCATTCGTACGCTGGACGTCGCCAAAAGGCTGCTGGATTTCGGGTACCATCCGCCGACCATCTACTTCCCGCTGAATGTGGAGGAAGCGATTATGATCGAGCCGACGGAAACGGAAAGCAAAGAAACGCTTGACGGCTTCATCGACGTCATGATCGCCATCGCCAAGGAAGCCGAAGTAAGTCCGGATCTCCTGCATAATGCACCGTACGGCACGGCGGTGACGCGCCTCGACGAAACCGGAGCCGCCCGGAAACCGGTGCTCAATTGCACCTGCTGAGCATTAACCGCAAGAGTCGATATTCTTGAAATGAATGAAAATAAAAACGCGGCCGGCCCTCGTCAATGGATCGTTTCCATTCTGAACGAAAGTCCGGCCGCGTTCTTGTTCTCAAAACTCAAAATTATCCTTGGTTCATCAAAGTTTGCAAATAACGATAGCTGATATCCAGACTATCAAAGGGATTTCTCCGGCATTCGTCCTGTTCGACAACATACCATTCTACGTGCGTATCGCGGCAAGCTTGAATCAACGATTCATAATCCATGTTTCCCATACCGATTTCAGCGGTCACCGCCCTGTCGCGTACGACAGCCATATCCTTCAAATGAACCACCTGCATCCGTCCCTTTATCTTTCGAATCCACGCCTCGGGACTGCCTCCTCCTGCCTGCACCCAGTATAGATCAAGCTCAAACCCGAAGGTGTCGTCGGATTCATCCAGGAGCAGATCCAGACCTGTTTTCTCTCCCCGTTTGTCAAACTCAAAGTGGTGATTATGATAAACCAATCGCAAACCTGCATCGTCCAGTTGTGCCGCTATGCTGTTCGCTTCTTTTAGGAACGCCCGATACCCTTCCACAGACATCCGGTATTTTTCCGGCATTACGCCGAGCCCCACATAACGGCAATTCCATAAACGATGCTCGCGGATCACATTGGCAAGATCGTGCTTTAGCCGCTCGTAAGGTATGTGGCTCGCACATATCCGAAGCCCTTGTTCATCGGCAAGCGCCTTGACCTGTTCCGGTTCGACCGGACCGATTGCCGACACCTGCACGGCGGCATAGCCAATGTCTCTGATTTTGGCCAAGGTTGACCGGAGATCCGCTTTCGTTTTTGTAAACTCTCGGACCGTGTATAACTGAGCCGCGATGTTGTTTTGATCCATTCCCTTCCCCCTCCTCCTGATAAATAACTTTGCGCTGTGCTTCAGATCGCAGATGCCGAATGGCTTGCCGTAATCCTTACTTTATGCCTTCAGCAAGAGCTCCAAGGTGAGAAACCGCTTTGGCCCAAGGGTCACCGGGACTCCAGATTCGGTAATCGGAAGTTCGCCCAGACGTTCCTCAAGTAAATTCAGCAAATAAGCCTTATTTATCGCAACCGGCAGCTCGATTTTCCCGACGATCGAATCATCTTCCGGGTTCCAGATCCGGATGATAAGGGTGTCGCGGTCCTCGGCCATCTTTACGGTACTGATGAGCATTCGCGGCTCCGATAAGCGCAGGAACGATCCGGTATGGGGAAGCTTTGGTTTATTCCCGTTCGGATCGGGACGTTCGAACATACCTTCAATGCCGGACTCCTGAACCCAAGGTCTCCCCGATTTCCATCTCTCCCCGTTTACCGGGAGCACCGTACTACGAACCGGATTAGCGAACTCCTCGGCGGCCAGATAAAGATCGGCGCCCGATGCCTCCTGGCCATGAACGTAAACTCCGTATGAAAAATGATGCTCTCCTTGCGCCTGATGCCCCTCTTCAAGCCCATACTCATCAATAGCCCCGGGCGTACGGCGGGAGATGGAGCGTACCGAACGAAGCAAAGTCAATATGAGCGCCTCCGGCTCATGGGAATGCTCATAATCATGAAGCCCTTCATTTATAACGGCAATGCCGCCTGAACTTCCCGTCAGGCCGACAAAACGCCAATTGGGATGTGTGTTCCGCTCCCTGGGCCATTTCGTTTCATTGGGTCTGGATATTACGTCCAGCTGTCCGCCCGCGCGGCATAATCCGGATGAAAACGGCACCGGAAACAGTACGCGCAGCCGATGGTCCTTTACCCGGTTATCCACCTTGGTGTTGAACTCGAGCACTCGGGAAGAGCGGTGCAAACGAACCACCGTTTCAATTCGAAATTCTTGATATTGCCCGGAGCGGGACAATCCGGCCTCATCCGCCCCCAGCGGCAGAGACCAGGGAATTTCGATCCGGTACGCCTGCTCAAATTCGTCATCCGCAAGGCATTCCACCCGGGCAGTCGCATTTTCCGTCGTCAGCAACTTCTCTTCCGCAACCGCATGAGATACGTAAGCGTGCCCGATGTCCGAGTCATCCGCAAATACATGAAGCCCTTCATAAACGAGACCCGCCGCAAGATCCGTCATCCGTATGGAGCCATTTCGCTCAATTTCCGCACGAATCCATTTATTCTCCAAAACGGGCAGTCTTTCTTTTTGCCGAAGCTCTTCCGATATTTCGCCTCCCTCGTTAAGAACCGGACCTCCCCCTATAATTACCCGGTACGCGGCATAGCCCATGGAGGGAATGTTCTCCGCATGAAACCGAATGCGGTGGCGCGTGACCGGAATCGTCGTAGGCAAGTTGATCGGACTCAGCATCCGTTTGCCCAATTTTCGCTTATCCAACGTCTTATGAGGTATAAGCCGACCAGTGGCGTCAATCAAACAAATGCCGGCTTCTCCGTCCTCCTGAAGTACATCCACCTCGGCTTCAACGATATCCGAACGTTCCCTTGACGAAGTATGAAACACCATCAAAATCTGATCGTTGTCGCCCATTCCGGGAATATGCATTTGTCGAACCAGGCTCTGCTGTCCCCGCTCCAACAAGGCGTTCAATAATTCGTGCGTCTCTCGAAAACGGGACATCATCTCTTCGTGCACCGCATCCCTGCTGCATCCGCAAATGCTGTCATGGGGATGATTGCGCATCACCTTGCGCCAGGCCAGCGCCAGTGCGTCACGCGGATACGGCTGCAAACCCAGCATGGCGTTCCACGCCGCAACCGGTTCCACGTAACGTTCCAGCAGATCCTGCGCCCGGATGCTGTTTTGTTTGAGATATACCCGGGCGGACAACGTCCCGGGCAGGAGATAGTACTGGTCTCCTTCGCGAAGCTCGCCTTTTACCCGGGCCAATTCGGGAAGTTCTTCACAAACGCAGGCGATATATGCCGCCAAGTCCGTATGATGAATCGCCGTATCTTTTGGCAGCAAAGGCCGGACTCCGCGCAGCACATCCGATAAATTCTCCTGCGCCTCCAAATGATCCACGCCGTTCATCAGCAAAAGATGACTTGTAGCTGCATACTGCTCGCATTTCTCGGCAATCCAATCCAGCAGGCGGACGGTCTGCTCCGGTTCGACGGGCAGACGCTGCGCGTTGTTATACCAGTTCGGCAGATGGATGGCAAGCACGGATGATCCGTCCGGCGACACCCATTCGAATTCGCTTTGCCCCCGGTGCGCTTCCGGCTTGTAGCCGCGGCCGAGAATCGCGCTGTCGATGCCGAATCCCCGTAAGATCTGCGGGAGTTGGGAAATATGTCCGAATTGATCCGGCAAATACCCGATCATCATCGGATGGTCGGTCCATCGCCGAGCTTCACGGATACCCAGAAACAAATTTCGGATCGTGGCTTCCGCACTCGTTAGAAAGGTATCGTTCTGCACATACCATGGACCCATTCCAATCCTGCCCTCACGAATATGTTTTGCCAGACGCTCCCGCTCTCCGGGCCGCATTTCAAGATAATCTTCCAAAATAATCAGTTGACCGTCGAGATAAAAATGCCGGAATTCCCCGTCCCGGTCCAACAAGTCGAGCAGATTGTCTACCAGGTCGACCAGCCTTAACCGAAATTGTTGAAACGTCAAATACCATTCCCGATCCCAATGGGTGTGGGAAACGATATGCAGATGCCTCGTCATCCTTTCTTTCTCCCCTCATGCATTTATTCCTTGATCGATCCGAGCATGACTCCCTTGACGAAGTACCGCTGCAGGAACGGGTACAACATCAATATGGGGACGGTGGCAACGATGATGGTGGCGTATTTGATCGTCTCCTGAATCAGCCCCTTATCCACATCCGCAACGGAAGTCATCATCGAATCCGTACCATTGGTAATCAGGATTCCCTGCAAAACGAGCTGCAGCGGGTACAAATTCCGGTCTCGCAAGTAAATCAGTGCGTCCATGTACGAGTTCCAATGCGCAACGCCGTAGAAGAGTGTCATGACTGCCATAATCGGCAGAGATACCGGGATGAAAATCCGGAAAAGGATGCGGAAATCGTTGGCTCCATCGATCCTTGCCGATTCTTCCAGAGCAACCGGTATACCCGCGAAAGACGTACGCATAACAAGCAAATTCCACGTGCTGATCGCCGACGGCAGAATCATTGCCCATCTTGTATCGAGTAGGCCGAGGTTTCTCATATTCAAATATGTGGGAATCAGTCCGCCGGCAAAAAACATCGTAAAGACGATGCCGAACATGATCGGTCCAACGAACCGAACGCCTTTACGGGACAAAGCATAAGCCGCAAAGCTCGTAAGAATCAGATTCAGCGCCGTTCCTACGACAACATAAATGAGGGTGTTGATATATCCGGTAGAGACCATCGGGTTTTGAAATACGAGCTTATAGGATTCGAGACTAAGACCCGCAGGCCAAAGAAGCAGCCCCCGATGCTCAATTAACTCGGACGGTTCGCTGAAAGAAGCGAACAGGACATAGAGAAACGGATACAGCGTTACGGTTATTAACGCCAGCATAAAAACGATATTCGCTCCGTCGAATAGCCGCTCACCAAAATTGATTCGATGCTTCAATGATGCCTCGCCTCCTAAATTTGAACTACCACAGGCTTGTTTCGTTGATTTTTCGGCTAATGGTGTTGGCCGATACGAGCAAAATAAAGTTCATGATGTTGTTAAATAAGCCAATCGCCGCCGAAAACCCGTAGTCCATCTGAAGCAAGCCGCGCCGGTACACAAACGTGGAGATGACATCCGCCGTATCGTAAGTCGTTGAATTGTACAGCAGCAAAATTTTCTCCAGACTCCCCCCGGCCATAAGCGACCCAAACCGTAAAATGAGCATAATGATGACCGTCGGCATGATGCCGGGGATGGTGACGTGCATAATTTGCTTAAACCGTCCGGCCCCATCGGTCTTTGCCGCCTCGTAAAGACTCGGATCGATGCCTGCGATAGCGGCCAGATAAATAATCGAGCCCCAGCCGATGCCTTGCCAAATATCCGAGGAGACGTAGATCGTACGGAACCATTCGGGTTTTATGAGAAAAGATACGGACGGAATGCCAAAAAGCCCCGTCAGTTGATTAATTAGCCCGTCCCCGGATAGGAAATCCACCATCATCCCCGCTACGACGACGATGGAAATAAAATGAGGTAAATACGTAATGGACTGTACGATATTTTTGAACATGCGATTACGCAGCTCATTAAGCAACAGAGCAAGCAATATCGGAGCGGGAAAACCAAATATCATCTCATACAAGCTGATCAAAATCGTATTGCGCAGCAGTCTCCAGAAATAGTAACTGTTATAAAATGAAACGAAATGCTTGAAGCCAACCCATTCGCTGCCCCAAATCCCTTTGGCGGGCGAGAAATCCTTAAAGGCGATCTGCAGCCCGTACATCGGAAGATATAAAAATACGACGTAGTAGATCACGACCGGAAGCAGCATCAAATAAACGTATTTGTATCGGGACCAATCCCGCAGCCATTTCAACTTCTGTTCCCTCCTTCGGCTTGCCCGAAATAAGCGGGTCCCGGCCAGAACTGCATAAGTACATTCCGGCCAAAAGGCCCGCCTGCCCGTTTTACCGTTTTAAATACCGTTCATATGCTGCCTGCTGGATATCCAGAGCATCCTGGATGCCCATGCCTTCAATTGTCTTCACAAAGGTATTGAAATTGTCGACCGGCTCGGCGCCCATCACGAACTTGTCGAACATCTCATCGCGGTATGTGGTGACGTCGGTCATGATCGCAGCCAACCGCGCGGATTCATCATCGGTCAAAGATAGAGGCGGAAGCCAGTCCTCATTGTTGACGTCCATCCAGGTATTAAGCGCTTCCTTTTGCTGAGGCAGAGAAGCGTTTTGTTCCTGATAACGTTTATCCTGCACCAGCGGCGCCCCAAACGGAACGGCGTATTTGCCTAGAGCGGTTGCGAACGCCAGACCGTCCGGATTTTTCATGACTTCGTCGGTATACGTCGGATAGCCGTTGTTCATCACATAGCTTTTGCCCTCGATCCCAAAGTTGAACAACAGAGAACCCTCTTCACCGTATTTGTAATCCAGCCATTTTACGGTTTCTTCGACATGCTTGTTGTTTTTCGTTATCGCGGCTCCCACGCTGTTAAAAATCGGCTCGAGTTGGCCCAGAACCGGCTTTTCGCCTGGATTCAGGGTTGGATACGGAGCGCCTACAATATTAAATTTCGGATCCTTGCCGGACATGGCGGTCGTATATTTCCCGATCCCACCGCCAACGGCCAGCTCCGATGAACCTATGAGCTCGCCCGTCCACTTGGCGTCCTTTTGTTTATCGTCCGTGGCGGCGTAATCCCGATCAATAAGCCCTTCCTTATACCAGTCGCGCATCGTTTGCAGAAATGCTTTGTAGCCGGGCTGGATCGGGCCGAAAACGACTTTTCCGCCCTCCAGGTTAAACCGTCCTGATGTCCCCCAAGCGTTCAGGAAAACATTGCTGAAATTAAGCAACGTATCTTTTTTAATCAGCAGCGGGATCTCATCGGCTTTGCCGTTTCCGTTCGGATCCTTCTCTTTAAATGCTTTCAGCACAGTATGCCATTCGTCAATGGTTTTCGGCATTTGCATTCCCAGTTTATCCAGCCAATCCTGGCGGATTCCAAGCCCGAAATAGGTTCTCAGATAAGGGTCGCTTCTTAAAAATGGAAAAGCGTAAATGCGTCCGTCATCTGTGGAAATCTCCTTGCGGATATCCGGATTGTCCGTCAAAATTTTCGATAAATTTGGCGCGTACTTGTCAATGTAATCGTTAAGCGGAATAATAACGCCGTTGTTCATGGCCCCTACCCCGCCCCCGGGATAATCGTTCCAGCCCCATTCAATCACATCCGGATAATCGCCGGAACTCATCAGCAGGTTAAACTGATTTTTTTCCTGTCCGGCTGACGGATGTTGAAAATCGATATGGATCCCCGTCCGCTTTTCCGTTTCCTGATAGGCTGCCATATCGTTAAAAGTTTTCATCCCCTGAGCCGGATTGCCTGACATCAGCACAAAATAAGTCAGCGTAAGCGGACTTGAAACGATCTTCCCGTCCGATGGCGGTGCCGCCGAATTTGCCCCCGGAGCAGCAGAGGAATCAGCGGCCGGTTTACTTCCGGAACATCCGGATAAGATGATCGTTACCATCGTTATAACCGCCAGCATGGTCGAAATGTTTTTCCTTCCGTACTTCATGAATACAATACCCCCTCGTTGGCTTGGTGAAGTTTCGTGAGCTCACAGCCACATCTTACCGGTATCCGGACCTGCTGAATATTATCCCGTTATTCGATCCGCATGCCGATTTGTAGACCAGGGCATTACATATTTAAGATGGACGTTCCATTTGTTGGTTTGATCGGTATTGGCCGGGCGTAATTCCTTCATGTTTCTTAAAAAAACGGATAAAACCGATATCGTTTGAATAGCCGATGGACTTGGCGATTTGCGTAATAGTTCCGTCAGTTTCAGTCAACAGCCTTTTTGCTTCTTTGAGGCGAACTCCGGCAATAAACTCCAAAATGGTCAGACCCGTGGCTTTTTTGAAAAAGGAGGACAGGTACGGCTGCGTGATGCCAAGTTCATCCGCAATCAAACCAACGCTCAGCATGTTCTGATCATAGCGTTCATGAACAATTCTCTTGATTTTGTCAAGCATTCGGCTGCACTGGTCGCTTCTTCCTTCTTTCCAAAGAAGGCATATCGTCTGAAAATCCTCCTTTAATTCTCCAAACGTTCGCTTCACCCCGTTTCCGCCATCCGCATGGCTTTCCAACAACCGCAAAGCGATTTCCGAATCCACCTTCGGCGTATTCTGAACGATGCGAAATAAAGTAGACGACAGGTTCATGATAAAATAAGAACCGATCATCGGACGGGTCCCCTCCCCTTCAAAGTGGTCCTTATACAAGGCGTCCAGCAATTGCTCCGTCTTCAGAACCTCTCCCGATTTCACGTAATTGGTCAGCTGTTGTTCAATGTCCAGCGGATAGTAATATACGGGCGCCTGCTCCAGCAGTGTGCCCACCGCGTTCTGCATCGCATGGATCTTGCGGTTTTCGTCCAGCCGCTTTAGCGAGTCCCGAAAAGCCTCACCAATCGCTTGGATATCATCCGTAACAAAGCTGGTGCCTATGGAAACTCTTAATCCAAACCGTTGATCCAATATCTGATCCAGCTGATGCGCGATAGATAGAGCGCCGGCAGCGTGTTCCTCTTTGTCTCCTTTGCAAAAATTAATTAGCAGAGCGCTCCTGCCTGGATCCAGCTCGGTCGTATACGCTACATACCGTTCATTAGTCAAATCGGAAGCGATATTCGAAATAATGAAGTTCGTAAATGTCAGCTCTTTCTCGTCGTTCTCCGTTGAGAGGGTGCTCATGTCCTCCAAGTCGATCAGCATGACGGCAAAATAATCGGATATGAAGCGAATGCCCAAAATCTGCAGTGATTCCGGGCGCAATTCATGAGGATCGGCATACCCTTTGATCAAACGGTTTAAAAAATGAATTCGGACAATCGGGGCTTGCTGCGATAATCGGGTTCTTAGCTCCGACTCTGTCATCCGGGCAGACTGAATCGATGAACGAATCACTTCGTATTCAATCGGATCTTGTCTGTTACGCGAAGGAGTATCGTTTCCTGTCACCGCGGAAACAAGATAACTGAGCGGCAAATAGTTCCGGTGAGCCAAATAAACGGATACGACCGCTCCTGAAAACGCTGCCAAAACAAACAAAAGCAAAGCCCAGCTGCGGACTTCGTTCACCTCTTTCAAAAAAACGGATCGCGGTACTTCCAGTACATACTTCCAACCGTAAACACTTGAGGTCGCATAAGAAACAATCACCTCTTTGCCGTTTTGACTGGCTTCCAGCTTTCCCTGATCTCCTGACATGTCGGCGTAGCCGAAAGACAGCGGATTTTTCTCATCGGTCGTCGAGCTCACGATTTGATCGTCGGCGTCCACAATGTAGATTTCTCCCTTTCCCGCTGTCGCTAGGCTATCGAACATTCTGCGAAATTGCTTCTCGTTAATTATAATGAACAGCGTCGCCGATCGGTTGGAACGATCGATTAAGGGCAACGTTTGCATGTAAGCGAGAACTTCGCACTCTTCCCCAAAGCTGCCGCTTGCCTGCAGAAAAGGCTCAAACACGCGGTAATGATACCCGCTCTCGAACTTGTTTACCCAATCAACAGGAGATATCCCATTAAATCGGTCTACGAGACCAAATAAAATGTCGGGCGTTGTTTTGACCCCCGGTCCCAACATCACCCCGGAATTGGGCAAATAAATGTAATAATCGTAAATGAACGGGGTCAGTTGCTTGTAGCGCTTCAAATCGTCCGCTACGGTCACCATTTCATATTGTTCCTGATCGGATATGGGCCTCTTGCTGCTCATAAGCTGCATAAGCTTGGGGTGATTGTCGATTTGCTGCTCCAATTGCTCAATTAGTTGAAGCTGTCCGTCCGCAAGTTCCCGGAGCTGCCCAAGCATAGCGGAGTTCGTATGCTCTACTGACTCTTCCACGACCTCCTCCGCGCGCCAATAAAGCAAGCTGCCAATGACAATCAGTAACAGGAGAATCAGAATATAAGACCAGAATAGGGCAGACCATGCCCCATTAAACCTATACAATTCGTATTTTCCGATTCCTTTCTTCCTCATTTGCACGCCTCCGCTAAATAGCTTTTTATCAAATATAACAAGATTGCATGGAATTCGGTCTTATCCTTTCTTTCAATGAACTATCCATTTATAAGAAATGGAGTCTTCCCGAATTCGTTTTTCGAAAGCCGGAAAGATAAAAATGAAAACGCGCCTTGTTCCTATCCGTTGGAGGTTTTCCAACAAATAAGGACAAGACGCGTTATTTTTTTGAAACCGAACGTCCGGGTTATTTCACTTCAACGACAAACACACAAGAGGTATCTCCCTTTGAATACTTGCCGTCTTTCGACTTCCAGTTGGCCGAGATCCCGTAGTAATAAACCCCTTTTTCTTTGGGAACTTGAAAATGACCATCCTTCAATGGAATGGCGGCGCTTCTTCCATGCATAAACTGCTGCGCGCTCAACTCATCAGGCTCCGGCTTATGCTTAAATGAAATGGCGATCTCCGAGTGTGGAGCTACCGCTGTCGGCGACGTATTTCCAAGCATCGTTTTCCCGTCGGCATAATCCGCACATGTTCCGCCCCAGCAGTAGGAGCTTTGTATAACCGGAATAACCGTAGCCCCGGAAACCACCTTCGGCAGCGGCGGCTTGGAATCCGTTTTCCCCAGGAAGTCCCGAAAAAAGCCTGCCGCCATAATAACCAGTGCAGCCAGCAGCATCGCACCCAATAATCGACGTTTCATCATCACCCGATCATCCTCCGTCAATATAGACGTGATTTCATCGAGTTAGTTGCTGCTCTATTGATTCAGAAGTATACCACCCATATGACCACAGCAAGCAAAATTCGATAAACGGCAAAAGGAACCAGCTTCACCCGGTTGATCAGCTTCAGGAAGAAACGGATCGAGAGCAGCGCGAACAGAAAGGCGCTGATAAATCCGGCGATGAAAAACGGCAGTGCTTCAGGCGTAAAGTACTGTAAATTTTTTACGATGAAAAGTCCGCTCGCTCCCGCCATAATCGGCACGGCCATGATAAACGTGAAATCCGCGGCGGCCCGGTAGCTGACTCCCATCAGCACTCCGCTTGAAATCGTCGAGCCCGACCGGGAAAACCCCGGCCATAGGGAAAGGCACTGCACAAGACCTATACCCAAAGCCTGCTTATAGGTGATCTGGTCGACGGTTTCCGCCGCGGGACGTTTAGGCCCGAACCGGTCGGCTGCAATCATCAATAAGGCTCCAATCACAAGTCCGATCAAAACCGTCGCGGTGGAAAACAGATATTCGTCGACATAATCCTTGAAAAGCACGCCCAGCACCCCTGCGGGGAGCAATCCTACGATAACTTGTGCAAGCTTAAGCCGCGGCTGCAGGTCCTGTTGCCCTTCCACAGAAACCGAACGATTCCTGCCGAACCACGGCAGCCGAAGCAAGTCGATAAATCGCTGTCTGAACACGACGACAACCGCCAAAATCGAACCCAGTTGAATGACAACCTTGAACGTATTCGCAATATATTGGGAATGCAGCAGCAGGTCCGTCCGCAGCCACATGTCGTCAACGATGATCATATGTCCGGTGGATGAGACGGGAGCGAATTCCGTCAACCCTTCCACCAGGCCGAGAATCACCGCTTTGATAATACTGATCAAGTCCATGAATAACTCTCCCATTCATTTTTGAACCAAAGATTGAATGCGTATAAGGGGGCAGCCGTGTGAAATGTTCTTTCGATCGCTGTTGTTCCCGGATTTCTTTGATTGATTAAATTCAAATGGAGTAGAAATCCGCTCACAAAGGCGAACGCTTCGCTTCTGCCAGAACATATCACCCTTTTGCCCATTTACTTTTTCATTGGTTCAACTAAAATAAATTAAACTCGGCCCACGGCCCTTTTATTGTCCTCCGACGCTTTGCTCCCTGCTTTTTCTTCTCCGCAGCCAGATCAGCAGTAACACGACTACAGAGGCAGCTATCAGCGCATAAGCGATCCCGGAGTACACATCCATAAATGCGACGATGGTCTCCCAAGAGTCGCCCACTGCGGCGCCAAGCAGCACCAGCGCGACATTCCAGACCAGAGTCCCGACCGTTGTAAACAGCAGGAACAGTCCGAACCGCATTTTGGCTATCCCCGCAGGAATGGAAATGAGACTGCGGATGAGCGGAATCATGCGGCAGAACAACACCGTAAAATAGCCGTATCGTTCAAACCAGGCATCCGCCTTGCGGATATCTTCCTTTTTAATGCGAAGCAAGCGTCCCCAACGCTCGATTAGCCCTTCCAATCGATCGACGTTCAGCAGGTAACCGATTCCGTACAGGATCACAGCCCCGGCCACAGACCCTAAAGTCGACGCGATGATGACCCCCGTTTTTGACAATCCCGTATAGGTCGTCATAAATCCCCCAAACGTCAGAATGACCTCTGACGGAATCGGCGGAAAAATATTTTCCAGCGCAATCAGCGCAAAAATTCCAACATAACCAAACTGCTCCATAATATTCGTAATCCAGTTTTCCACGCTTTACCTCCAGCCTGAATTATTGAATCGCCTTCTTCAAATTGCGCATATACCGGGCGCGGATCATAAAGAAATATACGACTTGAACCATGAAAAAACTGAAAAGAATCAGCCCCGACTCCCAAGCGACGGAGAAATTGAAATAGCTCTGCATGGCGGTGAAAGCAAACAAGCTGTGGACCATCGCAAGGCCGATCGGAACGAAAAACAGCAGCGCGATTTGTTTGGTGACAATGCCTCTCATCTCCCGCTCCGTCAGCCCCAGCTTAGCGATAGCGCCATACTGCCGGCGATCGTATTCCAGATCGCTGTAGAGCCGGAAATATAGGAAACTTCCCGCCGCGATGAAAAATACCGTGCCGACCAGCAGCGCGAAAAACAGCAGCGCCCCGTAACTCGTTCTCTGCACCTCATAGAGCGTACCGCTGACGGTCAGAGCATACGGCTTCCCTTCTTCGTAGCGCATTTTTCCGCTCTCCGTCAGTTCGTCCGCAATTCCTGCGGTTTGTTCCATGTTGTCGACGTAAAACCCCGTAAATTCGTCGGTCTGCATAGGCGCGGCGATCTTTTTCATCGCATCGTCGCTAACGACAAGGCCGGCAAAAGAACCCCTCAAGTCATCCCCCGGCAAATCGGTCAAATATTCGGGAATCGCCACATATTCGGTCAGTCCGGTCTCGCGCAGCGTCGGTCCTCCGCCTTCGAGCGTGTAGCTTGCCGGTTTGCGCTCCTTTAACAGAGGTTTTTCCCGTTCGGAATTGAGCAGGAGCAGCGCCTTGTCACCGGCTAAGGGCGATTCGTGAAGCGGTTTACCCGAGGCTGCGACGAGCCGCCTGTAATCCGAAAAAGAAATCAGGGGCAGCCGCCCCGGCGTCGGCGTAGACGTTGAAGATTGGACGGCGGCATAGCGAATGGACACCTTCTCCGTCCGATAGGGAATCTTTTGGGCTGCCAGCTCGCTTTCGATTTTTTGCAGATAGACCCGTCCCGCATCGCTTCCCGCCTTAGATACGTAGCCGATCTGTACGGGATAATCTTTTTCAAACTCCCCGGCCAAACGGTTAATGGACGCAAAAGTGCCAACCGCGCAGAACGTTACCGTAGAAATGATCGTCACAAGAAAAAATATGCGTGCGTTATCCTTGACCCGGTAAGCGAGGCCGGATAGGGTCACGAGATTCGTCTTTTTCCAATAGATTGCCGGTTTTCGCTTGATCAGTCCGATCAGAAACACGCTGCATTCGGTATAGAAAAAATAAGTGCCGACGATCGTCATCAGGGTTACCGGCAGCATAAGGATCAGAACGGTTGAAGCCGTAGCCGTGGCGGCCAAAATATACCCGGTACCCAGAAGTGTGGCGGCGAGCAGCGACAGCTTTACCGAAGCCTTGGGCGGTGCGGATTGTTTTTGTCCGGCCTGGAACAGCTCGATCAAACGGTGCTTGCCCAGCAGCAGCATCGTGCAGAGCGAGATCGCCAGAAACAGCAGCGCAAATGCCAGAATCGTCAGCAGGAGGCCCGTCCACGGCACCCGGAACGATAGCGACGTTATCCCCAGCAAATTCGATCCCGCCATCAGAAACAGCTTCGCGGTAAGCAACCCCGCCGCGATTCCCGTGACGATCGATCCGGCGCCGATCAGCATATTTTCCAGGAACACCATCTTTCCGAGCTGCCGTTCGGTCATGCCCAGTAGCAGCAGGATGCCGAATTCCCGCTTGCGCGACCGCAGGAAAGAACCAACCGAGTATACGACGAAAAAAAACGAAAATACGTACATGATCACTTCCGCCGCGGAAAGCACGCTGATGGCCGAACGGTAAACGACCTCCTCTTGCAGCTTTGGATGAAACAGGAACAAGGCGCACACGAAAAAGATCATGACGGAAAACGAGCTGCTCAGAAAATAAGCGGCATACGTCCGTTTGTTGCGCAGCACATGGTTAAAGGCGAACTGCCGAAAGGTCATGGCTGTCTCCTCCCAGCAGCGACATCATATCGATGATTTTTTGGAAAAAGGCCTGGCGGTTGTCACCGCGATAAATTTCGTTATAAAGCCGGCCGTCTTTGATAAAAATCACCCGGTGGCAGTAACTTGCCGCCAGAGCGTCATGCGTCACCATCATGATGGTGGCAAGGTAATTCCCGTTCATGTTTGCGAACGCCTCCATCACATCCTTGGAGGATTTGGAGTCCAGGTTTCCCGTAGGTTCATCCGCCAAAACGAGAGACGGTTCATGGATCATCGCACGCGCAATCGCGGTCCGCTGCATTTGCCCGCCTGAAATCTCGTAAGGGAACTTGTTCATGACAGACTCAATGCCGAGCCTCTTGGCCGTCTCGCTGGTCCGTCTTTTCATCTCGGGAACCGATACCCCGTCCAGCGTCAAGGGCAGCACGATGTTTTCCTCCACCGTCAACGTGTCGAGCAGGTTAAAATGCTGAAAGATAAACCCCAATTCCCGGCGACGGAACAATGCCATCTGCTCTTTTCCCATCCGATGGGGAATTTGCCCGTTCAGCCTCACTTCGCCCGAAGTCGGCTCATCAATCGTCGCGATGACGTTCAGCAGGGTGGTTTTCCCGCTGCCCGAAGGCCCCATAATACCGACAAATTCCCCTTGTTCGATCCGAAAGCTAACGCTATCGAGCGCCCTTGTGGCAACTTTGCCCTCATATATTTTCGATAATGACTTTACTTCAAGCACAGACATGCTTAGCCAAGCTCCTTCACTAGTGATGTGTCTATTATATAAATTCATTCTGCCCAAGAGCTACGTCTCAACCTTACAGTTACCTTACGAAGTTGTAAGAATCATAACTATCCGTCAACGGGGGAAATTCCTGTCGAACTCAACTTTGTTGGTGCTCGATTAATTGGCGAACTCCCAGCTGGAGTTCGAAGTTAACCTGTGATCTATTAAAGGGAAAAACTCCCGCTAACTTAAGCAAAATGAGGATTTACGGCGATTTAACTGGAAATACTCCCGCAAATTTCGGCAAACGAGGAAATCTATGGTCTAAACCGATGATTTAGCTGGAGGATTTCCAGTTAGTGTTTGTCCAGATTCAAGTAGAGGCTAAATAACAGGAGAATATCCAGTTAGCGGGGTTCCATCGTTGAAAAGTGGTATGAAGAATCGGTTTGAGTTGACCCGCATAGCGGGCGGTTTTCTGTTTCCCGCGCTTCGCGTGCTCAACTGGCTGAAGCCATTATAAAAAGCCCGAGGCTGGGCCTCGGGCCGAAGATACGGATGATGCCTTATTTCATTGTGTGATTCGATTCGCTCTATACCAGGGGTGCATCGATCAGTGTGGCAAAATTGAATCGATGCGTGTGACCGTCATTTAAAGTAGTCCGCCCAGAAACGAAATGCACGTGCTTGCCGTTTCCAACCTGTATAGCCGGTCCGGTTCTAATCTTTTTCAGTTTATGAAAATGGTTCAAGAAATCGGTTCTTTCGAATTTAATCTCGTGAACATGGCTTCTCCCTGCCGGTATCGCTTGTCCCGTAACGCCCGCAAAGCGGTGATTATGCCGGTCTGCGCCTTCTTCCGCCAATTTTGTGCTGCCTTCGAATTCATGCACATGTCTCTGGGTCTTTTTTGAAGATGACGCTTTCCTCTTTGCTGTAGGCCGTTTCTTCCGCATCCGTTGCATGCCTCCTTAAAGATGTGATTTCACAACATCCTATTAAGGCATACTCGGATAAGTACTAGGCGACTATACGGATCAATGTAATATTTCTTTCTTGTTCACCTTCATACCCGATAAGGATTGATCAAACATATCGAGAATAAAAAGGAACCGTTCAGCTTCACGAAAGACGTGATCGGCTAATAAAGGATGTATAATACTTTTGATTCGGCATTCATCGATTAAATCGCGTGCCGTTTTTTTGAAATCGCGCAAGGATTTTACCGAAACCCGGTTTTCATCCACAAATTGACTTAGCAGCGGGACCGTTTGAGATTGGGGGCGCATATGGCTTAAATCAATCGCCTGGAACATGAGATTGTCAAAATCGCGGCTGAATTCACGTGCTTGTTCCACCAATTTTCGCTCAGACGGATCGAGCAAATGGCTAATGAATTTCGCATGATCGGCCATGATCTTTAAAAAAAATACATTTTCATCAATAATCGCATCAGGTAATGGTTCGAGCCTTCCTGAATTAAGCTCCTCCAAGCGGTTTCTGAAATAATTCGCTTCCCGGCTTACATGATCTACCAGTAAGGGGAAGTTTGTTTGTCCGGGAAGCTTGCATTGCAGTATAAGCCCAAGAACCATTCTCTTGAATGCCCAAATATGAGTTGCCGCATTCTGAACCTCCGTATTAAACTCTCTGATTGTGTTAGGGTCGGTATTGAAATTAAATTCGTGAGACCTTCTCTCTATATTTTCAAAAATAGCGTAAAACTGGTTTGCTTCATTTTTAAGCCTAGTATCTTCAGCCCGAAAACCTAACCCAAGAAACAATGAATGCTCTTTCATGATTCTGGACCAGAACCGTATTTCGTCTAGCGAACGGGTAACGAACTCATTCAAACATATCCCTCCTCTTTATACTTGCTATAGGGATATGGAATATGTCTTGTCCGTTATGACATCAAATTTTATTAATCTGGAAACACAATCCTCACCTTCGTCCCCACACCGACCTTCGATTCCAGTTCCACGCGGTGTCCCAGCTTATCGCAGATTTGCTTCACCAGGTACATGCCCATACCGGTCGATTCCTGATAGGCCCGTCCGTTTTCACCCGTAAAATAAGCGTCAAATACGCGAGGAAGATCGCTATCCGGAATGCCGATGCCCTCGTCCTCCACCTCGAGCACGGTTTCGCCGCCGCGCAGGTATCCCCGAAAGTCAATTTTCCCGCCTTCTTTATCGGTATAACGGACGGCATTCGTAATGATTTGCGTCAGCACAAACGACAGCCATTTCTCATCGGAGGTCACCAAAAGCGGCTCAGGGATTTCTATGTGGGGATATACTTTCCGGCGGATAAACAAGCGTTTCTGCGCGGACGTCACCGAGCGGATCAACCTGTCCAGGTCCAACCGCTCCACGTAAAAATCCCGCTCGAAGGAATCCAGACGGGCAGTGTAAAGCACCATCTCCAGCCCTTTTCGGAGCCGATCCACCTCATCCCCGATTTGCGCGCCTTGCGGATCGTCATCCTGCTGCACCATCAGGTGAATGACGGAAAGCGGCGTTTTCATTTGATGCACCCACTGATTGATAAAATGAAGATGATTTTGAATTTTGCTCTGCTGCTCGCCGATTTCCGACAAATAGAGACGGTATTGCGATTTCAACAGCCGATGCAGTGCCTCCGTGAGCGGCGATGACTCCGGCTTCATTTCGGCAAAATCGCGAATCGAAGCAAGCGGCTCCTCCAGCCTGCGGTAAAAGCTCCGGTTGGATGCATAGCGAAAAGCAAGATAAGCAAACAGCAGACAGCCGCTAAGCAGCGCCGAATAGAGCATAATGGCAAAATGGCGGTATCCGTCCAGCCAATAGACAAAAGAAATCAGCGCCAGCTGAAGGATGTAAACGATGATCAGCGGACGCTGCTCTTTTAGAAATAATCGCATTCGTTATTCCTCCCAACGGGGCGCAAAACGGTACCCCTGGCCGCGCACGGTTTGCAGCGCATCTTCGACTCCCAGCGAAGCAAGCTTTTTGCGGACCCGGGTCACATAAACGTTCAACGTGTTGTCGTCGACAAACGCCTGTTCGTCCCAGATTTTTTCCAGCAGCCGGTCGCGGCTGACCACCTGATCTCGCTTGCTCATCAGCTCGTCCAGTATTTTAACCTCCGTCAGGCTTAGCTCCGCCTTTTCTTCGCGGAAAGACAGCTGCAGCCGGTCCCGGTCAAGCCGCAGTCCGGCGATTACCGTGACCCGGTCGTCCGCAGCTCCGGCATATGTGCCATATGCGCGGCGAAGCTGGCTTTTGATTTTGGCGATCACAATGTCGTAATCGAAAGGTTTCGTAATATAGTCATCGGCCCCGTTTTCCAGCGCCATCACCTGATCCATTTTCCCCTCCCGCGCGGACAGGAACAGAATCGGACAAGTCGACAAATTGCGGATTTGCCGGCACCAGTAATAGCCGTCGAACTTCGGCAAGTTGATGTCCATCAGCACCAGATGCGGCTCGAACCGCTCAAAGTCGGCTTTGACCGCCTCAAAATCCGCCACCGCCAAGGTTTCATACCCAAACCGCTGCAAATAGGATTCCAGCAATTTGACGAGCTGCCTGTCGTCTTCCACGATAAATATTTTGAACATCCGAATTCTCCTTTTTGCGTTCTCCACTCCCTGCATTGTAACAAATTCCCGCCGCGAAAAGAAAATAGAGAGATTTCGCCTCCCCGGCAAAATCCCTCTATGATGGCTCAAATCTGCTCTTCGTCGTCCCAAAACAGCTCGCGCTGCTTGGGTCTAAGCAGCAGCTTCAATCCGCCGCCGATCAGCAGGACGGAAATGACGACAGGCTGCAAATATTCCTGGATCCGGCTGTGCAGCCGAAGCCCGGGAAACCAGTGTTCGAGCGCGGGCACAATCAGATTCATGCCCACGTAATAAATGCCCAAAATGAGCAGGAGAATACCTAACCAGTGCTGCTGTTTGCCAAGGCCAAGGCTCTCGATCAAAGGCCGGTCGTCCAAAGGTAATATCCCGTAGCGGCTCGTTTGCTGAAGGCCGTCAAAAAAGCAATAGAACCAGACGACAGGGATGAGAAACAAAAACACGGACAGCTGAAGCACATCAATGAGATAAATACTTCCCAAAAACAGAACCATCATTTGCAGACCGCGCTTTTGCATGCCAAGATACATTTGTCCCGCACCGGGAAAAGCGGAAAGCAGCGTGGCAAGCACTTTGCTGCGCCGGCCTTCGATCCGGCCGGTTTCCCATTCATCGAATACCGTGCGATCTTCGATCAGCTCCCCCGCCTGCTTCCGGTGAACCAGCTGAACGGCGTCAAACATGCAGTACAGCCAGACGATCGGCAGCAGTGCAAGAAACAGCAGGAACACCGTTTCATGCGTTATCCCCGTGACGAAGAACATCATCGTGATCAGGCCGAAAAAGGAAATCAGAAACGATAATCCCCGCTGCATCAGCCCTAGCTGGAAATGCCCGAGCCCGGGAATGAAAGACAGCAGGATCGTAAAAAACTTTTCCGACTCGCTGCCGCTTTTTGGATAATAAGGATCCATCGGATCGTGAGGATACGTTCTTGTCTCCGGGGAATCGCGCAGCATGGTTATTGTCAAGTCGATCATGCAGACGAACCATAGCGCCAGCGCCATCACTCCGGCCGCCATAAACACCTCGCCTTCATCCGTAGCGAACGCAAACAAAAATCCGAGCATCAGCATCCCGAAGAAGGCAACGGGATATAATACGCCCCGTCCTTTTTTCCCCCAATATAAATGCCCGAGTCCCGGGACGAAATTCAATATCAAAGCCAGCAGCCGATTGCGGGTATACGGCATGTCGAACCATCCTTTCAAGAATTATTAACGTTTCATTTTATCGATCCATCCTGCAGCGGCGTTGACGACATGCTTGCTGAACGAGGGTTCCGGCTGCTTATGGATGATCCGGGTCGCTTCCCCGGAAATGCGGTCGAAAAATCCTCCCGAAAGCAGGACCAGGGTAATGGCTGCGGCAATCGTGTAATGGAAAAGCGGGTGGCTGCTCCACTTTCGTCTTCTGGCGGAGGTTTCAGGCCGTTTTCCGGCGCGCGGAAGAGAGGATACAACCGCATCGGCAAAGGCAGTCTCATCAACGGGTCCGGGAAGCTCACGCTCTATGGCGTCCATCGCCGATATGTAACAATGAAAAGCTTCATCATCCGTCAGCAGCAGCGCTTCGAGCCTTTTCGCCGCTTCCCGGGAGAGGTCTCCCCGTATGTAATTCTTCCACAGCTTCAGCTCGTTTTCTTCATATGGCTCCATCCCTATTCCTCCTTCGCCCAGTGTTCGCGAATCCAGTTTCTTGCCCGATACAGCTTGGATTCCACCGTTTTGATGGTGACGCCCAGTTCGGATGCGATTGTCTCATGACTTTTTGCGTTCAAATAAAACTCCGTGACGATTTGACGATGACCGGGCGGAAGCTCGGCGATTTTATCCCGCAGCTCCCGGCGATGTTCCTCATCGGTAAGCTTTCGAAGCATGTCGTCTTCCTGAAGCGGGGCGAGACGATCCATAGCGGCGAGATCCCATTGCTCTTCCTTGCGCCGGTCCCGCCGGCGCTTAAAATCTATCGCCTTGTTCACGGCAATCCGGGTAATCCAGGTCTTCAACCCTTGGGAACGATACTCGGAAAGCGATTTATAGATTTGCAGGAAGGTTTCCTGGGCGGCGTCTTCCGCTTCTTTGGCATCGTGCAGAACCGAAAAGGCCACGCGGTACACATAGGCTCCATGCTCTTCAACCAGCCAGCGGAATGCGCCGCGATCGCCCTGCCTGAATTTTAGTAGAAATGAAGCTTCATCAATCGCTCTCCCCTCCTTCCCCATGAATAGACGATAGAAACTAGTCCTTCCCCTGCACCTGTCATATAAAAAACGAAATAAAGCGTAAAAAGTTTAATCGATGTCATGATTACTCACATTTTATTATCAGAATGTTAAAACTTAAATTTTAATATTTCTATTAATTTTATGAAATCCTTTAATTTTCGCAGATATTCATAAGATTAAGCGCTTACTTGCTTCTTTATCAATTTTGTAAATATACATAACATCGAATTATAATTCATTCAAGTTAACGGACTGTTGGTAAGGTTATCTATCATCACGTTGACAAACTACTTAGTGGAGGTTGATCGAATGAAGGGTTGGAAATCGCGAAGTTTGAAGGTACTGCTGGCCACCGGGTTGACAATAACCGCGCTGCTGCCGAATTTGTACGTGTCCCCCGCATCGGCGGCAACGCCGGTTGCAGCAGCTGCGGCGCCGGAGACCGTCAAGGCGCTGCCAAAGGTTCAGGTTATCGCTACCGGAGGAACCTTGGCCGGAAAATCGACCGACGAAACCAGCTTCGATACATATAAAGCGGGTTCCCTGCCGATCGAAGACCTGGTCAAATCGCTGCCGAATAAAGATCAAATCGCCGAAGTCAGCACTTATCAATTCGGAAATTCCGGTTCCAGCGCTTATTCGATGGAACAGCTGTACGATTTATCCCTGAAAGTCGATGAAGCGCTCAAAACCCAAGACGGGGTTGTCGTCACGAGCGGCACGGATACGATGGAAGAAATCGCGTATTTCCTGGACCTTACGGTTCGCAGCCCAAAACCGGTCGTCGTCACCGGCTCCATGAGACCTTGGACGGTCATCGGCACGGATGCGCCGGCCAACCTCTATAATGCCATTAAACTGGCGGCCAGCGGCAAAACGAAGTATTTCGGGACCGTGGTCATGCTGAACGATGAGTTCCACGCCGCCCGCGAGGTCACCAAAACTAATTCCTATCGTACGGATACGTTCGTTACCCCGGAAATCGGCGCTTTAGGTTATATCGACGAGAAGAATATCCGCGTATACCGCGCCCCTTTCCGTGCGCTGAAACCAGCGAACCAGTGGGCCACGCCTTTTGATCTCTCCAAAATCTCCAAAAAGGATCTGGCTAAAGTCGAAATCGCCTACTCCTATCAGGACGCGGGAGCAGGCGCCATCAGCGGTTTGGTCGCAAACGGCGCCAAAGGTGTCGTTACCGCCGGCACAGGATCGGGCGGCATCTCCAAAGCGATGAGCGACGAGCGATCCAAAGCCGTCGAGCAAGGCGTTATTTTCGTAGCGACCACCCGCACGGGCTCCGGCAGCAACTATTCCAGCGGGGACGGCATCATCGCCGGGGACAATTTGAACGCATCCCACGCTCGGGTCCTGCTGCTGCTTTGCTTGTCTTTTTCCAAGGATTTCGACACGGTCAAGAACTGGTTCACGACGGTCGGCTACGGTCAGATTGAACTGCCCGCGAAATAATTGACGGTAAACCAATATTGTAAAAAACGGAATCCGGAGCGACGAATGCCGCCCGGGTTCCGTTCTTTTAATCGGAATCCCTGATGCTCGCAGAATCCATTTCAACAATTGACGCATCTTCGCGAAATCGGTAAGATTTGGGTGGAGGTGGTTGACTTGCAGACGCTGCTGCTGCTCGGAGCTATATTGATGTTTCTAGCGGTTACCCTTGGAGCGTTTGGCGCTCATGCCCTAAAAGCCAAATTAAGCGAAGAAACGATGAAAACCTATCAAACGGGGATCCACTATCATATGGCCCACAGTCTTGGTCTTCTGCTGCTGGGACTGGCCCGGGAGCAGTCCGCCCACCCGGTTTTGGTCGATTGGGCCGGATGGTTTTTGTTCGCCGGCACCCTTCTGTTTTCCGGCAGCCTGTACGCCTTAAGCCTGTCGGGAGCCCGCAAGCTTGGAGCGATCACCCCGCTCGGCGGGGTCTGCTTTCTGGCAGGATGGGCCATCTTTGCGGTCTCGATCATCTAGCGGCGATAAAGATTTATTCTCACCCGAAGGAGGCCACGATTCCTTTGAGAACTTTTGCAAGATCCAATTTGATTAGCGTGTTGTATGCGTTGCTGCTGTTCCTGATTGTCGAGCTGATAAGCAATATATACCGAATCGGCAGAATTACCGGCTGGGAGCTCTCCACGGTCAACAAGGCCGTAAGCGGTGCCACCGCTTTGCTTTTTCTTTTGCTTTCGGCCGCGTGTTTTTGGCTGACCCGCAAGCTTCTGGGCGGCCAAAAAATGCGTTTTGTTTCGGTGATCCTGTGGTTTCCGTATTTTGCCCTCCTGATTCGCGCCTTTGCGCTTCTATTCCCGATCACGAATCCCGGAGAAATCATCAGTCCGGCCATCGGCCTTGTCTTTATCGGGGCAGCGCTGATGTACCCCGTGTATATCGCCATTTTGAATGTGTTTGCTTCTATATAATCCTTTGAAAAATCGGCCTGTCGGTCAAAAAGAAAATCGCCGCCCGCTTCCGTATTGATAAAAGCCGGCGGCGATTCGTTATGCACATATGCCGAAAAAGCGGCACATGTTTTAAGCCTCTTTTCTCCGCACGAAGCCCAGGTAGACAACCATAAACATCACAATGCTGACGGGCAGAATCAGAAACCCCTTGTCATAGCCGATCTGGTCGATAATTCTCCCGAAGAAAAAGTTGAAGCCGATATCAAACAGTGAAGCGATGCTGATGATGGCTCCCGTTGCGGTCGAAATCAAGGCTGCGGGGTAAAACTTCTGGATCATCATCACGATGGTCGGATAAAGGATGGAGAAGAACAATCCGCTCGCGCTCAGCAGCCATAACCCGTTCGCTCCCCAAAGGATGCCGGATACATACAGCACGCAGGCAATCAGCCCAAAAAGGGTGATACTTCTGAATATCCCGATTTTATCGATCAGCGGCGAGAAAACAAGGCGGCCCACCGTAATGCCGCCAAAAAATACCGCCAGGTAGTTGGATGACGTCCCCATGGACAATGACAATTGATGCGTGCCATAGGACACCAGCCAGTTCAGAATTCCGTGCTCGGCGATAAAGTAACAGCCAAACAGCAATATGATCGGCACAAAGGATCGGCTGAGCACGATATCCTTCAAGCTGTGCTTTTCTCCGGAAACGTTTTTATTGTCGGGAACCCGATTCAGAGAGATGATCACAAAAGCAGCAATGCCCAGAAGCAGCAAAATGGAATTGGTCCATTTCCAATCGCCGAAGCTGTCCGCGAAATTCCCGACCACGCTTTGGCTGCCGCTGGTACCGATCCCCTGGATGAAAAACAAAAAATTTACCGCAAAGCCCGGCGTCGCCGCGAAAAGGAACGGGGTCACGATATTGATCGTCGTGCTGAGCAGCGTCGACGCTCCCATTGCGAAAAACATGCCGACCAGCATCACGTAGAAATTGTCCGTCAAAATGAACAGCAGCAAAGCGAGCATCCAAATGATCAGCATTGCCTGCATCGCTTTTTTACGTTCGAACTTGTCGGTCATTCTCCCTCCGATCAATAAGAAAACCAGATTCCCGGCGTAGCTGACCGTAACAATCTGGGCCACCTGATTCGTCGTGAGCCGGAAATGATCCGCGAAGACGACGGAAAACACGCCGCGCAAGCTGTCGCTCGCCCCCAAAGCCAACATCAATACGAAAAATCCCCAAAATACGAAGTTTCTCTTTTTCACCGTGTCTCTTCTCCCCGCACCTATATAAGTTGAACTAAAAAATACGCATATTAAGGCAGTCGTATGAACTGTTCCCGCAAATCGAGCAAATGAAATAGCAGGCTAACTATCAGCCTGCTATACGTAACGATAAACGGATATTCGTATTTATTCAATGCACAAAATGGACATCCTCTATTGCACATTTGAAGCCTTCGGAAAATAATCCCGTAAAAAGATCAGAAAGACGCTGGTCGTCCAGGTGTATCCGGTATCCCGCAAGGCATGGCCGTCCAAGGCGCTGAAATTTTCCGCGAAGCCCGAGCTGAGACACATGTCGCAGTACGCCCGCGCGTTCTCCAGCGCTTCTCCCTCATATCCGTTAATTCTCAATATTTCGGATACGATATAGACAAGCGGCGGCCAAATCGCTCCGCGCCAATAGCCGTCTTCTTCGAAATACGGACTGTCCAGCGCTTCGGATGCGAAGCCGAAGGCGGTCTTGAAGCGCCCTTCGGCAAGCAGCGATTCCAGCATATTCCGCCGAAGCCGCTCCGGCAGCCTTTTGCCCAGAAGCAAAGGCACATACAGCAGCAGGCTCGTCTCGCCGACAACGCGGTTTTCCGGTATTTTCAGCGCAATAAACCGGTCGTTCCGAACAAGGCGGCCAAGCATGTTCGCCAGCAGCCCGGCAGAGATTGCCGCCCATTCGGCAGCCTCCTCGGGTTTGCCCAGCGTCAAAGCAGACTCCCGTAAAAAATCCGCCTGCAAAATTAACCAAGTGCAGATATCCGGCGACTCTACCGGCACCCCTTCCGCGAACACCGTGCCGTTGTCCCAACCCGAATCATTTCCGTGATGATACAGAGGGAGTCCGCTTTCACCGGTACGGTTTTGCAGCCACCAGCCGGTAAGCTTTGCAACGGAATCATAAACCGCATTTAATACCTCTTGGGATGGAGGCGCCTGCTGCAGCATCCGTTCAAGGATAAAACCCTGAACCGGCGGCTTCACGAAACCGCGAATCAATTTGCGGGCGTTAAAGCAGTCCGGATATGCCCCGTCCTCATCCTGAACGTAAGCCATCGCCAAAAACTGGTCATAAGCGAGTTCTTCCCAACCTTGGCACATCGCCAGCGCGTTGAAGGTATAATCCCAGCTCCAAATGAAGTTCATGTACGATTTGGTCATCAGCATGGCCGGGGCTTTTACGTACCCTTCCGGTTCGACAACCCCGGACCAGTTGGCATAAAGGGCGAACTTAGCCATTTCCGAATACATCTCGTGAACCTCCGGCAAACCTTCGCTAAACCGTTCGAACTCTTCTCTTTTCGCGTTCAGGTTTTCCTCATAACTTCGGTAGGTCTGTGCCCGATACGTGATATCAAACCGTCTGGCTTGAAAATCCACCACTCCCGACTCGTCCGGAACGATTTGAAACCGAATGCTCTCGTCTCCTACTCCCCGCCGGCCCCAGACAGAGCCGTTGACGACTCTGCCGGATTTGACGACGATCATAAGGGAGGAGGTGTCTCCCGCCAGTTCCCACTGATTTTCCCGATGATAAATAACGCGGTTGTATCCGCCGACGGTCTCTTTATCGATCTGAACTCCGCAATTACCGGTGAAATGAACGCATTCGGGGTCTTGATAGCAGAAACGAAGTTCCTCCCCCTGACCCTTCAAGACACATTCGGCCGGCGTTCCAACCGCTTCATAGGAAATCGGTTCGCCCTGCTCATCTAACATCAACAGTGGGTATTGCTCCTGATTTTCGAACACCCCGTGCAAGATGCGAAGGCATACGTTGTCCTTATATGGGCCGCTTCCGTGAAAAGGGTAAGAAAAGGCCAGATAAGAACCGTACGTGCTAAACGCTTGCTGCCGCAAATTGAATTCAATCATCTCAGCCCTCTACGCAGGACACCCGGTGCGTTTCTCCTTCATTCATTTCTACGGTAATAAAAGAGATTTTCTCACCTTGCTCCGTCATCTCATGTTCTGCGGGAACTTCTTTTCCGTTGTGGTACAAAACAGCTGAATCTATTTTAAATGCCGCTTTCCACTGAAGTGGATTTCCCTTCTGAAGGGTAACGGCAGTTTCTTCGTTTCCGCGATGCTTAACGGCTACCGTGTGTCTAAGAACCGGAACATTCCGCATTTCCGCCCATTCCAGCGAATCCGCCAGCTGCGGACGTGTTGCGACCACGTCCCGTCCGTCCCCCTGGATTCCCATTAATCCGGCGGCAAAAGATCCGACCGCGCAGTAGGATACTTCAGGATATTCCCGGCGGTCCAAGGAAGGATCGACCAGTTCCTTCAGCTCTCCAAACGCTTCCTCAATCAGGCCATATTTGTAGAAAATATCCGGGAGGTACGTTTTGCCTTCCGTATTGGCCACGCGATTGATCTTCAGATCCTCCAACGAACGGTTCAGTTTATCCGGATCCGTTACAGCCCCGAAATAAAGCGGCAGGAAATTGCCTTCGGCGTTATATTGCGTTACAAAGGTCCGATCCTGAAGCATCGCGCCATAAAAGCGCCCCAGCTCCCCGTTCCACCATTCCTTGTCGTACTTGCCCAGCAATTCTTCCGCCTTGGCCGCATAACGATCCGACAATTCGCCGAAACCGATCAGTTTGGCAATGGAAGCGTAAGCGCGGTAACCGGCGATTTGCGCGCCGACCATGTCGCCGCCCGCCAAAGGCTGCAGCCCCGCCTCATTATAGGTTGCGAGCCCCCGGCGTCCGTATTCGGGGTAATATTCCAAAATTCCATCCCCGTCTTTATCCCAGGTCGCCGTATATTCGGTCAGGGTCAGCCGGAAAAAGTCGGCCAAAACCGGATGGTTCAGGTAATCGGTATCGCCCGTCCATAAATACATGCGCCAACAAGCATCGATAATATCGAAATTGGCCGGAAGGTTATACCAGAAATCCTCGTCGTTTTCGTAATCTACCCGTGCGGGTTCATTGTCCTTCGTAATTTCCCAATAAGTGCAGTAGTCCCGGGACGCCGCGATGTTCTCGGCAAACCGCAGGAATATGTTTTTCGTGTGCTCGGCAAGCCCCAGTACGGCAGCACCCGCGCTATGATGCATCACGTCGCGGACACAAAACGCTTCTCGAGCGGGCAAAGCGGCTTCATACCATAACCCGACGGCGTCTTCGCCGAAATGCGCGTATTCCAGCGCTTGATTTTTGGCCCAAATGAAGCCGGCATTCAATTCCGCGTCGGAGGATTGAAAGGTAACCGCGCCGGCATTGCGCCGAATCTCACTAAAATGATCAGTCATTGATCCACCACTCCCATTTTATTTTCTGTTTAGCTTTCTTTGGATCCGGAGAAGGTCAAACCTTCCATAAACGCCTTTTGGGCGCCAAAGAACAAAGCGATACAAGGCAAAATAATGACGACTGCCGCAGCCATGAGCAGGTTGGTAGACGTCGCGTAGGTGCCCTGAAATCCGGCAAGACCCAGCGTCAGCGTCTTCCATTTGTCGCTGTTGATATAAATCAGCGGCCCCATAAAGTTGTTCCACGAGCCCATGAACACCATAACGCCAACAGCCATCAAGGCCGGTTTCGACAATGGCAGGAAAATCGTCCGCCAAATTTTGAAATAGCCGCAGCCATCGATAATCGCCGCTTCCTCAAGACCTACCGGAAGCCGGGAATAGAACTGGCGCAGCAGGAAAATGTAAAACGCCGAGCCGAAAAAAGACGGGACGATCAAAGGATACAGCGTATCCAACATACCGAGGTTTTTGAATAAAATAAACTGCGGAATCATGGTCACTTCGCCCGGCAGCAGCATCGTCGAGAGGACCAGAATGAACAATATCCCGCTGCCCTTTACCTTCATGCGGGCAAAGGCGTACCCAACCAGCGAGCAGGAAAATACGGTTCCGATAATCGGTAAAAACGTCGTAATCAGCGTGTTGATCAGATAACGGCCGAACGGAAACGCGGTCAGCGCTTTGGAGTAATTTTCCCAACGCCAGTGTTCCGGCCAAATGCTCATGCCCGAAACGGCGATTTCTTGCAGACTCTGCAAGGAAGCGGAAATCATCCAGAGGAAGGGATACAAAAAGGCGACTCCCCCCGCGATCAACACCAAATAGGCCAGACAACGAACAATAATCTTTTTCCCGGAGATTTTACGCTCTTCTCTTCCGTCCACGTTGCTTCCTCCCTCCAACTAGCTCGTTCTCGTAGTAAACCCAAAGGGCGCTGCTGCGGAATACAAGCGCGGTAAAAATCAGAATGATGACGAACAATACCCAGGCAAGCGCCGAGCCGTAGCCCATCTTAAACCACATAAAGGCGTTTTGATACAGGTAATAAGCGTAGAAAAGCAAGGAGTTATTCGGTCCGCCGCCAATCATAAAGCCTTGGGTAAACGTCTGAAAAGCTCCGATCATGCCGGTGACCGCATTGAAGAACAGGATCGGCGAAATTTGCGGCAGCGTGACATGCCACACTTTTCTTGAAGCGGTCGCTCCGTCGATTTCCGCCTGTTCGTACAGCACCTTCGGGATATCCGTCAATCCCGCCAGATAGATAATCATGTTGCCGCCAACGGTCCAGAGGCTCATGATGATAATGGCCGGCATTGACCAATGCGGACTGGAGAACCAGGCGGGACCTTCGATTCCGAAAACTCGCAGAATGGAATTAAACAAGCCTACATTCGGGTTAAAGATCCAGATAAACAGCACCATTTGCGCAACGCCCTGAACGAGGGTCGGCAAATAATAAATGGTCCGGAACAGGTAAATGCCGCGCAGCTTCAAATTCATGAGCAAGGCGATCAGGAACGATAAAATAACCTGCAGCGGAACGCTTACGAGTGTGTAATAGAAAGTGACCGACAGCGATTTGTAAAACAAGCTGTCCTTGAACAACGTTTGATAATTGTCCAGTCCGGTAAATTGCGGAGCGCTCACGACCTCCCACTGATTAAAGCTGATATAGAAAGAGAAAATCATGGGGCCGACCGTAAACACGAGGAAGCCAATGATCCAAACCCCCACAAACATATAAAAGCTGGCGGTTTTCGTATGCATGATTTTCTTGCGCACCAGCACTCGGGTAATTCCGTAAAACAAAGCGTACAAAACGACGATGATGGTCAAAAAAGGGAGGAGCGGCAGCAGCGCTGCCGGCATCCCCAACCCTTCGTAGAAATTGTATATCCCTTCGATTATTCCGTTCATAGGCCGCTCCCGTATTAATGTTTTAGAATTTCATTGATTTTTTCGGCCACCTGCGGGAATACGTCCTTCACATCATTTTTGCCGATACCGATCGGAGTAAGATCGTTAACAGCATTCATTTCATTACCGATTTCATTTGTGCGTTTTTGAGCTTCTTGGATGTGTTGGTTTTCCGAGGCAAGAACAAACGCTTTCAGGTTTTTGCCTTCGTAGATTTGCTCGAACGCGCTGGTTGCGCTGGCAATGACCGGTACCCCATAAGCATTTTTATCGCCGCCGATAATTTTTTGAGCGCCTTCGTCTTGAGTCAAATGTTTAATGAAAAGTTTGGCCGCTTCGGCATTTTTACTGTCTTTGCTGAGCGCGAGACCGTCCACTTCCTTGGAACCGCCGTTGCCAGGGAACGGTACCAGATCCCAGTTGAAATCTTTGGCATCGGCCATCTGCGGGATATACCAAGGACCAAAGTCGGTATACATACCGATTCTGCCGCCCAGGAACCAGTCCATCATACTTTGTCCCTGTGCTTCCGTGTTTCCCGGAACGATCCCGGCCTGTTTAGTTGATACCATGTATTCTCCGGCTTTGATCGATTCCGGCGAACCAAGCTCGGACTGGGTCATATCGTCGTTGTAAAATCTGCCGCCAAAAGAATAGATCACGTTGGGCAAATACAGCGGCTCGGAGCCGTAAATTTTGGATGCGCCCTCTCCGGAAGTGATCTTCTTGGCAATCTCGTCAAATTGCTCCATCGTCATAGGCTCGGTTGGGCTCGGAAGCTCGATGTTATTCTTTTTGAAAAGGTCGGTGTTGATCGCCATAACTTTCGGTTTGATGATAAACGGAGTCGCGTAAACCTTTCCGTCTATAGTCATCGAATCCACCGCAGATTGGGAACTGAAAACGGAAGAATCAATTTCCTGCTCTTGGAAAGCGTTTGCAAATCCCGGCAAATCCCCTCCAGAGATCAGCATAACATCCGGAGCGGTCCCCCCGGCGATCATCGTTTGAATTTTGGTTAGGTAATCCTTTTGGATCCATTGGCTATCCACTTGAACATCCGGATACTTCGCTTGGAAATCTTCAACGACTTTCTTGATTGCGTCCGCTTCGGTTTGTGCTCCCCAGTATGCGAACGTGACTTTGCCTTTTACGGTAGAACCGGAGTTGTCTCCAGTATTTTGAGATTCGGAATTACTGTTATTAGTAGTGTTTGCCGCCGAATTGTTCCCGCCGCTATTGCAAGCGGACAGGCCCAATACGACCATCAACGATAAAACAATCAAAGTCCATTTTTTCATTGTGTTTCCCCCTCATGATTGTTTTTAATAGCCGGCATTAAGACCACAACAACCGCCTATATGGTTACAACTTACGCGCCTTGCGTCCCGGCTTCCGGGTTTTGTTTCGCGCCGCAACTGCTTCTGATGATCAGTTTGGAGGGCAGCACCAGCTTTAGCGGCACCTCTCTGCCATTGATCCGTTCGATGAGCATTCTCACTGCGCTTTGTCCCATTTGTTCGGTGTAGATTTTTACCGTCGTTAGAGGCGGATCGGCATAGGCAGCCATTTCAATATCGTCGATGCCTACAAGAGCGATATCCTCCGGCACTTTAAGCCCAGCCTCCTTCAGCGCTCTTCCGGCGGCAATCGCCATCGGATCGGAACCGATCAGGAAAGCTTCCGGCAAATTTTGCTTCTCGATGGCTTCTTTCATCAGGCGATAGCCGGTAGACATCGAAAAGTCGTTGCCGATGTGGACATGTTCGGGCAGATACAATTTCTTTTGTTTCATATAAGCTTCAAAACTGCTCTGCCGTTGATCCACGGATTCGAATCCCGTGTTCAAGCCGAATCGGTTAATGAAGTCGCGCGAACTGATCAATCCTATTTTGGTATACCCTAATGCGATGAGATGATCCAGCGCCATCGTCGTCACCTTGTTGAAATCGACGACAACGGAATCGAAGCGGTTCTCGTCAGGACTATAGTCGACAAACACGATATTTTGAATCCTGCTGAAAAACAGATTATAAGGATCAAATTCGAATTTACCGATAACAATCAGACCGTCAAGCCCGGAAAGGCTTTCATAGGATTCGTGGTTGACCCAGCGGATGGTCCGGGTGATATGTAGACCAAGCTGGTTAAATTCCTTTTCGATTTGCAGGCGGATCGACAAATAATAGGGATCCTCCGATTCAAATTGCTCCGAGCAAAACGTAACCAGTCCGATTTTATAGTCCTTCAGTTGCGCCGTTTTATTGAGCGGGCGCCGCTGTACCATTTTATACTGCAGTTCTTCCGCAGCGGATAGGATTTTCTTACGCGTTTCATCCAAAACCGATAGAGACGGATCCCCATTAAGTACTCGGGACACGGTAGATGGAGAGACTCCCGCCAAACTTGCTACATCACGAATTGTTGCCAAAACAAATCACCTTTTTCACTTCATATTTTGGGAAACATCCCTCGCATTCATTGTATAGTTTAGCGATCAGTTTGCCAATAACTATCTTGTTTGTTTACTAAACATTAGCAAACTTATCGTTGAATTCAATATAACAAAGATCAATTATTTTGACAATACCTTTTTAGGTATCGCTTACAATTGAATTTTTTATCCAAATACACGCTTCAAAACCTGTACAGTGACCATTTATTATCTTTTTGTTTACTATACGTTTCGTAAATTGTATACTCAACTCAAAAGATAATTACTAAACACTATGAACTAGCATGTAGGAGGAATTATGAAAACTTTACTCAACATCCCTATTCCCGAGATCACAGTGATCGCCGCTGAAAACCATTCGTTTGAAATCTCGACCGTCCATGAGCGTCTTGAAGAGAACCTATATTTGTTTCATATCCGATTAAGCTCTAAACATAGAGAACATCCGCCGGTCTTCCGAATCGAATGGTCCCAGCCGTCCGTAGATATCCATTCCCTGTGGCATCCGGGCACGGACCGAAACAAAGCGTTTCAGATCGATTGGGGCGAAGGATTCCAGTCCAGAATCACCTCCCTGGCGCCGGTGGCCGCTTTATTTAATTTGGATGGCCGGAATCGGATGACATTTGCCTATACGGACGCGCTGAACAACACAACGTTAAAAGCAGGACTGCATGAGGAGGACTCCTCTTTTCTGTGTTCAATCACATTGTTTGAGGAGCCTATGCCGAAAATAGATGATTATGAAGCGACGCTTCGCATCGACTGCAGGGATATTCCTTATTATGAGGCGTTGGGACAGGTTGCCGCCTGGTGGGAAACGCTGCCCGACTTTACCCCGGCCAAAGTTGCCCCCTCCGCCCTGCTGCCGATGTACTCCACCTGGTATTCTTACCACCAGGAATTCACCGGCTCCGATCTTGAACAGGAATGCCGCCTGGCCAAAGAGCTTGGCTGCGACACCATTATCGTAGACGACGGCTGGCAGACGGACGACAACAACCGGGGTTATGCCTTCACCGGGGATTGGGAAGTTTGCGAGTCCAAAATTCCGGATATGAAGGCACATGTCGCTGAAGTCCACCGCCTGGGGATGAAGTATATGCTGTGGTATTCCGTGCCTTTCGTCGGCCAAAGCAGCAAAGTATGGAACCGATTTGAAAAGAAGCTGCTGGGCGTCGAGGAAAAGCTGAACGCCGGTGTACTGGATCCCCGTTACCCGGAGGTCCGCGAATATTTGATCGGAATTTACGAACGGGCCGTTACCGAATGGAACATCGATGGCTTGAAGCTCGATTTCGTCGACAGCTTCCGGTTAAACCGCGGGGATGATCAGGAGCCCAAGGAGGGACATGATTACCGTTCGGTGCCCGAGGCGGTCGATCGGCTGCTATCCGACGTGATGTCGAGACTGCGTACGATCAAACCCGACATTTTGATCGAATTCCGTCAGACCTATATCGGCCCGCTCATGCGTAAATACGGCAACATGTTTCGCGCGAACGATTGTCCCAACGATTTTATCCAAAACCGGATTCGCACGCTTGACTTGCGGCTGTTGTCAGGAAATACCGCCGTGCATTCGGACATGATTATGTTCAATAAGAACGAAACCGCGGAAAACGCGGCCATGCAGCTGATTCATGTTTTGTTTTCGGTTCCGCAAATTTCGGTTCGGCTGAATGAAATCCGTGAGGAGCACACCGAAATGCTCCGGTTTTGGACTGCGTTTTGCAGGGAACATCAGGATATTCTGCTCCATGGAGAGCTTGCGCCGCATTCGCCGGAACTCATGTACCCGCTCGTCACCTCGCGGCTGAAGGAACGGCAGATCACGGCGGTCTACGCCAATATGGTTGTCCCTATTGATGAAGAGTTCAATCAGTTGATTGTCGTGAACGGAACTTCCGGCAATGGAATCGTGATCAAACCGGCGCTGGATCCGGCTCTTTATCAAATGGAAATAAAGGATTGCCGCGGACGGACATTAAGCATACAATCTATAGACATCAGCGAAGATTTGGTGGAAGCGGAGGTTCCCAAAGCCGGGCTGGTCTCTTTCACCAAGATGATGACGGAGGGTTGAGCTTAATGACAAAGATTGAACGCGTACATGTGATTTTCAAAACTCATCTGGACATTGGTTTTACGCATTTGTCTGCCAATGTCGCAAGACAATACCGAGAGGAATTTATTCCGAAAGCGCTTGATTTGGCGGAGCGGATGGAACAAGCCGGAGGAACGGACCGGTTCGTATGGACCGTAGGTTCCTGGCTGATCCATCACTATCTGGAGCACGCCGGGGAAACCGAAAAGCAGCGGATGGAACAAGCGATTGCCCGAGGCCTTATCGCCTGGCACGCGCTTCCGTTCACTACTCACACGGAGCTGCTTGACGCTCGTCTTCTCGCTTTTGGACTGTCGATTAGCCAAGAGCTTGACAAGAAATACGGCAAAAAAACAATCGCCGCCAAGATGACGGACGTTCCCGGACACACGTTGTCCATGGTTCCGTTTCTGCAGGAAGCCGGCGTCAGTTATTTGCATATCGGCGTCAACCCGGCCTCGAAAAACCCGGCGGTTCCAAAGCTGTTCCGCTGGAAGTCTCCGGACGGCGCGGAATTGATCGTCAACTACGCCGGAACTTACGGCGAGGTGCTGGAAGTGGACGGGCTGCGGGATGTGCTCGTATTTGCCCATAGCGGCGACAACTGCGGTCCGCCAAGCGAAGAGGAAATCCGCGAGCAGTTTCAAAAGCTGCGGGAGCGTTTTCCGGGCGCGGAAGTAAGCGCCTCCACGCTGGACGCCTTCGCCGCCAGTCTGGCGGATGTACGGGACCAGTTGCCGGTTGTGACCGAGGAACTCGGAGACACCTGGATTCACGGAGCGGCGACCGACCCGCGCAAACTGGCGAACTACCGCGAGCTGTTGCGGTTGAGAAGCCGTTGGCTGTCGGAAGGAAGCATAAAAGAAGACGATGCCGATTACCGGGCGATGAGCGAAGCCTTAATGCTGGTTGCTGAGCATACCTGGGGACTCGATGTGAAAAAATGGCTGCCGGATTTCCGCAATTACGCCAAGCCGGATTTTCAGGCCGCCCGTCTCAAGGATGAGATTGATCCTGAGGATATCCCGGCCAAATTCGGTTATATCGGCGCCTTTGCGCTTGACGAATTCGATAAGCAATCCAGCGCTTTGTTCGGCTCGGAATCGTCTCGTCGCTCGTATTCGATGATTGAGGACTCCTGGGCGGAACAACGCGCTTATGTGGATCAGGCCGCCGCTTCACTTCGCCCGGATAAACGCGAAGAGGCGAACGCTGCCTTGGCGAACCTTATTCCGAGCAAGAGCAGCCTAACCGGAGCCTCTGCTCGGCAGATCCGCACGAAATATCGGAGCAGTGCATATGAGCTGGCCTTTTCGGAGCATGGCGCTCTCATTCATCTTCAGGACGCCAACGGGAAAAACTGGACCAGCGAGCTCCATCCTTTGGGCGAGTTTGTGTACGAAACCTTCGGGACGGAAAATTACGCTCACTACTTCCGTACCTATATGGAGAATCTGCCGGTCACCCATCCATGGGCGGATGCCGATTTCGGCAAGCCGGGCTTTGAGATGGTACGGCCGCTGCCCAGCCATAAACTGTACTATCCGATTGTCGACTCGCTGGAGCACAGCGCTTTGGCGGCGTCCGAGCGGTATCTGCTGCGTCTGCGCATGCCTTCCGAGGCAACCGAGCTGTACGGCGCGCCGAAGGAGCTCGAAATCGTGTATGACATCTTGGAGGATGGAGAAATCGGGATCTCGCTGCAGTGGTTCGGCAAGGATGCCAATCGTCTGCCTGAAGCCAGCTGGTTCGGCTGCGGACTTGCCGTGGACAATCCGAATCTGTGGATGATGAACAAGCTTGGCGGTTTAGTTTCACCGCTTCAAGTTATTAAGGACGGCAACCGAAACCTCCACGCCATCGACAGCGGGATTTGTTATCACGGCGCGGACGGTCAAGTCCGGTTGGACAGCCTGGACGCGGCGCTTGCCGCACCCGGCGCAAAAAGGCTGCTGCAGTTTGACAACACGTTTGCTCCGCTTGAGCAAGGCTGGCACTTCAATCTTCATAATAATATTTGGGGAACGAATTTTCCGATGTGGTTCGGCGAAGACGCCAAATTCCGTTTCCGCCTAAACCTTCAGTCGAACGCAAAATAAGATATGTAAGTTAAATTGATGATTATGCATAGCAGGCAGCCGTGTGAATTGTTCTTCCGCTCGCTGTTGTTCCCGGATTTCTCGGATTTATCATATCCTATCGTTGTAGAAATCCGGTCACAAAGGCGAACACTAACGTTTCTGACAGAACATTTCACCCCCTTGCCAAATGACGAACCGCTCACATAACTGAAAAGGTCTATCCCTGGAGGCGGCAGCGCTGAACGGGACCGTCCTGTCTGGAAGCAACTATAAACGGAAAGCGGCGATTTCTCGAATAGCGGTATAAAATGGCCTTATTTCACTCCGAAACCGCATTTTCTTGAAAATAGCGGCGCAAAATGGTCTTATTTTCGGCAAACCGTCCGAAACCGAGGGAAAAAGGAAGCCTTCTGCAGAAATAAGGCCATAAAACGCCGCTATTCATTCAGAATGAGGTCTCTCCCGTGGAATAAGGCCACAAAAGAACGCTATTTTAAGTGTCGGCAGGATGCGGTGTTTGTGAGACGTCGTTAACCAGAGCAGACCACTTGTTTTAACGCAAATCCTCAAAGTCTTTTTGAGTACCTGGCAGCGATCTGGGAGGGTTATTCTGCTCTATAAGTTTTAAAGGGTGTCCCTAAGCCATCATAGATGACTTTTGGGGCACCCTCTTTAAACTGTTTAAAACCGGTTTAATCGCACCCGCAGAAAATTGTATATCTCTTCAGCGATATTCGCCTGACAGCAGGATTCGATTCCCTCAAAACCCGGAGAGGAATTGGCCTCGCAAATTTTATAATGATCGCCGTCGAACAGCAAGTCGATGCCCGCAATGTCCAGGTTAAGCAAACGCGAGGTTTCCAGCGCCAGCCATTCGATTTCCGGATTGATTTCGAACGGCTCCACGATCCCGCCGCGCGAAAAATTCGCTTTGAAGCTGTCGTTTCCCGAACTCCGCTTCATCGCCGCCACCGCCCTTCCGCCGATCGTAATCACCCGCAGGTCCGTCCCCCTGCTTGTTTCGACGAATTCCTGCAGAATCATGGTGGCGTTATCTTTATAGGCGTTGATCATTTCAAGCAGATCGATGAATTTGGATTTCGTTTCGGCAAGAAACACCCCGCTTCCCTGGGATCCCGAAATCGTCTTCACGATCACCGGAAAACCAAGGTGCTTTTCCACCAGCTCAACGTCCACTTTTGAACGAATCAGCATCGTTTTCGGAACGGGCAGGTTATGCTCCGCCAATATTTGCAGCGTATATAGCTTGTCTTTAACTGTATCGATACTTTGCGAAGTATTAAACGTACGAACTCCAAGGCGCTCCAGATGACGGATCAAAGCCAGTCCGAAATAATTCGTTCCCGCCCCCATCCGCGGCAGCACAAAATCAGGCAGCTGCTGCACCTCTCCATTAACCAGAATACTTTTGCGGTCATCCCGCGTCACAATCAGTTCAAACTGCTCTGGAGCAAGCACCCGGATTTCAATATCCTGCTTCAAGGCTTCTTCCATCAGGCGTTTGATTTCGAAGGTTTCCGGTTTGACGTCGTTAGCGGCGTTTTTATAAATGATCCAGCCTTGCATGGCAACAACCTCCATCAGGATTTGCGGTTCACCTATCAATATACTATGACTGCTTGTTCCCAGTATGAATTCATGTAAAGGTTTCTGTAAAGTACAAATGGATGGAAAAAGAGGACCGCAGGCGTACATGCAAGCTGCGATCCTCTATGAGGTCATATAAACATATGTTACCGTAATCCGCCGCGAAATCTTTGCGTGTACGCCTTGGCGTCCTCCGCCGTTTTCACGCGGTTGCGGCTCCATTCGAGCAAAATGCGGTCGATGTACCGAAAATGGACCTTTCCGGCAAATACCGCTTCCTTCAAAGCCAGCAAAATCAGCTCCTCAGGATACTTGTCCTGGTCCACCCAGCCCGAGATCGTTTCGCATTCCATGGGCGACAACGGACGCGCGAATTCCCGCTCGAAAATAACGAACAAGTTACGTTCCTGTTCTTCCCTTTGCTGCGCCGAGGCGTCCTTGGGGGCGGCGTTCTGCCTCGAAGCGGCCCGTTCTTCGGCCATATAAACAGCTAGCCGCTCGTACATGCCCGACAGATTATAACGCTCCGAGCGAACACCCGTCGATTCGTCCGTCACCTCATCGATGCTGATCCAGCCTTCTTTAAGCAAATGCCGGATGACCGGCGACAATTCGCCGGGAGCCGTATCCATCCGTTCCTCCAACTGCTCCATGGAAGGAAAATCACTGTGTTCGACCTGCTGATAGGACAACAGCTGAATCAGGAACATCGCTTCCGTATCGCTCAAACGAAGTTTGCGGTAATGGGTTAAGAGCGGAAAGGGAACGATTACGTTTCCCGTCTCCATGCCGTAAGCTATGCCTCTTGCCCATACTTTCCATCCCTCGTTCATCGCCATGCTATCACACCTTCCCTATCCTAAACACAAATCCGCCATGTTGGCCGGAAACCGCGGTGTGATCCGAGCTGCCTGATTAAGGGTACAAACGGTACAGCGTCCGCGGGAACGGAATCGTCTCCCGGACATGATCCAAACCGCAGATCCAGGCTACGGTACGTTCCAGGCCCAGACCGAAGCCGGAGTGCGGCACCGAACCGTATTTCCGGAGATCCAGATACCATTGATAGGTTTCCGGAGACAAATTATGTTCTTTGAAGCGCTCCTCCATCAACTCGGGATCATCGATCCGTTGGGAGCCGCCGATGATTTCTCCATATCCTTCAGGCGCGATCATGTCGGCGCAGAGCACCACTTCCGGACGGTTCGGGTCCGGTTTCATGTAGAACGCTTTGATGCCTGCCGGATAATTCGTAATGAATACCGGTTTCTCGTAACGTTCGGCAATCGCGGTTTCATGCGGCGCGCCGAAATCTTCGCCCCAAGGAATTTCAAAACCTTGCGCATTCAGGTATTCGATCGCTTCGTCGTAAGAGATGCGCGGGAACGGAGCTTCAACCTTTTCCAGCTTGGAAACGTCGCGGCCCACCGCTTCGAGCTCTTGGCGGCAGTTCTTCAGCACCGATTGTACGACGAACGAAATGAACCGCTCCTGCACCTGCAAGCTTTCCTCATGATCCGTAAACGCCATTTCCGGCTCGATCATCCAGAACTCGATCAAATGGCGGCGGGTCTTGGATTTTTCCGCCCGGAACGTCGGTCCGAACGAGTACACTTTTCCAAGCGCCATAGCTGCGGCTTCCATATAAAGCTGACCGCTTTGCGTCAAATAGGCGTCCTCTTCAAAATATTTCGTATGGAACAGGTTGGTCGTTCCCTCTGCGGATGTCGGCGTCAAAATCGGCGGATCCATCAGCGTAAACCCGTTCTCATCGAAAAATTGCTGTACCGCGCGAATAATCTCGGCGCGAATGACCATAATCGCCCGCTGTTTGGAAGAACGGAGCCATAAATGACGATGGTCCATCAAGAAATCAACGCCATGTTCCTTCGGCGTAATCGGATAGTTTTCCGTCAGATGAAGAATTTGCAGGTCGGTAACCGTCATTTCGTAACCGGATTGGCTGCGTGGCTCCTCTCGGATGATCCCCGTAACATACATCGAAGACTCCTGCGTCAAGCTTTTGGCGTTGTCCCAGGTTTCTTCGGAAACTTCGTTTTTCACGACAACGGCTTGAATATACCCCGTTCCGTCACGAAGCTGCAAAAACTGGATTTTCCCGCTGGAGCGTTTGTTGTTAAGCCAACTTCCAATCACGACGGTTTCCCCGACGTGTTCGTTCACTTGACGGATCACTGTTTTGATCGCCATGCCCTTATCTCTCCCTCTAACGTCACTAATATTGGTGTTACTTGTTTTCTTGAACGATCCGCAGCGTATCGCGCGCGATCATCAGCTCTTCGTTCGTCGGAATGACGAGCACTTCGACTTTGGAGTTTGGCGTCGAGATGCGGCGCGGATCTCCGGAACGAACTTTATTGAGCTCCTTGTCGATTTCCACGCCAAGGTAAGTCAAGTTTTTGCAGACTTCTTCGCGCACAAAGCTGGAGTTTTCCCCGATACCCGCCGTAAAGACGATGACATCAACGCCGTCCATCGCTGCCGCATAAGCGCCGATGTATTTGCGCAGGCGGTATTCGTACATTTCAAACGCAAGCGTTTCGTTCGGTTTGCCTTCCTGCCAGCCGTCAGTGATATCGCGCATGTCGCTGCTGCTTCCGGAAATAGCCAGAAGCCCGCTGTGCTTGTTCAGCATCGAGTTCACTTCGCTGATGGACAGATCTTCTTTGCTCATCACGAAAGTGACAACCGTCGGATCGAGGTCACCGCTGCGCGTTCCCATCATCAAACCTTCCAGCGGAGTCAGACCCATGGAGGTATCGGTGGAAATGCCGCCTTTAACGGCCGTCAAGCTGGCACCGTTACCGATGTGGCAGGTGATGATTTTCAAGTCTTCAAGCGGACGGTCCAAAAATTCGGCGGCAATCCGGCTTACGTATTGATGCGATGTACCGTGCGCCCCGTAACGGCGAACGCGATGTTTCTTATATAATACTTTCGGGATCGGATACAAATATACCTTCTCATCCATCGTTTGGTGGAACGCAGTATCAAACGCGACCACTTGAGGAACGCCGGGCATATTGACTTCGGCAGCCGTAATCCCCATGATGGCCGGCGGATTGTGAAGAGGCGCCAGGTCGAACAAACGGCGGATTTCCGCTTTCGCTTCAGGCGTTACAAGCGCGGAGCCTTTGAAATATTCGCCGCCGTGCACGACGCGATGGCCGACGGCTTGAATTTCGTCAACGGAATTCAAAACGCCGTGAACCTTGTCCGTCAATTTGTCGAGCACTTTACGAATGGCGGTCGTGTGCTCCAGAATTTCGCTGACTTCCGTTACTTCTTCTTTGCCGGTAGGCTTGTGCGTCAAGATGGAGGAATCCATTCCGATCCGTTCCACCAAACCTTTAGCCAGTACCGATTCATCGTTCATATCGTAAAGCTGGTATTTCAGGGAAGAGCTTCCCGCGTTGATTACGAGCAATTTCATAACCGGTCACCGTCCTTGTCGTATTTAAAAAATCCTTCGCCTGTTTTCACGCCGAGACTCCCTGCGCGAACCATTTTCTTAAGCACGAAGGAAGGGCGGTATTTCAGCTCTCCGAATTCGCGGAACATACGTTCCAGCGCGGCCAGAACGGAATCGAGGCCAAAGCGGTCGGCCATTTCGAGCGGGCCGTATTGGAATTGGTAACCGATGCGCATTGCTTCGTCGATTTCTTCAGCGGAAGCTACGCCTTCGCCCAGCACATGCAGCGCTTCATTGATCATCACGCAAATAATCCGGGACGTCACGAAGCCCGGAGATTCATATACCATAACTCCGCGCTTGTCCACAACTTCTTCCACGAAATGCTTCGTGTCTTCGAATGTGGAATCGGAAGTTTTGAGGCCGCGGATAATTTCCACCAGATTGATTCTGGCCACAGGATAAATAAAGTGCATGCCGATCACGCGCTCCGGATAAATCGTCCCGCCGGCGATTTCCGTCAAGCTGAGCGTGGAAGTGTTGCTGGCCAAAATAATATTGCTCGGACATACTTGGTCAAGCTGCGTGAATACCTCTTTTTTGGCATTCAAATCCTCCGAAATGGTCTCGATGACCATATCGCAGGTACCGAGTTCGGCAAAATGATTTACTTTATGAATTTTGGATAAGATCAATTTCTTCTCGGCCTTTGTAATCGCCCATTTCTCGAGCTGCTTATCCAGACTCGTTTCAATCATGCTGTACGCATGCTCCAATTTCTCGGTCGTTTCTTCCACGAGAAGCACGTCAAGTCCTTTGGCAGCCAGCATTTCGCTGATCCCCTGACCCATCGTACCACCGCCAATGACACCTATTCTTTTGAAATTCATGGTTCCTTCGCTCCATCCTTTCGTCATCTGTCCATAATATTGTACCCTTGATGTCGAATAATACATCTTCTATACCCAACATATAATAATATCTTAGCACGAAGAAAAAGTAAAAAAAAATAACCGGCGCTAAGGAATTAGGCCGGTAAATGAGCGCTGTCACGAAATTGACAACGGAATTGCTCGCCGGAAAGGCGCTCTTCTGTTAGCAAAATTTCCAAAGATTTGTCGAAAATCGCCGCATGGTCGATCAGCACCTGCTTGGATCTGGCGGCAAGATCACCCAAGATTTTGGTGTTCTCGTTCATCAGGACTTCCTTGGTGCACATATCCACATTGACGATGCCAAGTGAAGTCAATCCGGAAGTTATCATCGTTTGAACGATATTCAACGCTTGTTCGAAGTCGTTGCTCGAACCGGTGCTGCGCCCGCCGTAATATATTTCTTCGGCGGCCGCGCCGGCAAGCGCGATGATGATTTGTCCTTCGAGATAGGCTTTGGTGTACAGATATTTTTCGTCCTGCGGATTATGGCGTACATAACCGAGCGCTCTTCCGCGCGGACTCAGAACAACCTGGCTCACGCTCCCCGGGGCGACGACCTCCGCAGCGACGGCATGCCCAAGCTCATGGACAGCAACCCGGCGTTTCTCTTCCTCGGTGGATTCGCGGTCCGTTTTCTCGCCGAGCATCACTTTATCGATCGCCATCGACATCTGCATTTGCGTAATCTCCGCATTGCCGTCGCGCATCGCATATATTGCCGCTTCGTTCATGACGCTTTCGAGCTGCGCCCCGGAGAAGCCGAAGGTTTCCTCGGCGATCTTATCCAGGTTGACGTCCGAATGAAGCGGTTTGTTCACGGCATGCAGCTCTAGAATATGCAGACGGCCCTTTTTGTCGGGAAGATCAACCTGAATATGACGGTCGAACCGGCCAGGACGCAATAGCGCGCTGTCGAGCATTTCCTTGCGGTTCGTGGCCGCGATCAACAAAATACGCGGCGTATCCGAAGTGAAAATGCCGTCCATTTCGGTAAGCAGCTGGTTCAAGGTCTGATCGTATTCGCGTTGCTGGCCGCCTTCTCTTTTGCCGCCGATCACATCGATCTCGTCAATGAAAATGACCGCGTTCTCTTTGTTCTCTTTGGCGGCGCGGGTGCGCGCTTCCTTGAACAGATCGCGGATCCGGCTCGCGCCAACGCCTACATACATCTCCACGAATTCGCTGCCCGAAGCGGCGACGAATACCGCATTGGTATACTGCGCCGCGGCTTTGGCCATCAGCGTCTTCCCGGTTCCCGGAGGACCGGTCAGCAATATCCCTTTGATCGGGCGGATACCGAACTTGCTGATCTCATCATGGCGGACCATAAAATCCAGCGCCTCTTGAAGCTCCTGCTTGGCGCTTTCCTGCCCGCCGATTTCCTCAAACGTCAAATGGGGCGAACCTACTTTTTTGCGTTTGCGTTCCTGCGACGCCCCCACCGCTATGCCCCCGCGCAGCTTGACCGCCACAAACAAGGCTCCCAGCAAAACAAGGACAAGCAGCACCGGAATCGTATTAACGCCCATCATCACAATTAAAAAAACAAGCAGCACCGGTACAAAACCTATTGCCGCCTCTATCATCCATTTACGCATTTGGCCATGCCCCCAATCGTTCCGGAGTCCGAGGCAAAACGACAAATTTGCTGGCCTTGCCGTCCGTCAGCGTAATATAAACATTATCCTCATCCATTTCCGCCTTCGCTTTCACGGACGGGTTACTTGCTTCCATCTGCTTCAATGCCGCCGTAATCTCGGTGTATTGCTTGTTTTCCATCGCCTGAGCGACCGGGAACAAAGCATTTTCCCAGAGTTTGTCCAGCTTTGGCGAAGAATGATCCTCCACATCCAGCTTCACCTCTCGGCTGCCGATCAAATGCTCCCCGTCCTTCTCGATTTGCCGTACCAAACTTCCGAGATCCGTACCGGGAGCCAAATCCAATTTCAAACCCATTTCGTTGGGCGATATATTTAGTTGAACGTTCTTCACGCCGTCATATCCATTCACCAGTTTTTCAAGCGGACGTTCGATCGCCCACTGACGATACGTGAACCACCCGCCGAACAGCAGCAAGGCGGACACGACAACACTAATGGCAATTGGTCCAATACGCAGTTTCACGTGATGTCCCCCTTATCTATTCTGAAATCGATCCGATATACACATCGATCTATCTAAATCATATATATCAATGTATATCAAACTTACAAATAAGAGTATATCACATCGTGTATACTATTTCACAAGAAAGTATGGCTATATTTTAAATTTTAAAGAATAAGAGGGAAAGTTTAGAGAACCCGCAGCCATTTTGAAAAGAAGAGCAAATCGAGTGCCTAAGGCTAAACCGGGAATTCCTTTTTGAGGCTGGCGCCGGAAACAAATATAAAAACACACCCCCTGAAACCGGATAACCAACTAAGGATTTTCCGTGTTCTTTGCAAGGATGTGTATCATTACGAGCAAGAGCAAAGCCGTTGCATGATGGCCTTCCTCAGTACAGTACATATTTGTAAAGAATCCAGCATAGACCGACAGACAGCCAGGAAACAAAACCGAAAACGGTTACTATCCGGTTCTCGCTCCAACCGTATTTTAGGCTAAAGTGATAATGAATCGGAGTCATTCGGAACAAACGAAGCTTGGTCCTTTTGTAATACCAGACTTGAAAAATAACCGAGAACTGCTCGGCAAGGTAAACCAAGAAAAGAAGCGGAATTAAGATTTCAACTTTTTCAATGACAACCAAAATAGCGAGAGAACCGCCGATAGCCAGCGATCCGGTATCCCCCATAAACGCTCGGGCCGGGTATATATTGTAAAGAAATAGCCCCAGCAGGCAGCCGATCATAACAAGGCAAAAGGTCTGAACTTCTGGTTTGTCCGAGATGAGAAAAAAGAAAAAATAAGTCGGAATGGCCGTATTGATCAATAATCCGTCCAGGCCATCCGTGAAATTGATCGCATTCGCCGAGCCTACGATAAAGAGCAGCATAACCGCTATGTATAAGAAGACGGGTAAGTGCAGGCTAAACCCACGGAATATCGCGATGTCGCCGGATAATGAGAAAAATCGCATTAAAACCACGAAAAGCATCCCGGTAAATAAAAATTGGAACATCAGCTTCGCTAGTCCGGAAATTCCCGAAGGATTTTGCCACACTGCTTTTTTCAAGTCATCCATAAAACCTACCGAGCTGAATAAAAGAAAGGTTGCGCATAAAAAAATCATGAGCGGAGCCGGATGAAATTGCAGCGAAACCGCGACCCCAATCAGCAACACAAGGCCGGCCATGAGAGGCGTTCCCCGCTTGGCCTGATGGTCGGGAGGCAGCTCTGAACGAATGGGTTGCGTCAGTTTAAGGATGCGCAAAACACGAATAAGCAGTGGCGTGAACATCGCTACCAGCAAAAAGGATAGACCGGATATGCTCAAAATTCCCGACATATCTCCACCGCCTTTAAGTAAATTATGAACCTCCGAAGGATAGGTTTGCCCTCATCAACCAGCAAAAGCGTCTGAGTATCAACCTGTCAGCCTTGTACTAAAATAGTACGTCACTCTAACTCTATAGATGAATCATCGCTATAAATTGTTCGCCAAATTTGTAATTCCATGAATGCCGGTTGATCAACAAACATCAATAACAAAGGAGTTAAGCAACTTATTCTCGATGCCTAACTCCTCGGTCATTGCCATATCCATTTTCAGGCAGCTAAAACGTCTGCTTACCTCGATCCTTACCGATTCGGCAGAGTAAATATCTCATCCAGCGGCTGGCCGGTGGCGAAGTCAAAAAAGCGGTAATAATGATGGTCCTTTTCTTTGTAGAACAGCTGCCACACGAGCTGCTCGTTATAAATGCCCGGCATGAGCCGAACAACCTTGATGCCCGGGAACTGCTCTTTAATGACCGCGCGGATTTGGCTTTCCGACTTGCCTTCGGACATCGGCTTAACGATCGCGTCTTTGCTGTCCCGAAGCCACACCATTTCATCCTGTCCCGACTCGTTTTTGCCTTCCACGACCCAGATCACTTCGTCCCAGACCGACTTCCACACCTGTTTCGCTTCGGTTAGGTCCGTCTCCCGCTTGGCCTCGCGGATAGCGGTGTTCTCGGCTTTCCACGTATCCTCATGAATGTATACATAAAAGCGGTTAAGGCCAATGATCACAAGCAGCAGGAGTATGATCGAGAGCAGGATCCATTTGGTTCTGTTCTTCAACCTTCTCTTCCTTTCCCCTGGTTGACGGCTTAAGCGGAGATCTCTCGGCTCACGTCCCCTCGTTTGCTAGCGGGCGAGCAGCCCTTCAAAAGCCGCCTGGGCCTCGTAACGCACCCGTTCCTCGTCGAGCGTCAGACAGGCGCCATGCTTGATCACCTGTTTGCCGTTGACCCATACATGTTCAACATCCTTCGGGCTCGCCGAGTAGACGATATGGGAAATAAAATCGATCTTCGGTATGAAATGGGCCTGCTCCGTGTTAACGGCGATAAAGTCCGCTTTCATGCCCGCGGCCAGTTTCCCTGTATTGGGCAGGAACACCGACTTTGCGCCGTACTCCGTTCCCATCTTGAGCGCTTCTATGGCAGGCACAGCGGTAGGGTCACCGGAAACGCCTTTGTGGATCAAAGCCGCCAGGCGAATCTCCTCGATCATATCGAGGTTGTTATTGCTTGCCGCGCCGTCCGTCCCAAGGGAGACGACGACCCCTTTTTGCAGCAGTTCCGGCACACGGGCAACCCCGCTCGCAAGCTTCAAATTGCTGCCCGGATTATGGGAAATGGCCACGTCATGCGCAGCCAGAATCTCAATTTCCTCATCGGTCAAATGCACCGCATGGGCAAGCAGCGTCGGCCGTGAGAACATCCCGAGATTCAGCAGGTGCTGGACCGGACGAACACCGTAATCGGCCACGTTTTGCTCCACTTCCGCCCTCGTTTCGGACATATGCGTATGCATCGGCAGGTCGAGATCATGCGCCGCCTGTACAAACTTTTCGATATAATCCGGCGGGCAAGTGTAGGGAGCGTGCGGCGACAGCATCGTTGTGATTCGGCCGTCCGCTTTGCCGTTCCAATTCACCGCAAAATCGACCGCTTCCTTCAGCTTCATGTCCTGCACGTCCGGCGGGCACAACCCAATCGCTCCGCGCATCAATACGCCGCGAATTCCGGATTCTTCCACCACTTTGGCCACTTCATCCATGTGATCGTACATATCGAGGAAGGTCGTCGTTCCGCCCTTCAGCATTTCCAGGACGGACAGCGCCGTCCCGGCATGCACGTCGCTTGCGGTAAACTTGGCTTCCATCGGCCATACTTTCTCCTGAAGCCAAGTTTGCAGCACCATATCGTCCCCGTAACCGCGAAGCAGCGACATCGCCGCATGGCCGTGAGTGTTGATCAGACCGGGCAGGAACAACAGGCCTTTTCCGTCAAAGGTCTCTGCGCCTTCCACGCCTTCCGGGCGCTGCTCCCCAATGTACGTAATCATATCGCCTTCAACCAGCATATATCCGTGAATCACGGGACGACCTTCGTCCAAAACGGCGAAGGTCCCGTTTTTAATTAACCACTTACGACTCATAAACGGCTTGTTCCTTTCCATTTTCCAAATAATACGCCAAGCTGAGCAGATCCGTCGTAAAATCGGCCGCGTGAATTCTTACTTCCGACGGCACTTTCAGGATCGTTGGCGCGAAGTTGAGAATCGCTCCGATTCCGGCGGCAACCAGCTGATCCGCAACGCGTTGAGCTTCAAAATCCGGCACGGTGATAATCCCAATGCGCACATGCTTCTCGCGAACCGTTTCAACGAGCTCATCGATCGGCTGAATCGTAATGTTGTTGATCTGCTTGCCGATTTTGGCCGGAGAAGCGTCGAACACCGCTACGATTTTCATATTGTCCTTCAGATAAGCATTATAATTGGAAAGCGCCTGACCAAGATTACCGGCACCCACCAAAGCTACGTTGATTTGCTGGTCCAGATTTAAGATTTGCTGGATTTTTTCGATCAGATAAGCCACATCGTAACCGATGCCCTTGCGTCCGAAATCGCCGAAATAAGCGAGATCCTTGCGAATTTGCGCCGGATTGAGATCCAGCTTCTGGCCCAGTTCCTGCGAGGATACCGTTGGCACCTCGCGACGGCTCAATTCATTTAAAAAACGCAGATATACCGGCAATCTTCGAACAACGGCATCGGAAATTTTATCAGATTTCATACATTTTTCCCCCTCATTTGGCGCGAGTATGAACCGCAAAGCTTATTGCGGCTCACCGGCATTGAGCCATTCCGAAATGCGCGGAACCATTTGCCCGAGGGGCATATGCTCCATCTTCGGTCCGGGTAAAGAATATAAAAAATACTTTCCGTAGTAGGATTCCAAGATGCGGGTATCATAAACAACCACGATGCCGCGATCCTGCGACGAGCGGACAAGCCGGCCGAATCCCTGCTTGAAGCGGATGACCGCCTGCGGCACGGACAGCTTCATAAAAGGATTTTTCTTCTCCCGCTGAAGCCGTTCGCTCTTCGCCTCCACGAGCGGATGGTTGGGGGGCTGGAAGGGCAGACGGACAATGGCCAGGCTCGTCAAAGCTTCGCCGGGGATATCGACCCCTTCCCAAAAACTGCTGGTGCCAAGCAGCACGGATGCGTTTTGGCCTTGGAAACGGCGGGTCAGCTTGGTGCGGCTGCCGCTGTCCATCCCTTGACCGATGACGGTAATACCTTGCTCCGACAAAAGGTCCTTTAGTGGATCGTATACCTGCCTCAGCATGCGGTAAGAAGTAAACAGCACCAGCATGCGTCCCTGCGTAGCGACAGCCGTATCCGCCAGCGATCGCACCAGCGTACTGACGAAATGATCGTCTCCCACGCTTCCCTTGACGCTTGGGAAGTCCCGCGGGATGACCAGCAGCGCCTGATCCCGGTAGTTAAACGGCGAAGGGAGCATCGATGTCAACAGCCTGTCTTCGGAGGCAGCCTCCGTTAGTCCCAACTGCTCAATCATATATTGAAACGATTTATCGACGGAAAGAGTTGCCGAAGTCATCACAACGCTTTTTTTCTTGTCGAAAAAATACTCCTTCAGCTGAGCGCTTACATCGATCGGCACGGCGTAAATTTGCAGCGAGCGGCTGCGGTAATTCCCGTTTCCTTCGATCCAATATACCGTTTCTTCATTCTCCAGCTTCATAAAGAAGCGCAGCGACTCGCGTTCGCTCGCCAAATCCTTGAACAATCCGCTGATATCCGTTAACAGGCTTTCGGAGCCGAAATCGTCCTGCTCTTCCCGGATCTGGCTCAGCATCCGTTCTCCCTGGCGAAGCACGTCTCCGAGCGTGACGTAAATCTGATTCTCCAGCGCCGCAAGCGAATCCCAGTCCTTGGGCTTCTTATGCGGAAGCAGCCGGTAAACGAATTGTCCCGGGTCGCCCGGAGCGGCGTCGCTCCGCTCCGGCATTAGCGCGAAGAGCAGATCGCTCAGCTTGTCCCAGCTCTCCTTCACATCCACCAGCGAGGGATAAATATTGTCGATGACGGAACACCACTGGAGCGAATTTTCATTTGCCGCGCTTTGTAGCGCCATTCTAAGATTAGCCAACTGCCCTGTTTTGCTGTCCTTGAACAGCCGGGTCAACGTGTGAACGACCGTAAAATATTTCATATGAAGGCCAAGATGCTTGCCGGCCACATCTTCCAGATGATGCGCTTCGTCGATCACCAGCCGCTCGTAGCCGGGCAAAAGCTGATGTCCCGCCTGAATGTCCGTAAACAATTTAGAATGGTTCGTAATGACCACATCCGCAACCCCGGCTTCATGCTTGGCCCTATGGTAGAAGCACTTGCGGAACCACGGGCAATTGCGGCCCAGGCACGAATCCGATTCGCTCGCAACCGTTTCCCAAAAATCGCCGCCGCGGTTTCCCAGGTTGAGCTCTTCGTCGTCCCCGTTTTCCGTTTGCGTCAGCCACACAATCATTTGCGCGGCCGTCATCACCTCTTCTTTTGGCGTCGCAAAATCCCTTTTGTTAACTTTATGTTCAAATTTGCGCAAGCACAAATAATGCTGCCTTCCTTTAAACACCGCCGCCCGAAACGGAAAAGGAACCGCTTCCGTCAAAAGCGGAACATCCCTCTCCCTTAGCTGTTCCTGAAGATTGATGGTGTGCGTGCTGATCATGACCTTCTCGTCGTTTTTGACGCTGTGATAAATGGCGGGCAGAAGATAGCCGAGCGATTTTCCCGTTCCGGTACCGGCTTCCACCAGCAGATGCTTATCTTCGGCAAACGCCTGCATCACTTCTTCCAGCATCATGTTCTGCGCTTCGCGCTCTTCGTATTGGGGCAGTCTTTCTTTAAGCCGTTCCCGCACCTGCTCCATGAATTGTCCGAAGCTTAGGTCTTCCAGCGGATTGTAAGCCGCAGGATCCCGGGGAGGTTCGATATCCAGCCAATCTTCTACGCGCAAGGCGAACTGGCGATAGTAGGTAAACCCGGCGGCGTTCGGCTCGGTTTCCTGCTCCTTAAGCTGAACCATGGCGTCAAAAAACCAGCCCAAATCGCTGTCTTCCCCAGCGAACAGATTGGATAACCGCTGCAGAGTCAGCAAGGGCAGACCGGATATTTCCTCAAGACATTTGAGGAAAATCAACGCTGTTGCAAGTGCGTCGCTGTCCGCCTGATGAGGACGTTCATGCTGCACTTCGAACTCCGAGGCGACAAGGCCAAGCTGGTAAGAAGTCAGCGAAGGAAACAGGATTTTCAAAAAATCCATTGTATCTAGGATACGTCCAGTAAAGGGCAGATATCCCGTTTTATCTAAAGCGCTCTGCAAATAGTTGAAATCAAAGGCTACGTTATGGCCAACGAGAACAACATCGTCGAGGAGCGGAACCATCTCCATCATCACATCGTCCAAACCCGGGGCATCTTTGACGTCGTCTTCGGTGATCCCCGTAAGCCCCGTTATGAACGGGGGAATCGGAATACCCGGATTGACAAAGGAATGATACACTTGGGAGACGGTTAAATCTGGTTCTATAATGGCAAGCCCAACCTGAATGATTTCATCGGTGGACTGGTTACCCGTCGTTTCGAAATCGAGTACAGCATATTTCATTGCGCTCATAAGTCCCTTTCATTCCATTCTCAATTATCAGCATAACAGAAGAATGACAATTTGAAAATTGATGGGGGAAGAATATGTAATTATAATCACAAAAGAAAAGCAATGCGCCCGCTCCGTTGAGCGGAAAAACGCATTGCTTCTAGGGCAGATGATTTTACAATAATGAAGTCAGTTCATTGCCATAATACAGCTTCCCGGAACTATGCATACAGGCCTCCAAATTGGCCAAAGGTTCGGGAAGGGACGGATCGCTTTGATGGGCCAGCATGAAATATTCCTTTGCTTTGGCGCGGATTCCTTTCTGGGCTTCGATGCAACCCAAAGCGTTGTAAATGATGGAACGAAGCCTTTTGCTGGTAGCCGTTCCAAGCACGCGCTGAAACTGAACCGCCGCCGATTCGCTTTTGCCCATATGCAAATAACACATTGCCAAATAAGTCCGCCCGATAAAACTGTCGGGAAATTGCAGCAGCACCTGCTCAAACTGATTTAATGCCTGCGGGAACATAAGCAGCTTGTAGTAGCCCTGCCCCTTGACATAAGCATCCGTGTTCATTTCGGGCATAGCCGGTTCTTCCCCGCCGTCAAGATTGCCCCATCTTTGCCGCATGATTCCCATCTTTTCTTCAAACCCAAGCCATTCCTCGATAATTCCGTCGCTCATATGTTTCAGAAGATGCCATTTTTCGGCGAGCTCCTGCTTTTGGGCTCCTTGAGCGAGCGGATAACGCTGAGCGATGTCATCCAACATTTCATTCATTTCCGCAAATACATGCTGAAACATCATTCGCATCCCACCCTTAACGAAAATGAAATCAGTGCGAGCCTTACATTCATTTTTTGTTCCGGGAGGGCATTTCATTCCCGCAGGCAGTAATTGCATAAAGGGCTGAGCGGGCTTGACGAAACGCTTGTTGTTAGCAAATATCAACTGTTAGCGAATGGTCGCATGCAGTTCCTGCTGCGCTTTTTCCACCGGGCGATTGTTTTCATCCACGAAGACGACAGTCGGCTTATGGCTTCTCAGCTCTTCGGCGGACATTTGGGCGTATGAGATGATGATGACATTATCCCCGGGCTGCACGAGCCGCGCCGCCGCGCCGTTCAAACAAATGACCCCGCTGTCTCTTGGCCCCGGAATGACGTAAGTTTCCAAGCGGGCTCCGTTATTGTTGTTTACGATTTGCACTTTCTCGTTTTCAAGCAGATCGGCCGCTTCCATCAAAGCTTCATCAATCGTGATACTGCCGACGTAATTCAGGTTGGCCTCCGTGACGGTGGCGCGGTGAATTTTGGATTTCATCATCGTTCTATACATAAAGAGCCACCGCTTTCTTCGTTAAAATGACGTTATCGATAAGCCTTGTTTTGCCGAACTTTACGGCCACGGCGATCAAAATTTCCGAGCCGGCATGGTCCAGCCGCTCGGAATCTTCCAACGGACGCAGTCCCGGAAACTCGGTAACTTCAACGTAATCGATATCGGCCAGCGGTTCGGACTGAATCGCACTGCGCAATTCTTCACGAAGCTGTCCCGCCGTTACGGAATCGAGCTCCACTGCTTTTACTTTCGCTTCACGCAGGCTTTTGGAAAGAATCAACGCTGCCTGGCGTTCTTCAGCGCTTAGGTATACGTTGCGGGAACTGAGCGCAAGACCGTCGCTTTCCCGAACGATTGGGCAGGGCACGATTTTGACGTCAAGGTTGAGATCCCGGACCATTTGCGCGATAACCGCAACCTGCTGAGCATCCTTTTGCCCGAAATAAGCCTGATCCGGGTCGACGATGTGAAAGAGCTTGCCGACCACGGTCGTCACGCCGTCGAAGTGGCCTGGACGCGATGCGCCGCACAGGAGCGTCGTCAGTTCTTCGACCTTGATTTTCGTTTTGGTCGGGTGCGGATACATTTCCTGTACGCTTGGCAGGAATACGGCATCCGCGCCTTCGCGTTCCGCGAGCGCCAAATCATGCTCGGCGTCGCGAGGGTAGCGCTCAAAATCCTCGTTTGGCCCAAACTGAATCGGATTGACGAAAATGCTGAGTACCACCAGGTCGCTTTCTTCCCGAGCTTTACGAAGCAGGCTGGCATGCCCTTCATGCAGATAACCCATGGTCGGGACAAGCCCTACCTTGATCTGATTGCCCCTGCCGGCGGCCGCAAAACGCTCTGCCTTGATATATTCCCGAATCGCTTTGATCTCTGTAAACACCTTCATGATCCCGACTCCACCTTCCCCTTGCCGTACAAATTCTCAACCACACCGTCTTCCGCCGCAAATACATGCTGTTCGGCGGGAAACTCGCGGCTTTTGACTTCCCGGACATATTCCGAGATGCCGCGGCGGATTTCCGATCCGATGTCGGCGAACGTCTTCACGAACCGTTTCTCCATATAATCCGGAGCGTACTTGAGCACATCATGGAACACCAGCACCTGGCCGTCGCATCCGCGTCCCGCGCCGATGCCGATCGTCGGAACCGACAGCTCGGCCGAAATCATGGCCGCAACTTCTTCGGTCACAAGTTCCAGCACGATCCCAAATGCGCCGGCTCGTTCCAGCGCCTTGGCATCCTCGAGCAAACGGCGCGCATCCTTGGCGTCTTTGCCCTGCACGCGGTATCCGCCGATCTGATTCACCGACTGCGGCGTCAGGCCGATATGGCCCAGAACCGGCACCCCGGCCTGCACGATCGATTGAACGGCCAAAGCGATCTCCGCGCCGCCCTCCATTTTGACCGCATGAGCATGACCTTCCTGCATCAAGCGGCGTACGTTCCGCAGCGTTTCGTCCACGCTGCCGTGATATGTCATGAACGGCATATCGGCTACGATAAAGGTGTGCTCCGCGCCTCTAGCCACCGCCCTGGTATGGTAAACCATATCATCCAGCGTTACCGGAATGGTCGAGTCGTAACCAAGCACAACGTTGCCGAGCGAGTCGCCAACCAGCAACAAATCGGCCTCTGCTTCTTCGGCCAATTTCGCCGAAGGATAGTCATAAGCCGTAATCATCGCCAGCGGGATGCCGTCCTTTTTCATTTTCTTCATTTTCACAATGTTTAGAGCTTTTTTCTCCGCCAATGCTTTCCATCTCCTTTAGTTCCTTGTGCTTGCGCGCGCCCTTTAAACCAAATTTCCGCGCACAACAAAAAAACCTTTTAGTTTGGCACTAAAAAGGTCCGAATCCAAAGAAGGTCACTTTCATTTCGTCCTTCTGTCTCGGTCCTCTTCGGCTCAGAGCAGAATCCAACGCCATGTATAACGTCTTCAGCTTCACGGCTACCGCCAAGAGTGCAGCTCGAACAAAAGCCGATGCCGCCTCCTGAGGATAGTATAACAAATTACGTCAACTATTTCATCAGCCAAGTTGTACTTCCCCGGAAAAAATCGTAAAATCCTGACCGGCGTCGTTTACCAAAACAAGCGCGCCCGCCGGACTCAGACCCGCTGCCGTACCTTTCAGTTCGCCGGCGGCCGTCTTGACGGTAATCCGGTTCCCGATCGTAACGGACAACGCTTCCCACAAATGACTGATGGGGGCAAAGCCTTCCTGGAGGTACAGCTCGTACATCTGCTCCATTTCCGTCATAACGGCGCCGATCAACTCGGCACGGTCAATATGGGTTCCATTTTCGATTTTGAGCGAGGTTGCCGTTTCGGCAAGCTCCGGCGGCAGATCAGCCGCCTCCAAATTCGCATTGATGCCGATGCCGACTACGCAATAGCGAATCATTTCATCTTCACTGACCGACTCTACCAAAATGCCGCATGTCTTTTTCCCGCGAATCAGCAAATCGTTCGGCCATTTAATGCCGACCTCGACCCCGGCCACCTTGCGGATCGCGCGGCACACGGCAACCGCTGTCAGCAGCGTCAATTGTGGCGCAAAAATAAGCGTTTGCCGTTCGGGACGCAGCATCACGCTCATCCATATCCCTTTGCCTGCAGGCGAGTGCCAGGCCCTTCCCTGACGTCCGCGCCCTCCCGTCTGCTCCTCCGCGATCACCAGCGATCCCGACGGTCCGCCCTCTTCTGCGATCCTGCGCGCCTCTTCCTGGGTAGAAGTCGCCGTATCCAGCAGCTTAAGCCGCTTGCCGAAGACATTCGTTCGCATCGAACTCAACAATGCGGCATAGTCCAGCTTCTCCGGCTGCCGAATCAGCCGGTACCCCTTCCGCGACACCGCTTCGAATTCATAGCCTTCCTGCCGAAGCTTGTTGATTTGCTTCCATACGGCTGTTCTGCTGATCGCTAGTAGGCGGCTGATTTCTTCCCCCGATATATATTCCCCCGGATGCGCCAGAAGCATGTCTATAAGTCGATTAGATTTCATCCTTTATCACCACAGCTTTCGCTTGTTCCAATATCGCCTGCCGCTCATTGGGCAGCTTCCCGCAGGCCACCGCCAACACGAGATCCTTCATGAATTCGCCAAGCCAAGGACCGGCATTACGTCCCGAGGCTTCAAGCACCTCCCCGCCGCTGACGGCCAGCTCCGCAACCGTATGTAATTGAACTTCCTGATACCAGGCTTTTACGAATCGCAGCAATTCTTCCCAAGCCCCCGGTTCTTCTTTTTCCGCGGCTCCCCCGGCTGCTTGAACCCGCAGCAGCACCTCGCGCCGGGCCAGCCAGCGCTCCGCCGTTTGCTTGCCATAGGCAACCTGCAGCCGTATCCAGCCCAAGCGAAGCGGCTCCGTTGGGGCCTGTTCGCCTCTCCACCCGGCAGCGTGCAGTTCTTCGTTCCACGCTTCGTCAAAGCGAATCAAGGCCTCCGTATCCCGGATGACCGCATTGGGGAACGTCCAGCTTCTCATTAATGGAGCGGCCTCGGCTCCCGAAATCCCTAGCGCCTGCAGCAACAGCGACCAGCGCTCGGACGGTATATCCGATGAAGCTTGCTGCAAGGCATCGAGATGATCGCGCCCCGGCTGCGCGCAAAGCGGCGCGGGAAATTTGACATGGCGAAGCAAACCGCTGCGCGCAAGAAGCTCCAGACCGCGAAGCGGAAGAGGTCCGAGAATGATTTTTTCCATTTCCACGCGGATTCGCTCCATGGCGATGAAAGAAAGCTTGTCCTTTCCGGACAGCAGCGCCCGCCACAAGCTTTTGACCGGACGAAAACCAAACACCGCTGCGAAGCGGATCGCCCGCATCATGCGCAGCGCGTCCTCTTCAAACCTTTCGTCGGCAGCGCCTACGCAGCGAATCAGGCCGCGCTCGATATCCGCTTGCCCATGGAACGGGTCGGTCAACGCACCCTTTAAGTCCCGGGCAACGGCGTTCATCGTAAAGTCGCGGCGGCGCAAATCTTCCGTCACCGCGTCCACAAATTCCACGCTTGCCGGCCTCCGGTGATCTTCATATTGCGATTCCTTACGGAACGTCGTTACCTCGTAGGCTTGTTCGCCCATCAACACCGTAACCGTTCCGTGTTGAATCCCCGTCGGCACCGTCCTAGGAAACAACGCAATGACTTGCTCGGGTTTCGCCGAGGTTGCGATGTCCATATCGTGAACCGGACGGCCCATCAGTTCGTCTCGTACGCATCCGCCGACGAAGTAAGCCTCAAACCCGCCCTCAAGCAAAGTTTGCAGCACCGCTTCCCCCTGATCCAGCATCAGGGGGTCTACTTGTTTCCACCGATTCATTTGATCACAACCTCCAAAGCCAATCCGTCTTCTTTTTTATTGCCCCGTCATCCTCAAACCGGATTCAGCTCGGGCAGCTGACGGTTCAGCACGCGGTAATAAATCGATTCATAGCTTGCCATAATCCGTTCGCTGCTGAAATCGTTTTTCGCCCGGAGTAAACAGGCTTTCTTAATCCGGTCCATCAGCTCCCGATCTTGGAGTAGAGAGACGCTGTAGTCCGCCATTTGGCGCGTATCTCCAATCGGCGCGAGAAACCCGGTTTCGCCATGCTTCACGAGTTCCGGAATCCCGCCGGCTACTGTGCCGACGGTCGGCACGCCACAGGCCATCGCCTCCAGCGCCACTAGCCCGAAGCTCTCTTTCTCCGACGGCAGCAGCAGCAAATCGGCCATGGAAATGACATGCGCGATATCGTCCTGTTTGCCCAGAAAATGCACCCGGTCTCCGATGCCCATGTCATTGATCTTGCATTGGATTTTCGGCAAATCGGGTCCCTCTCCAACCAGCAGCAGCTGGGACGGCACTTTTTCATTCACCATCCGGAAAATATCAACAACGTCACTGACCCGTTTCACCGGACGGAAATTGGAGATATGCATCAGCACCTTCTCGTCGGGTCTGGCAAAATCCTCGCGGCATGATTTGGCGTCTCTTGGGTAATACTCGCGTTCATCGACAAAATTGTAGGTCAGGTCGATATCCCGGCTGATGTCCAGCACTTCCCGGGTTTCCCGCATCAGGTCGCGCGATACTGAGGTCACGGCGTCGCTTTCGTTGATGGCGAGGCGAATCAAATCCTTTAACGACTCATCTTGCGCCAGAACCGTGATGTCGGTGCCGTGAAGCGTCGTAACCACCTTCAGCGAGTCGCCGACCATTTGCTTGGCCAAAAACGCACATACGGCATGCGGGACAGCGTAATGAACATGCAGGACGTCCAGACCCTGCGTCTTGGCGACCTGAGCCATTTTTGTAGCCAAAGAAAGATCATACGGCGGAAAACGGAACACATAATAATCGCTGACTTCCACTTCATGGTAAAAAATATTTTTATGATAGCTCCCTAGCCGAAACGGCACGCTATGAGAAATAAAATGCACTTCATGGCCCTTCTCCGCGAGAAGTTTGCCCAGTTCGGTGGCCACAACCCCCGAACCTCCTAAGGAAGGATAACAGGTAATTCCTATTTTCAAAAATGAATCCATATGGTTGGGGCCTCCTTTATCATTGGTTTCTTTTCCAGCTTATGAGCGAGGCATGCCGAATAGATTCACCAAATAAGGTGTCTTGACCGCAAAACCCTCGGCATACGGGATCAGGCGCCGGTGCCCCAGCAAAGCGTCTCTCGCTTTTACCCGTTCCACATAGCCTTGATTGAGCGGTGTCGCGGCAATGTCTTCGCCCGGAGTCCCTAGGCCGAATTGCGATCGGTAACAGCCGAGGGCTCGCTCTTTTGTATCGTAATAATCCGTGACTTCGACCAGCAAATCCGGCGTCTTCCAGTCGTTGATGAAATAAAAATACAGCTCCGGCGCTTTCACGGCCGGCTTGTCCGGCATATAACGGCGCAGTTTCGAGTTAAAGGCGGCTTCCTCGACAAGTCTGCCGCAGGCGTTGTGATCCGGATGCCGGTCTTCCCAATACGGGGCAAAGATCAGCGACGGCTCATAGGTGCGGATGACCTCGGTCACCGCGGCGATTTGTTCCGCAGAGCCGGTTAATCCCCGGTCCGGCATGCCCAGATTAAGCCGCAACGAAAGGCCCATCGCTTGGGCCGCAGCTTCGGCTTCCCGCTTGCGCAGCTCGGGATTACCGTTGGACGAAAGCTCCGCTTCCGTCAAATCGCAAATGCCGACGCGATATCCTGCGGCGACATGTTTGGCAATCGTGCCGGCCATGCCGATTTCCGCATCGTCCGCGTGTGCTCCGAAGATCAAGATATCAAGACGTTCACTCATTTCGTCAGCCCCGGTTTATGCTGCTCGACGAGCTCGCGCCAGGCGAAATCGCCGCGATCCAGCGCGCGGACCAGAATTTCGGCCGTCGCCATATTCGTCGCTACGGGAATCCCGTGAACGTCACATAAGCGAAGCAGCGCGGTAATATCGGGTTCATGAGGCTGGGCCATCAGCGGATCGCGCAAAAAGATCACGAGATCCATCTCGTTCTGAGCGATCAGCGACCCGATTTGCTGATCTCCGCCAAGCGGACCGGACAAGAAACGGTGAATGGTCAAATTTGTGCTTTCCATAATTCTAAGCCCGGTGGTGCCTGTAGAATAAAGCTTTTTATCTTTGAAGACTTGCTCATAGGCAATTACAAAATTAACGATATCTTCTTTTTTACGATCATGAGCAATAAATGCAATGTTCATCATTAGTATTATCTCCCCTATTAATCAACAAAATGATCGAATCCGTAAATTAATCCTTTATAGCCAAGCACTTTTTTGATCGCCAAATTAACGCCGGGCATATATCCGGCCCGCTCATAGGAGTCGTGCCGAATTTTCAGCGATTGTCCGGAATCGCCGAATATAACTTCCTCCTGAGCGAAAATACCCGGGAGGCGAACGCTGTGAATGCGAAATCCATTGTAATAACCTCCGCGCGAACCTTCAATCGTCTCTTCTTCCTGCGGATTCCCCTGCCGGAATTCATCGCGGGTTTTGGCGATCAGCTCCGCCGTTTTGATAGCCGTCCCGGACGGGGCATCCAGCTTCTGATCACCATGATATTCAATAATCTCCAAATGGGGAAAATATTTCGCCGCTTGCGCCGCGAATTTCATCAGCAGAATCGCCCCGATGGAGAAATTGGGCGCAATCAGGCCTCCGATTTCACGGCGTTGGCACAGCTTGTCCAACTCTTCGATTTGCTCCGGCGTAAAACCGGTCGTTCCCACCACGGGAGAAACGCCAAGCCGAATCGCCGTTTCGGTATTGGCATAGGCGGACTTGGGAGTGGTGAAGTCCACCAGCACTTGGGCTTTGCTCTCGGCCAGCGCCCACTCCAAATTCTCCGTCAGCGCAACGCCACAGGCCGGCAAACCGACCAACGTGCCCGCATCCACTCCCGTATCCGTTAAATTTATCGCCGCGACCAGCCGGAGATCGGGATCCTGAAGCACCATCTTCACGACTTCCTTCCCCATTCTTCCGGCCGCTCCGGCTACAGCCACTTGGATTTGTTCCGACATGAACATCCCTCACATTTCTCTAGCATGATGATTGATCGATATAAGAAGCGTAACGTTGTTCCAACTCTTTCAACTGTTTGGCAATGCCGGAATCCTGTGATAAGGCTGAAGCCTCTCGAAGGGATTTCAAAGCTTGCTCATATTGTCCATTTTCGCCATATGCAATTGCAAGCCATACCAGCGATTCCGCCGAAAGCGGATCAAGCTGGGCGGCGCGTTCCAACAATCGAACGGCGGGTTCGACGGCGCTTTTCGCCATTTTGCCCGTTTTCCCCTTCGCCATATGTTTCTTGGCCATTCCTGTCAATTCCCTAGACTGCAAGCGGTCAAAATGGATTTGGTATTCCGTCTGCAAAGGAGCCAGAGCCGAAGCCAGACGGGCGTGGGCAATCGCTTTATCCAGCCGTTTACTGCGCGCGCAGGTAATCGAATACCTGTAGTGAATATCGGCGTGGTCCGGAGCAATCTCAAGAGCCTGCTCGAACCATTGAATGGCCTGTTCAAAATCGTTTTCGTAAATGCTGCGGTACGCTTTTTGCAGGAAATCCTCCGCCTTCATCTGCTGTCCCCCCTTTACGGATGGGTTGTTTCTGTTAACAGCATATGAAGTTTTGAGTTATTCGGTGTCCTTTTTCGTCCACCGGTCCGCGTCCCTCGTCGCAAATTTGTTCATGACCTTGTCATGCGCTTCCGTCAAATCTATGCCAAGCGAATTGGCGAAACAGATCGTAATAAACAAAATATCGCCAAGCTCAAGTTCAATCGAATTATCGGCTTCGTCGGCTTTTTTGGGCTTTTCGCCGAAGGTATGATTGACCTCCCGGGCCAGTTCTCCAACTTCCTCACTCATCCGGGCCAGCATTGACAGCGGGCTAAAATATCCCTCTTTGAACTGAGATATGTATTTATCGACCTCGCGCTGCATTTCCGCAAGAGATTTGTCCCGCAAAGTCCCATCCCCCCGTTTGTACGATTTTAACCCTATGTTATCGTATTGACGATTTGAAAACAAATCATTTTTTAATCGCGGCGGAAAAAGGTATACTTAGGAGGAATGCTAAAAATACGTTGTTTATTCTCGAACAGGTGAGGGATTACATGAGTGCTGCGACAAAATTATCGGGTTATATGAAAAGTTTGCTTCCTATTTTATTGGGAACCGCGATCTACGCTTTCGGACTCCTTTATTTCATTATTCCAAATCATCTCATGGAAGGCGGAGTCACCGGCATTACGATCCTGCTGAAATATGCCTTTAATATATCTCCGTCCTTCTCCAACCTGCTGCTCAACATTCCTCTCTTCCTTCTCGGATGGAAAATTCTCGGCGGAAGGCAGATGATCTTTACCGGCATCGGCATCGGTTCAATGACGTTTTTCCTCTGGCTGTTTGAACGCATGATAGATATGGGCTGGATTCTGCCGTTTGTAACCGAACGAGACTATATTCTCGCCTCTTTATATGCCGGGGTTACGCTGGGCGCAGGGCTGGGGATCGTTTTCCGGTACGGCGGCACGACGGGCGGCTCGGATATCGTGGCGCGAATCCTGGGGCGCAAATACGGGTTCAGTATGGGACAGGTTATTTTAACGCTGGATATCGTTATTATCGGGCTTTCGCTTTTCTACATTCAAAAAGAGAATATCCTGTACACGCTGGTGGCCGTCTTCATCTCTTCCAGGGTGATCGATTTCATTCAGGAGGGGGCATACTCCGCCAAAGCGTTTACGATTATCAGCGACCATGCCCCGGAAATTGCCGACATTATCACAAAAGACATGGAGCGTGGCGTTACGCTGATCCCGGCGATCGGCGCTTACTCCAAGCAGGCCAAGCATATGGCTTATTGCGTCGTTCCCCGGCAGGAGATTCGGCGGCTCCACAACATCGCCAAATCGGTCGATCCGCGCGCTTTCATCATCATCAGCGATGTGCACGATGTTCATGGCGAAGGCTTTAAGGAAGAGTAAGAAGATGCAGAAAAAGCCTGCGGGCCGGTCCCGCAGGCTTTTTCTATGTTCTCCAAAGTCATAACGCCATAAAATGCCGCTATTCCGCTAAAACATGCAATGCTCATCTCTAATAACGCCTATTTTTACCGCTAAACCCTCACCCATAGATCGAATCGCGGCAATTCTCACCAAACATTCGCCGGTTAGCGCCAATTTAGGGTCTTATTTAGCCGGAAATCATGTTTCTTCATAAAATAGAGGTGATTTATGGCCTAAAAATGATCACGGTTTGGTTCGCGTTTCCCTACCAACGATACCCCTGCACGCTGTCTTCGGGCTTGCGAACGGAGGTTACCGTCTGCGACGCATGATATTTGCGAATCGCCGTATAGGTCAAGGCAAGGACAATCCAACCACCGATCAAGGCGCTCCAATACCAGGGACTGCCATAACCCGTAATCGGCAAAAAAACGGGGTCGGCTTTTCGGCGTCCGAACAGCTCTTTGATAAGGCCCTCCCCCTGGGAAATAGCACCGGTAACGGCGGCCTCGTCAAATGTCTTGTCGTTGCTGAGCCGCTCCACATATGACATCCAGGAGTCAAACTGATTGATGATGGAAGGATCCCGGCGAATGACCGCGGCGGGACGGACGATGTTGTAATGGCCCTTCAAGGCCTGGAACGCCTTTTTCAGCTCGGTGGGGCTACCGGATGCACGGGCCCGGCTCATCTGCTTCAGATTGTCCCCCATCACTTTATAATACTGGAGCCATAAAGCCTGATCCTTATGGGTCAAACTGTTCACCGCAAGACGAAGACGCGCGGACGTTTGAATCCAGGCCTCCTGATTTATTTCGGCGCTGGCCAGCGTCTCGCGTGTATCCATAATCGCTTCCGCCAACGCGTGTATGCCTTCGACCGAGGTCAACCCCTTAAAAGACAACCCGCCCAGCTCATCAAGCAGCCTCTCCATATCAGCCAATGATTCCTGGGATTTCCCTTCTTGCATATGGGTATACAGCTCTTCCGCCGCAGCTTCGAAACGCTGCAGCTTCTGCGCACGTTCCTGCTCGGATACCTCCAGTGCAGGTTTGCCGCCGGACCCTTCATCCTGGCCTGAAGCAGCCAGCGCCGCCGCCGAATCCCAAAAGACCAGCGACAGCAATAGGAAAACGACAGCAAGCCCCCACAGTCTTCCGCCCTTCTTCACGGACATCCCCTCCCTACCATCATGGTATGGCAGGCTGTCCACCGTTAGAACCATAGGCTTAGGCTCTTTTTGCCCCCTTCAGCGCGAGCCAGCCGGCTATAATACTTGCCAGCGTCAAAGCCACTGTGTACACCATTACCGCGTTCACGTCATCCCACAGTGTTCGCGGCAACCACGGATACACCTCATATGTATAATCCACCGTATCGTTAAGCAGCGTCCAGGCTCCGGCGCTGAGCAGCATAATCGTGCCGAACTTGTACAACCGGACGAACAGCAGCGCCTCTACGGCCATTGCCAAATGGGAAGCGACCAGCATCCAGTCCTGCCAGACGAGTTCCCCGCCTTGAAAGGCGCCGGCAAAAATCATGCTGACCGCCCAAACCCCATATTTCACGCTGGTAACGACCGCCAATCCTTCCACCAGGGTTCGAATGAACCGGAATCGGCCAAGCGCCCCCGGAAACATAAGAAACAGCAGGGACAACGTAAAGAACAAGCTCGCCGTCGGACTATCGGGTACAAACACGATCTGCCAATGCGGATGATTCGCCCATGTATCCTTCAGTTGCGCATCATACCATATGTATCCGTAAACCGTTCCCAGCAAATTGCACACAAATAAGGCCCACAATATGAAGCGGGATGACAAAAACGACTTGCTCCAATAATACGATACCTTCAACCCGATATCCCTTCCTCCTGCGAAACTGCACTACTAAAAAAACCTGACCGCCGCACGATCAGGTTTTTGATGTTATCTATTATTTTACTGTTCCGTTTTTTGTTTCGCAAGCCACTCGGCCAAGTGGTCGATATCCTGGTCCGTCAAGCCGGTGCTGATCGCCGTATCGTACATTTTAGGCATCTTGCCGTTATATCCATCTTTGATAATGGAAAGAATCGCTTCCTTATCGTGCTTGTCGCCGACTCCGCGAAGCGTCGGCGCGGCGCTGGTGCCTTTGAGATCCGTACCGTGGCAAGTGATGCAAGTGGCTTTCTTGACCGATTCCATAGCAGGATCGTCCGGCTCAACAATCGCAACCTCCTTGGGCTTGATCGCGTTAGAGGCCGGCAAGCCCTTTTCCCGGTTTTCCCTTGCCTTTTCTTCCCGTTGAATATTCTCCGGCACCGTACCGGTTGCAGCAAGCTCATGCTTATAATGCGTCCAGGCAAAGTTCGTCAAATAAACGACGGAAGCCAGCGACAGCAGCATCAGCGAGGATGCGATAGGCCGGCGGTAGAAGCGGCGTTCTTTCCCGCGATCGAGAAACGGAGCGAGCAAGAGTCCGCCAAACGCCACGGTCGGAATGCCCAGTGTTCCAAGCACGACGTAATCGCCTGATGCGTACGGGTATTTCAAATATTGATACAGGAAAAGGAAATACCAGTCCGGCATCGGAATCACGTTAGCGCTTGGATTCGCGGGAAAACCCAGCGGTGCCGGTTCCGAGATGGTTAACACCAGGAAACCGACAAGCACAACGACGCCAACCATCCATTCTTTCAGCAAAAAGTTAGGGATAAACGCTTCCGACTTGCCGGGATACGCCGTATAATCTGGCGGTGCGATAAATCCGTCACCTTTGCGAACGCGGGAATCCCCAACAAACACGACCTTTTCCTTTGCATTGTCCTTATGTGCCATACTCCATTTCCTCCCTTCTTCCGAATGAATCGCGGTTTTCATAGAATCCTTATAGCGGACCGGAGATCCCCTGTCTGCGGATCATAATAAAGTGTCCTACCAAAAGGAGCAGCAGAACCGCCGGAAGGAAAAATACGTGGATCGCGAAAAATCGGGTCAAGGTTTCGGCGCCGACAATCGTCCCGCCTTGAAGCAATTCCTTGATGACTGGCCCGAGCACCGGCACCGAATTGGCGATTTCCAAAGTTACCTTCGTTGCAAAGTAAGCCTTGTTATCCCATGGCAGCAAATAGCCTGTCAGACCAAGGCCGATCATCACGAAAAAGATCAGCATGCCCACGACCCAGTTCATTTCGCGAGGTGCTTTATAGGAGCCGGTGAAAAATACCCGCAGCGTATGTAAAAACATCATGACGATGACCAAACTCGCTCCCCAATGGTGCATTCCGCGGACAATCTGGCCGAAAGCGACCTGTGTCTGAAGATACTCGACGCTGGCATAAGCGTTGATGATATCCGGCACATAATACATCGTAAGAAACATGCCCGACAAAATCTGAATGACCGTGATGAAGAACGTCAATCCGCCGAAGCAGTATACAAATGCGGAAAAATGATGCGCCGGGTTTACGTGCTCAGGGACCTCGTGATCGGCGACATCTCTCCAGATCGGCGTGATATCGAGGCGTTCGTCAATCCAGTTGTACACATTTTTAAACATCCGAATCTGCGCCTCCTTATTTCACAATCGTGTTCGGGACGATCTCGCCCAAATACACCCATTCATCCTTGATCATGACCTTGTATTCGTCAAGCGGTTTCGGAGCCACGGCGAGGTTTTTACCTTCCTTCGTATAATGCGCGCCATGGCATGGGCAATGATACTCGTTCGGAAAGCTCTTGTCGTTATTCCAGCCGACGGTGCATCCAAGATGCTTGCAGATCGGTGAAAGCGCATAAATTTTTCCGGACGCGTCTTTGCGGATCCAGGCGATCAGCGACGCTGTACTGGAATACCATCCATCCTGCTGCTGCAGCTCAAACGAAAACTCCTGAGGCTCAGTGGTGATTTTACTGACTTCTGCGACTTTGACAAACGCACCTTCGCCTTTTTTATGCAAAATAGGGTCTACCGCAAAGCGGACCATCGGAAGCGATACGCCGCCTACCATAAACGCAGTGGCGCCTCCCAAAGTGTATGTAAGAAATTGCCGGCGGGACATTTCCTTGCGGCTTGGCGTCTTATGCGAGGATTCAGGCTGGTCATTCTCATGGCTCATACTGTCTTCAACCCCTTTGTCAAGCAACTATTTCTACATTTCAATGACAATAATCACATTTATAAAAGACATATTAATAATATATTAGCCTTTTGAGAGCGTCAAGAATTTGTCACATCTTTTTCCAACTCAAAAAGGTTGTCAATCCGTAAAATGTCGGATTTCCGTCACATTTTCTTTTCATCTTTGGTGAGCCACAAGAGGCGGATTTTGTCCTGAATTAACTTGGCGGAAATCGAGTGGTCAGAGCCCAAAAATCGGCTTGGGATAACGATCAAGTCCGCATCCGGAAGCTCTTCCTCCGCCCATTCCACTCCTGCCGAAATCACGATGGCATATTCAAATCCGGAGAGCTTGACTTTTTGGCAGACACCGTTCACAAGAGCCGCAATTTCGTTCTTTCCGTACTGAAAAGAAGGATAGGTAACGATTCTCCCCTTAAATGGGATCTCCACAAGATCCATCAGGTCCCTTAGCTGCTCCAGCGCCACGGTCACTCCATGCGGCTGCTCCATTCCCGTTAGGCCTGTGACCGGAATCAGGCAGGTATCCAAAAAAGGGCGCAGCTCCTCCCAAGATGATGGTTCTACTTCGCTAAATTTCATTATTTCAGGCCTCCTCCCGATTTTTCTTCCTCATTATAAACAGGGATCATTGACAAATCCATCCTTTTACGTTTATATTCAATCTGTATTACAGATCGATCTGTATTATAGATCGTTATAAATACCTGAAGGGAGAACTTGCGCATGGAACATCACAGACCTGTCTCAATGCCGATTTCCCCGGAGCAAAGCAAACTGCTTGAAAGCGCCTTGCGAATCAAAATCTTGAACGTGCTCGGGGGCGCGCCCCGAACTTCCAAGCAAGTTGCCGATCTGCTCGGGAAAACGCCGGGGAATGTCCATTACCATATTCAAAAGCTGTTTGACGGAGGACTGCTCGAACTGGTCAGAACCCAAGCGGTTGGCGGCGTAGTCGAAAAATATTACCGGTCCAAAGGCACGTTTTTTAAACGGGAACGTCAGCAAAGCGCCGAGGGTGCGGAAGGGAAGCCGCCCTATCGGGCTGCTACCAGGCTGCTGCTGTCCGAGAGCCAGTATCAAGGTTTTCTGGATGAACTCGAAGCGCTTCTGATCAAATGGGAAGCTATGGAAACCGACGGCGAGGAATACGGAGTAACCTTTACCGTCAACCGCTTGCGGGAAGACGAAGAGATATTTGGACAATGACAGAGGAGGATGATCCCATGGAAATCGAAAACCAGCAGCAAGCACAGGAAAGGCCACGGCACCTTTTTTCTCGTTTTTTCCGGCAATACAGCGACCCGTTTCGCCTTTCCCGCTCTTTCCCGTACTTGTGGCTGGGACAGCTGATTTCATTTCTCGGCAGCTCCGTCACCATGATCATCCTGCCGGTGATCGTTTATTCGCTCACGGGTTCGACAACGACAATGGGGTTGATCATGGCGGCGTATATGGTGCCGAATATTGTCATGCTGCCGTTTTCGGGATGGATCGTGGACCGTTATAACCGGACCTATATCATGATGTTTACGGACGCCGTCCGTTTCTGCATCATGGGATTCATTGCCGTTTTACTTTTCGCGGATCGCTTATTCATTCACGGGCTGTTTGTGTTAGTTGCCTTATACGGTTTGATGGACGGACTGTTCCAGCCCGCATACGCCGCGCTCCGGGCATCTGTGTTCACCCCGGAAATCCGCAATTCCGCCAACGCCTTGACGCAGATCAGCAACCAATCCGTCCGATTGATCGGCCCTTCCCTGGGGGGAGTTCTGGTCACCTTTCTTTCCGCGGGCTGGGGCATTGCGCTGGATGCGCTCACCTATGTGGCTTCGTTTGTTTTCCTCATGCTTCTCAGCAAACTGATTCCTTTTCAGCCCAAGCAAACGGCTCAGGCTGGTTCAGCCTCCTCCGGAATAACCGCAGACTTCAAAGAAGGCTTGTCCGTTCTAAAAAGCAACCCTTGGCTGCTGATCACGATTCTTGCGTTCTCTTTTATTAATATTTGTTTCAGTGGGGTTGTCATGGTCCTGATTCCCTGGCTGTTCAAGGTTCATCTAGGGCTGCCGCCTTATGTATACGGAGTTGCCGTAACCTGCTCAGGCGCCGGCGCCATCGTCGCCGGACTTTGGTTCGGAGCGAGAAAACAATGGCATCGCCGCGGTTACCTCGCTTATGGCGGAGCGTTCTTAAGCGGCATAGCACTGGTGCTTATGTCAGTGACGACTTCACCCTATGGACTTTGCGTGCTTTTTGCTCTGGAGGGTTTCGGCATCATGATCTTTGCCCTGATCTGGGAGACCAGCATGCAGGAGCTTGTGCCGCAGGAGGCGTTCGGACGAGTGGCCAGCCTCGACATGCTGGGCTCATTCGCCCTTCTCCCGCTCGGATACATTTTGATAGGATGGCTTGCGGATCTTTTGGGCGGCATTCAGACGATCGCTTTATTTGCCGGCATGGGGCTTCTGTCCATTCTTTGCGTCGTCTTCCTACCGGCCATACGAAAATTCGACTAACCCGGTTCTCCATTCGCGGTAAACAAAAAGAAGAAATGCTCTTAAGCATTTCTTCTTTATCGTTCTTCCAATGTTTTCAGTTCATCCGTCAGAAGCCGGAAGGCCATCTTATCGCCATTCGCCAAAGCGGTATCGATCTCGCTGTAGATTTGTTCTGACCGCTGTTTTCGGAGCGCTTCGTCCCATATCATTTCCGCCGCCAAACTGAGCATAATTTCATAAGTAACCTTCATTTGATCCATAGGATGCACCTCCAACCCTGGTTTAAGAGATCCTATATTCGTTTCCTTTCGCCACATAGCTGTCCGTCGTCAGCTTCATTCGCCGCAAATCATCTTCCGTCAGTTCGCGAATGACTCTGGCCGGTGAACCTAGAGAAAGAGTATAGGATGGAATTTTCGTATTTTCCGTAATTAAAGAACCTGCTCCTACTAAAGCATATTCACCGATGTCGGCCCCGTTCAGGACAATGGCCCCCATCCCGATTAATGTGCCTCTGCCGATTCGGCAGCCGTGAATGATTGCGGCATGACCGACCGATACGTCGTTCTCGACGATCAGGGGCTGATTGGTGTTGACATGACCGATGACGCCATCCTGGATATTGGTACGCTCGCCGATGGTGATTCCGGCCAAATCCCCTCGCAGCACGGCATTAAACCAAACGCTCGCTTCTTTTCCTATCGTTACGTCGCCAATCAGCTTAACGCCTTCCGCAATATAAACCGCAGGGTCTACAAACGGTGTCTTCCCTTGATACGGTATGAGCACGGTATTCACTCTCCCATGGATAGAATTGGGAGTGAATGTATCAATAACGGAGAACCATGTCAACGGCTGCTTTTCTTCGACCTAGTCCTTCTGAAGCTGCTCAACGGCGGTTCTCCCAAACGGGGTGGTCTGTACATAACGAGTACGCTGTTCATCTTCACCGATGCGAACCATGCCCAGATGAAGCATCATCTGTAAAATTCTTTCCTCATAAATCGACTCCGGCGAATCGTAAAAAAATGGTTTGATCAGCGACTCCACTCGGCCAAACAGCGAGGAAACGGCGACCCAATCTTTGGAGCAGCGCTGCGTCCAGTAAACCAAGGACAGCAGGTTTGGCACCGGACCTTTGTACAACCTCAGCCAAAACCGGACGAACGATATCATCGCCTCCCGCTTTCCTTCCTCCAGATAAGCGTTCCCGGAGGCGGTCAACTCCAAGCGGTCGCGGTCCTCCTGGATCAGACGGGAATGAAAAGCATAATCATACAGCAAGGCAAACCGGTTGGGATAATCCTTGAACCTCCGGCCGTATCCAAACCGCCACCCTTTCCCGGTCAATGGCTCGGATACATGGAGCGACTCCAAAATCTGCAATTGGCTTCTGCGGTACATGACCCCCTCGCTGTTTAAAGGGATGTCCTGATTGGCCACATATCGCAAAAACAGAATCAAATCTTCCGGCAGCAACTCCGGCTCCTCCCGATACACGGAAGGTTCCGCGGGGGCTCGCATGACTTCCGCCTTAAAACGAGCCTCGAGCGCTTCGCGAAAGCGCCGCTTCAAATCCTCCGGCACCGCGAAAAGATACCTCGTGCTTTGCGTGGAACCTTGAAACAGCCAGCCCCGCTGCCTGAATCTTGCGATCATGTCTCTGGGATTCTCCCGCTCTTTGGCATCCTGCGTAAACCGTGCCGCCTGCGCGCAAGCGATAAGCTCCTCGAGACTGAACTGGCGGCGTCCGTCAAAAAGCAAGGTGTTCAGAAACCGCAAATCTTCCAGACTCATCCCGCTTACATGCTGATCGATAAAGTCTCTTCGGCCAATCGTCTGCAGGATCGATTGAATCAGCTCATGCTTGGAATTTCCGCTGCACTCGCATTGATAGTGGTTTGCGATTCTGCTGAGTTGACCAATATCGGCAAAAGTGAGCATGTCCGCCAAATTCATATTTTACCGCCTCGCCGTTTTACTACCATTATGGGAATTTTCCCGGCATTTATTCCCTACAAGTAAAAAAGTGCAAAAAAAATAATCCGGCTATTCCCGGATTATTTAGATTCGTTCGCGATCTCTTCCAAATGGCGGGTACAATTGTACAAGCGAACGTCCCATTCTTTTTCATTCTTCTCAAGGATGGTCAGCGACAAATTTCCGATCCGCTCACTGTAGCGGTCCTGGTACAAAGCGGTATACAGCTGGGCCAGCAAACCGCCGTGCGACACGACAAGCACGTTCTTGTCCGGAAATTGCTCAGCCAGATCCGTAATGAAAGCCAGCGCCCTTTTACGGACCTCCTCATCCTTTTCCTGACCAAGCTCAAGCAGATGCCAATCCTCTCCCCACAGCGATTCCCTTTCCTCTGCGGTCAAGCCTTCCACTTGGCCGAACGCTCGCTCCATCAGCCGCGAATCGGGATCATACACGGGAATTTGCAGGGCCTCCGCGATAATCTTGCCGGTCTCCTGCGCCCGGGACAAACCGCTCGTAATCACAAAATCCCAGTGATAATTCTGCTCCTTCTTGAGTCTTGCAGCCAGCAGCCTGGCCTGATTTTTCCCTTCTTCATTCAGCGGAATATCGCTTTGTCCCTGGATTCGGCCAATCGCATTCCAGTCCGTAAGTCCGTGTCGTATGAATCCTACAAGCATAACGAGCCTCCTCTAGAGTCATCCATTCACTTATGAAATCTATTATAAAACAAGCGCCCCTGCCGCATCAAAGCGGAAGAAGCGCCCCCCGTACCTCTTATCTCTTCAAACGGCGAATTCCATTCCAGGAAATCAGAGCCAAAATCATCCCTGCCATCGATAAATACATCCAATACTGCGGGTATGCCGGACTCATCTGTGCGGCAAAAGGTTCGATGATCCCCCTGGAAATATCGGGCAGAGAGAACGAAAAGTCGTCCGTTGTGTCCATATCCGCAGCCGCCACGGCAGTCGGTACGATGCCGGTCATCGGCTCGGCCGTTTTCGTGTCCGGCGTAGATCCCCCAAATAAAATAATCAGGAAGCTGAACAAGAATATCGCCACGAAACTGGAAGCCCAGATCGTAATGCGCCGCCGCATGCGTCGGGTCGCTCCACCTCTGACATCCGGCGCGAGCCACGGCGATTCCGCATAAATCCGGTCCATGACTTTCCGATTTACGGCTTCAGCTTGCTCCTCCGTCACATCCAAGGAATATTGCTGTAATAGATCGAAGTTGTCCTCCAATTGATCGTATTCAGCCGCGCAACGATCGCAGCCCAAAAGATGCCACTCCAGCATTTTACGCTGAGGATGTTGTTCGGGCAGATCCCGCAACGATCCGAACAATTCTTGGGCCTCTTTACAATTCATCTGCTTTTCATCCCTTCGTAATGCTCGTAGATGGGTTCATAAAAGTAGGGTTCAAGCTGACTTTTTACGCTACTCCGCGCCCGGAACAACAAGGATTTCACCGCGCTTACGCTCTGTCCCAAGATACACGCAATCTCCTGATAATCCAGTTGATCGTATTCACGCAAAATCAGAGCAGACCTTTGTTTTTCCGGAAGATTATTGATCGCTTCCCGCACTTTGCCGACCTTCTCGCTGCGCAGCACCGCTTGTTCCGGCACTACCTCGCTTGGTGCAACCGGTACGACGCCGCTTTCGTCCAGCGGAATGCTGCCGCTGCGCTGTTTACGAAGCTCGCTGAGCACCGTGTTTCTGGCAATGGTATACAGCCAGGTGGAGAAGGACGCATCCAATTCCCGGAAGGAGTGCAGACTCCGAAATGCTTTATAGAACGTTTCCGAGCACAAGTCTTCTGCGAGCAGCTCCAAATGAGCGCTCTTTAACATGTGGTATACGAATGCCAAAATCTTGCGCTGATACCTTCGCATCAGCTCAGAATAAAGCTCCGTATTTCCCTCTTTGATTTCTCGAATCATCTGGGAATCCGTCATTGAGTGCGATCCTCCTCGCCCATCCATAGCTTCTTCCCGTTCGACTCTTTCACCAATTATTACCGAACAGGAAGCAAAAAGTTGCGGTGCTTATGTATAAAAATAGAAAGAAATTTTCATTTAATTTCATGAAAGCATTCAAGCTTGCAATCCTTCAATATTATACCATAGAACTGGGGATTAAAAAAACACCGTTTTCCCCAAAAAAATGTGTAAAAACAATGGCCCCGGAATATGCCGCAAAGGCATTTCCCGGGGCCGCAACCAAAGTTTACATTTGATCAATATTCTTGGGGATAAACGGGAACATCATTGTCATAACCACCCGTCAAACGGTGGTTTGTTCTAAGGCTATATTGCCGGTCCGCGTTTAAAGGCGCCGGCTTTTGCCTCGTTCAAGCAATTATGCCATTAGTGAAAGAGGGGGAATATCCCTGTTCGAACTCAACTTTATTGGCATTGGCGCTCGATTAACCGGTGAAAACCATCTGGAGCCCGAAGTTAACTTATTTACGATCTATATAAAGGGAAAAGCTCCAGCTAATTTAAGAAAAATGAGGATTTACAGCGATTTAGCTGGAAATGCTCCCACTGCTATGAACGAATTTGTCAATTCCCCTGTTTTTCCCCCTTTAAACCAAGGGTTTCAATTCCTTGGG
>NZ_JBKFGG010000011.1:0-242 GCF_056171975.1 Paenibacillus terrisolis | reverse complement strand
GTACTAATCGGTCGAGGGCTTATCCAAAAACACCCCAAAAAGTGAAGCGGAGGCTTCGAAGAGTATTCCTAATACTTTTCGGGGAACCCGGGAAACCCAGTAGGGGCTAATACGCAAAAACGTTTCGTATCCAGTTTTCAAGCGATTAAGCGCTTGAACTGAATATTCCCTGATAGCTCAGTTGGTAGAGCACTCGACTGTTAATCGAGTTGTCACAGGTTCGAGTCCTGTTCGGGGAGCCA
>NZ_JBKFGG010000010.1:0-93860 GCF_056171975.1 Paenibacillus terrisolis | reverse complement strand
TTCAAGCGATTAAGCGCTTGAACTGAATATTCCCTGATAGCTCAGTTGGTAGAGCACTCGACTGTTAATCGAGTTGTCACAGGTTCGAGTCCTGTTCGGGGAGCCATTTATGGAGAGGTGTCCGAGTTGGCCGAAGGAGCACGATTGGAAATCGTGTAGGCGTCACAAGCGTCTCGAGGGTTCGAATCCCTCTCTCTCCGCCATAATTTTTCTTTAAGGCCCGTTGGTCAAGTGGTTAAGACACCTCCCTTTCACGGAGGTAACAGGGGTTCGAGTCCCCTACGGGTCACCATTTTCACAAAATGCTTCTTGATTTGTTGCTTTGTGATCTGGTACAATAAGTCTTGTCTTTTCTTATGGAGGCTTAGCTCAGCTGGGAGAGCATCTGCCTTACAAGCAGAGGGTCGGGGGTTCGAACCCCTCAGCCTCCACCATACTTCACCCCAAAAAGTGAAGCAGAGTCTCTGAAACGTATATCGATTAGTTTTCGGGGATCCCATAAACAGAATAACTTTTTACTGACGCGGGGTGGAGCAGCCCGGTAGCTCGTCGGGCTCATAACCCGAAGGCCGCAGGTTCAAATCCTGCCCCCGCAACTTAATCCCCAAAAAGTGAAGCAGAGTCTCTGAAACGTATATCGATTAGTTTTCGGGGATCCCATAAACAGAATAACTTTTTACTGACGCGGGGTGGAGCAGCCCGGTAGCTCGTCGGGCTCATAACCCGAAGGCCGCAGGTTCAAATCCTGCCCCCGCAACTTAATCCCCAAAAAGTGAAGAAATGCTTTGCAGCGTATTCCGATTACTTTCCGGGGACCCCTGAACTACTTAGTGTGGAGCCGTGGTGTAGAGGCCTAACATGCCTGCCTGTCACGCAGGAGACCGCGGGTTCGAATCCCGTCGGCTCCGCCATTTAATCTCAAAGGTAAGGCTCGGTAGCTCAGTCGGTAGAGCAGAGGACTGAAAATCCTCGTGTCGGCGGTTCGATTCCGTCCCGAGCCACCATTGTAACAATTGATAATTGAAAAGCCGGTGTAGCTCAACTGGTAGAGCAACTGACTTGTAATCAGTAGGTTGGGGGTTCAAGTCCTCTCGCCGGCACCACATGGAGGCTTAGCGAAGTGGCCAAACGCAGCAGACTGTAAATCTGTTCTCTGACGAGTTCGGTGGTTCGAATCCATCAGCCTCCACCAGTTTTACCTATAGGGGCATAGTTTAAAGGTAGAACAAAGGTCTCCAAAACCTTTGGTGTGGGTTCAATTCCTGCTGCCCCTGCCACTTTTTAAAACAACAGTATATTCTTCTTATGGCGGTCGTGGCGAAGGGGTTAACGCACCGGATTGTGGCTCCGGCACTCGTGGGTTCAAGTCCCATCGATCGCCCCATTTTTTTTCAAAAACAAATATTGGGGATTAGCCAAGCGGTAAGGCAACGGACTTTGACTCCGTCATCCATAGGTTCGAATCCTATATCCCCAGCCATTTGTAAGCGGACGTGGCTCAGCGGTAGAGCATCGCCTTGCCAAGGCGAGGGTCGCGGGTTCGATTCCCGTCGTCCGCTCCATTTTTGTATTATGGCGCCATAGCCAAGTGGTAAGGCACAGCTCTGCAAAAGCTTTATCCCCAGTTCGAGTCTGGGTGGCGCCTCCATTCATGTTTTGCGGGAGTGGCGGAATCGGCAGACGCACAGGACTTAAAATCCTGCGATAGGTGACTATCGTACCAGTTCAAGTCTGGTCTTCCGCACTTTTGAACATTTGAATATGCCGGTGTGGCGGAATTGGCAGACGCGCGCGACTCAAAATCGTGAGGGAAACCGTGGGGGTTCGAGTCCCTTCACCGGCATTAAAATCAAGCAGATCCTTTAAATCACTTCATTGTGATTCAAGGGATCTGCTTTTTATTATCGGATGGCCGTTTCCGGTGTGACACCCTCGGGATATAGAAACTCGCCGGATTCCTGCCTAATAAACCTATCATGCCATAGCTGGGCTATGGTATCGGGGCTTTGCATACCTACCGAATCCGGTTTTAGAAACACGCCAAGGGAAAGATGGCCAACCATGATGCCTCGAGGCTCAAGCTCATGTTGCAGATTCAGAATGTAGCTGCGCAGCCCGGCCTTGGCGATGCTCGCCTCCGCCATTTGCGGATTGGGATAAATAGAGGACAACCCTGTCGTGAACAAAAGAGCTCCGCTTTTTTGCTCGAACATATCCGGAAGCACTTCCCGAACGCACTGAATTGCCGCAAGAACATGGCCGGTAAAAGCGTCCTGCACATGATCGGTAGTAACATCCAGTACATAGGCAGGGGGATGATGCCCGGCTGTAGGGCTGAATTCCAGCACGTGGATGGGGCCAAGCTTTTGGCGAATCCCTCTGAAGGTCCGGGCAAGTTGTGCCGAGTCATAAATGTCGCAGATGAACGGAGCTGCGCGAATTCCTTTTGCGGTTAATTCCTTCACCATACCGCTCAATCGGGCTCCATTTCGTGCTATCAACGCGATTTGAAAAGAATGACTTCCAAACTTATGGGCCAATGCCATGCCAAGCAGCGGTCCCGCTCCAATAATGACCATTGTTTTCATATTTATTCTCCTTGTTTACTGGCTTGATCGACCTGCCTATGATTATAATGAATGTTGATATGAAAGGAAGTACGCACAATTTTGTGCCTTGAGCGGGAGGGAGACCGTTGATGAACCCAGTTACCAAAGCAAATTGCCCTGTCATGCATGCATTCCAGCTTGTTCAGGGAAAATGGAAGCTACCTTTACTCTGGAATTTGGCCCAGGAAAGTGAGGGTATTCGTTATAATGAGTTGAAACGCAGACTTGACGGAATTACTAACATCATGCTGACTCGCATCCTGCGCGAACTGGAGGAACACGGAATAGTGGAACGAATTTCGTATCCTCAAATGCCTCCCTATGTAATATACCGATTAACAGAGTTAGGCGAGCCGCTGATTCCGGCCCTTTCAGCCATGAAAACGTGGGGGGAGCAGATAAAGCTCCATGATGCCCAAAAGGCTTGAGCTCTATATTTGCGTGAGCAACCGAGCTCTTGATTGGACATGCCAGGGAAACTGCTATGACAATACTTGTGTAGAGTCGTTCTTCTCTCATCTGAAGACAAACAATTATGAATGCTTCCAGAAAAAATTCGGCGACCTTGTCTCCGGTAGAATACCGGCAGCAGATCGCCGCTTAAATGCTTCTTTTTTCACTGTGTATTTGACGGGGCTATGACCAACTTGAAGTTGCCTTTTTGACAGATGCTTTCGGATTATGAACTAATAGTCTCGAGAATTATCTGCGACGCAGCCGTTTATCTTCAATTGCCGGGTTTTTCAAATAGGTATTGTCTGCTATGTTAAGATCGGTCCCAGGTGGAACGATTTCATCGATTCGATCGAGAGTATCTTCATTTAGTACCGTGTCTGCGCAAGCCAAAAGATTCTCGAGCTGCTCCGGTTTCCGCGGACCGATGATGACGGACGTTATAGCCGGATGTGACAGAACAAACGCAATTGCTAAGTGCGGGAGCGACATTCCCTTCTCTACGGCAAGCTCAGTGAGCTTCTCAACAGCTGCCATCTTCACTTGATTCTCCGGAACTGTGAGGTCGAATGCCTGTGTTTGCAGCGATGCCCGATTACCCGTTGTCGGGTCTGCTCTTCCAGACAACCAGCCGCTGCTCAGCGGTCCGTAGGACAAGACACCCATTCCATAGCGTTGCGCGGTGGGGAGTACAGCCGATTCATTAGTTCTATTAAGAATTGAGTATCTCGGCTGTTCCGTGAGGAAACGGTGATGTCCGCGTTTATCGGCAGCCCATTGCGCTTCGACAATCTGTTGCGCTGGAAAAGTGGAGGAGCCGATAGCTCGAATCTTACCTGAACGAATAAGATCGGAGAGGGCAGAGAGGGTCTCGTCAATGTCCGTATTCGGGTCTGGGCGATGCATTTGGTAGAGGTCAATATAGTCGGTATCGAGCCGTCGCAAGCTATCTTCAACTGCACGGATAACCCAACGCCGCGCTCCTCCGCTCAGATTGGGGTCTTGTCCCATTGGCAGACCAAACTTTGTTGCCAGTACCACTTTATCACGCTTTCCCTTAAGCGCTTTACCGACAATTTCCTCCGACTCGCCCTTGGAATATACGTCAGCGGTATCAATAAAATTGATACCGGCATCTATGGCCTTGTGAATCATGCGAACCGATTCGTTATGGTCACTGTTTCCCATTGCTCCGAACATCATTGTTCCAAGAGCGAACTCGCTAACCGACATGCCGGTTGCTCCAAGCGTTCTATATTTCATTTATTTATCCTCCTCGTTTTGCGTAATTGAAATCTTAGTGATTTCTCTCAATCCAATTATGAATCAGTCGAGGCGCGTTGAGGTAGATGAATCATTGCAAATGATTGCCTGATCCTCTCAATGGGTTTGTATTCCGCCGAGCACAGGGGATATAATATCCAAAAAGAAATAAGGGGTGAAAATCATGCCTAATCCAACTAATGACCGTGTTTCTCTGGCTCAATATCAGGCAGAATTGGCCCAACTTATTGAATATAATACAGGTAAAGACGGGGTTCACCAGACAGTAATTCCTTCACTTGCGATGATACGCAACTCGGTTAAGACGTTGCCATCGTTTTCTATCCATGAACCGACCATCTGCATCGTTGCCCAAGGCAGCAAAGAAGTCATACTGAGTAACGAAAGCTATATATACAGTCCCTCCAGCTATTTAGTCGTATCCGTAGTTCTACCGGTTTCTGCACATGTAATTCAGGCAACACCCGAATTTCCTTATCTATGCATCCAGTTGAAATTTGATTCGAAGGATGTTCTAGACTTAATAAGTGTTTCCAATCAATCGAAATCCGTGAAGGGGGGGACACAGCGAGCGTTGTTTGTAGAAAAGACGAGTCCTTCCCTTTTGGATGCCACAATTCGGATGATTCGATTATTGGATAGTCCCGAGGATATACCGGTACTTTCGCCGATGATAATGCGAGAAATTTTATATCGAATCTTAAGCGAAGGGCAGGGAGATGCTCTAAAGCTAATCGCTATGAGCGGCAGCGGCTTAAATCGAATCGCGAACGTCGTACAGCAGATTAAGCGGAATTACACGGCACCTTTGCGCATCGAGGAGCTCGCCTCGATCGCCAACATGGCTCCTTCTTCTTTGCACCGACACTTCAAAGAGGTGACTTCAATGTCTCCGCTTCAATATCAAAAACAATTGCAATTGCAGGAAGCGCGACGTATTTTATTGTCTGAATCTGTGGACGCTGCGGATGTCGCTTATCAAGTGGGCTATGAAAGTCCCTCCCAATTCAGCCGCGAGTACGCTCGCCTGTTCGGATTGCCCCCAATCAGCGATATCAGGAGATTGCGAAGCGAGTAAAATTTGTCCGTCCATGAGTTCTCTTCTGCAAGAGTGTATACGGGACAGTGGCCGCACTCCTGAATTGACACGATCTGAGGGAACTGCTACTGTATGACTATATCATTTTGATATATCCGAACGAAGGAAGAGTAGATAACCATGCCAAAGGAAAATACAACCGCCTATATCATACTCGGATTATTAAACCATGAAGAGCTGAGCGGATATGATATCAAAAAAAGAATCGACGTGATGATCAGCGCGTTTTGGGAAGTCGGGTACGGCCAAATTTATCCCACTTTGCGAAAAATGGAGTCGGATAAGTTGGTGGTTAAACGGACGAGCGAGGTGTCCAAAGGGCCCGAAAAGAATCTTTACTCCATTACGGAGAAAGGGCGGCAGACGCTGAGAGAATGGGTCACTGTACCGGAGCAAAAGGAGTACACCAAGTATGAGATCCTGCTGAAGCTGTTTTTTGGCAGTATGGTGCCCGAAGAAAGTAACATTGACCGGATCGCGGCATTTAAAGAAAGGCACGAGCGGAACCTTAAACAAATACATTTTTTTAAGGGCAATCTGGAGCCGATTTTAAATGAAGGTAAGGATCACCTTTATTTTTACCTAACCGTTCTGTTCGGCGAGCGGATTTATCAAGCATATCTGGAATGGGCGCAGGAAGCGATTCGTCTGCTTGAAGAACGCAAGCAGCCTGAAAGCTCGGAATAATCGATCGTTTTGCCTCGGTTAAACATACAAAGTGAAAAGCAGCGATCCTCTATCATGAGGGGCTGCTTTTTTTGTCCTATCTATAATATTTGAGGCTAGGGTCTCTTAAACGAGACTTGAATCGCTTTTTTATGACAACCGTCCACGCATTGGCAGCATAAGATGCATTCCGTGATAGCCATGCGGTTCGCGTTAACCATGCCGGAAACATCCAGACTCATAGGACAATTTTTCGTGCAAGTGCCGCAGCTTACGCATTTCGACGGTTCCGCTTGCAAACGAAGAGAGGGGTAACCGAGTTTATTCTTGATTAGAGTTCCCATAACCATAAACGGGGCCATCCAGCAAATCGAATGGCACATTGCACGGCGTCCTACCAGCAGTGCGAGAATCAGAATCAAACCCACGATCATGAAATACATCATGACCCCGGGAACTCCGGAAGCGGAAATGCCGTGATCGGTCATATAAAAAAATTGGACCGAACGCATGCCCCCAGCTGTCACAAAAGCCGCTATGATCGTTATTATCCACGGAGCCCAGATTACGTATTTGATCCAATCGATTTTTTTTCGGCGAATTTTTTTGTCCACGATTTGCGCGCAGCTCTCCTGCAAACCTCCCGCCGGACACAGCCACCCGCAAAAAGCTCTCCCGAAAAACAGGGAAAAAGCAAACAACGAAGCGAACACGATAAAGCTGCCCGTTGCGATTCCGGCAAATCCCCCTTGCAGAATCAGATAAGGCGAAAAATAGAACAAGGTAACCGGGAAGAAGAGGAAGGAGAAGAACAACAGCAGTTTTCGAACCTTTTGCCTTTTCATAAACATGTTCCTTTCGTGTTGGTCCTGGGATAAGCCAAAACCAAAATGAATGAGTAAACTATATCATCATGATATAGAGACGTCAATCGAAAAGATCACACCTATGACGATACCGGCGGCGCATAACAAAAAAACCAGAAGCTTCCCAATCAGGGAAAACTCCTGGCTTTAGCGTACGTTTCTTTAGATTCCGGTTAGCAAGATCTGGCGTATCTGCTGCTGGTGAAGGCGCTCGCCCAAAGCGACAATCAAAGCATCCGCGGTGAGCAGCAAGTCGGGTCCGGGATTGATGTGTTTGGAATGATTTTTTTCGATGACGGCGATAATCGTGGCGCCGGAACGCTGACGGATCCGGAGGTCGCCGATCGTTTTGCCGATTGCTTTGTAATTCGCTTCAAGTCTGTACTGTTCGATGAAGAGATCGCCCAAAGCAACCTCAATGTTATCGAGCGCCGTTGGTTTATAAGTAACCCCTCCGATAATGGCCGATACGTATTTTGCTTCATCTTCGTCAAGCCTGATGATCGAGGAGATATCTTCAGATTGGTCCCCGCCCGAACTGGAAATTTCACGGCGGCCGTCGTCATAAATCGTAATGTTCAAATGCTCTCCGCTTCGGGTTTCGATTTCGAATTTTTTGCCGATCCCCGGCAGATCGGTTTCGTTAAGATTCATATTTTATAGCCTCCATTATTCGAGCGAAAGTGTAAATCAAAACATCTTTCTATAATCCATTATATCGCAAATGGGCCGTTCGTTTCAGAAATACCGTAAAAAGATGTAGGCGCTTGAGATGACGATCGACAATAGCATTAACGGAAATCCGTATTTAAGAAAACGCAGAAAGGAGATCGACTCGCCTTCTTTGGCCGACATCCCGGCGGCGATCAAGTTGGCGCTTGCGCCGATCAACGAACCGTTTCCGCCGAGACATGCGCCAAGCGCAAGACTCCACCACAGCGGTTCAAGGTTGCCGATCCCCATGCCGCCCATATCCTGGATCAAGGGAATCATGGTGGCGACAAACGGAATATTGTCGAGAAAAGAAGAGGCAAAAGCGCTGAGCCACAGGATCAGCATGGAGGCCGAAAGCGAATCACCACCGGTCAAATCTACCGCCCATTCCGCCAGCTTGCCGATCGTGCCGGTCTCGATCAATCCGCCTACCAGAACGAACAAACCGACAAAAAAGAAAATAGTTGGCCATTCTACCGACCGGAAGGCTCTTTCCATCACATGCTCTCCGGTAAGGAGAAGCAGCAGAAAAGCGCCGGCTAACGCTACGGTCGCCGATTCCAGATGCAGGCTTTGATGCAGAAAGAAACCGAGCAGGGTGATCCCCATCGCAATCAGGCATTTTATCAGCAGGATTCGGTTCGTGATCAGGCCGTTAAGGCTGGCGCTGATCAACTTTTCCCGATTTTCTGGAGCCGTTTGTAACTGTTTGCGGAATATGAAGACGAGAATCGGCAAGGTAACGGCCAGAATCAGAACGGCAACAGGCGCCAGATGCCGCAAAAAGGCTCCAAAGGTTAACTCTTCAACTGCGCTGCCGATCATAATGTTAGGAGGGTCGCCGATCAATGTGGCCGTACCTCCGATATTGGAAGCAACAATGAGCGAGAAGATGTATGGAAACGAGCGAACCTTGAGCTGCCGGGTAATGCTGAATGCCACCGGAACCATCAGGATTATCGTCGTGACATTATCCAGAAAAGCGGAGCCCACGGCCGTAATCAGCGCCAGCAGCCAAAGAATCATGACGGGATTGCCTTTTGCCTTTTTGGCGGTCCATATCCCGATATAATTGAACAGTCCCGTCTCCGCCGTCGTGTTCACGATGATCATCATGCCGATTAGCAGCCCTATGGTATTGAAATCGATGTGATGAATAGCCGTATCCTGATCGATGATTCCACACGCGATCATCAGGATGCCGCCCGCCATGGCGAGAAGCGTACGATGAATCTTCTCCGTAATAATAAGTGCGTACGTCAGCAAAAAGATGCCGATCGCCCAAATAGCTTGTTGTTCCATAATTACCCCTCCCAGATGTTTATGACGGACGGATGGTGTTTATCATGCCATGGAGGGGCCGAATTATGCCGAAAATCTCTGAAAAAAGGCAAAAAGAGCCCGCAACATGGCAGGCTCCTCCGATAACTGTCATTTTCAATTGTTTACTCTTTCATGATTCATTATATGATCGCTCATGAGAAAAGTAAAGAGACCGGGAAATGTAATGGGAAAAAGCCGTCTGCCCCAAGGCTGAGCGCGTCCTCGACTTTGGTCTAGGTTCAAAAACCGTCCACGGTCCGTTTTGAAAAGCTCGGTTTCCACCTAGAATAAAGACATAAGGTTGAACAATATGAGAGGCGGTGAAAAAAACAATGAGAACAAAACGACCGAATGGTTTTGCTGTAATCCTGATTGCCTTGGGCGCATTGATATTGCTCGGCAAGCTTCCTCAAATCTTCGGGTTTCTGACTCCGGTATTGGGCAATATATTCGGACTGGTGATCGCGATCCTAATGATCGCTTTAGGCTATTACGGCATCCGCCGGGGCAACGCGTTTTTCGGATGGATCGTGCTCTTCATCGGGATCCTGACTCTGATCTCCAAGTTAGCCTGGTTGATCGTTCCGGTACTCGGCATCGGATTAATCGTCTACGGTATCTCCTCGCTTAGAGGAAAACGGGGTTACTGATCGCATAAATATCATAAATGGATGAATGACCATAAGGTTAGGAAGGATGGGGTTTCATGAGTGTATTTCGTCGGGTACGGGATATTACGGTGGCAACTTTAAACGAACGGCTGGAGCAATCTCAAGATCCTGTAAAGCTGATCGATCAGTTTCTGATCGAAACGCGTCAGGAAATAGCCGAAGCCGAAAAGCTGCATCACCAATATTCCGGTCACACCAAGCAGTTAAAGCAGCAAGTAGACCAAGCGCGGGTTATGCGGGACAAACGTGAAGAACAAGCGCTGCTGGCCCTGAAAGCAGGGGAAGAACATCTTGCGAAGCTCGCGCTCCAAGAGAAGATGCTGTATGAAGAGAAAGTCGATCAGTATTCCGATTTGTTCACCCAAAGCCTTGAATCGCTTCAGGAGCTTGAGAATCAGCTCAATGAACTCAAGACCGAATATCAAGTCGTTTATAGCAAGCGCCAATATTACTACGCAAGAATGGAGACGCTCCGTTTGCAGCAGCGCATGAATCAGCGGATGAGCGGTTACGGCACGCCGGATGTGCCCAAAATGTTCAACCGCTTGGAAGATCGGGTTTCCGATATGGAATGGGAAGCGCGCAGCCTTCGCGAACTGCGGAAAACGGGCCAGGATTTTGTGAATCAAGCCGGGTCCGTGATCCAATCCACACTGGAACAGGAGCTCTCCCGCTTGAAGCAGAAGCTGAATAACCAGGGAGGGGAGTAAGCTCATGGAAAGAATATACCGTTCCAGAAGGGACCGATGGATTAGCGGCCTCATCGGCGGGCTGGGAGAATATTTCGGCATCAGCACCACCGCCCTGCGGGTATTGGCTCTAATCAGCATTCCATTCACCGGAGGAACGACCATTTTCATCTACTTCATCGCGGCATTGGTCATTTCGAAAGAACCTTATCCGCCACAGGATCCGTTTTTTGAAGGCGGATGGCAAGGCGGCGGTTTCCATAAATCGTATGGCGCCAAACAGCGCAGCTATTACGATGATCCGCGTTATAATGCGCGCCCGCCGTACGGAAACAATACTTACGGAACACAGCCGCCGCAATACGGCGGAGCATCGACAAACAAGTTTGGGGCCGGTGAAGCTTCGAATTTGGATTCCATGATGGAAGATATCGAAAAGAAAGCCATGAAAAAAGAATTGGAAGAGCTGCGAAAGAAGCTCTCGAACTATGAGAAGGGAGAAGTGTAAACAATGGGAGTATTCAAAAGAATTAAAGATATCACTAAAGCGTCTGTCAACGATGTGCTTGATAAGGTGGAAGATCCGATCGTCATGCTGAACCAATATCTGCGCGATATGGAGGCCGAAATTCGCGACGCGGAAGTCACGGTAGCGAAGCAAATGGCGAACGAACGCAGAATGAAACAGCGCTTGGAGGAAGCAATCCGCATTTCCGCGCAACGTGAGGCGCAAGCCGAGATCGCCCTGAAAAACGGGCAAGAAGAAGTAGCCCGCAAAATGCTGGAAGAAAAAATTCATTTCGATCAAAAACAAACCGAGTTCAGCGAATTGCATGCCCAATCGGAAACGCAAGCCAACGAACTGAAACAGCAATTGCATGAAATGAAAGATGAATTCTACAAGCTGCGCAACAAACGCAACGAACTGGTAAGCCGCGCTCAAATGGCCAAAGCCAGAAAGCAAATGTCGCAAATCAGCAGCTTGCACACGATCGAAAGCGGCAATGCTTCGCTTGGATTCCACCGCATGGAAGAAAAAATCATGCAGTTGGAAGCCGAAGCTGAAGTTGCCGGCGTTGTATACCGCGGAACTTCGAATTCCTCCTATATCAGCCCGGAAGATGCCGAGAAACAGTTGAAAGTGGACGCTCAGCTTGAAGCGCTGAAATCCAAGCTGAATTCTTCTCCGTCACGTGAAGAAGCCGCCGAATAACGCTACACGTAAGGTTAACATTATGGTATTCTAGATGTTGGTGAAGCCATGCGGTATGGAGTCCATGCCGTTATGGCTTTTCCGATTTCTTTTGAACCTGAGGGAGGTGCGGCATGGATAGACGGAAAAGGTTCTTGGCCATGGTTCTGATTGGAATTGGCGTATTGATGATTTTCGGGAAATGGCTGAGTTTTTTCACCATTGTCGCCCTCATTTTAATCATTTTCGGCGTCTTCCAAATTCGCCGGGGCGAACAGGTCAAGACCGGTTATATCCTGCTTGCGGTCGGCGGCGGATTGTTCCTGCTGGATCATTTCATGCTCGTTGTCGCCGTTCTGATGATCTCTTTGGGATTTTATTATGCCAAGATCAAAAAGACGCAACCTGAAGGCAACTTCGTGCAAAAGCAAAACATTTCCTCCAGCGTCCATTGGGACCGGGATCCCTGGAATTTGCGCAATACAAGCATGTGGCATGTGCTTGGAGAACTCGACATCGATATGTCGCTGGCAATCGTAGAAGGGCAGAATAATATTCTGATGTTCCAAGGCATCGTCGGTGACGTCGATCTTATCGTGGCTGAGGATTACGGGGTTGAAATCGAAGCGTTCGTCTTGTTTGGACAAATAGATTTCGGCCAAGACAAAGAAACGGGGATGTTGAACCGGCTGCATTGGAAGTCGCCGAATTACGAAACCCGCGAACAAAAAGTGAAAATTATGATTTCCTACCTTGTAGGAGACGTTGATATACGTTTAACTTAAGACAGGAGGAACATCCCGCATGAAAAATAGAAAGCCGGTTAATATGGTATCCCGCAGCATGCGCGGAGGACTTCTCCTGTCTATCATCATTATGGCCGCTACTTTTTACGTGCTTTATACATACGGTTATTTTAAGCCGCAGATCTCATGGCGCACAGGCATTCGGGCCGGCGTTTCCATGTGCATGCTGCTTCTGGTGCTTGGAGGAGGTTACGGTTTCGTTCAGGCATACCGGTCCAAGAGAAAAATAGACGATCTTCGGGAAGCGCTGCTGCAATGGGAAAAAGGCAACCAGACCGGCACGGTCCCGAAGCTTGGCGAAGATGAGCTTGGACGGCTTGCCGAGCAGATGGAGCGGATCGGCAAACGTTGGGAGGAGCAGGTGTCTTCTCTGCAGCGCCTCTCTACCCATAACGCCCAGCTTGCGGAGCAGGCGCGGGTCTCGGCCATTGTCGAGGAGCGGCAGCGGCTCGCGCGCGAGCTTCACGACGCGGTATCCCAGCAGTTGTTCGCGATATCGATGACTGCCACGGCTGTAGGGCGGACGCTGGAGAAGGATTTTGACAAAGCGCAGCGCCAGGTCGAACTGATTGAGGAAATGGCTTCCGTAGCGCAGTCGGAAATGCGGGCGCTGCTGCTGCATTTGCGGCCGGTTTATTTGGAGGGCAAGGAATTGTCACAAGGCTTGTTCGATTTGGTTAGAGAGCTCAAAATGAAGGTTCCGATGGATCTGACGCTTGAGATGGATGAGGAGCTAAAGCTTGGGAAAGGGATCGAAAACCATTTGTTTCGAATTATCCAGGAGGCGATGTCCAATACGCTGCGCCACGCCAAAGCCGACAAAATGGAGATTCGGATTCACCGCCGGGCCGACGTCGTCAAGGTTACTTTGCGCGATAATGGAGTCGGCTTTCAAATGGACGACAAGAAGCAGGCCTCTTACGGTCTGTCGACCATGCAGGAGCGAGTGCGGGAAATCGGCGGATCCATTCAAATCATTACCGCTCCCGGCAAGGGGACTCGGATTGAAATTACTGTACCCATATTGAATGAGGAAAGCGGGGGAAACGAAATCCATGGAGATGGACCAGGAGATTAAAGTGCTGCTTGTGGATGACCATGAAATGGTAAGAATCGGCCTAGCTGCGGTGCTCGGTACCGAAGAAGGAATTGAAGTTGTCGGGGAAGCGAGCAGCGGAGAAGAAGGCATCCGGCTGGCGCAGGAGTACAAACCCGATGTTGTGCTAATGGATCTCGTGATGGAAGGCATGGACGGTATCGAAGCGACTCGGCAGCTTCTGGCATTGTACCCGGAGTGCAAGGTCATCGTGCTAACGAGCTACTTGGACGACGAGAAAATGTATCCCGTGATTGAAGCGGGCGCATTCAGTTATCTTTTGAAAACCTCCCGCGCCTCGGAAATTGCCGAAGCGATTCGGGCGGCTGCCCGCGGGCAATCCGTTCTTGAATCGCAGGTGGCCTCCAAAATGATGAACCGTTTCCGTCAGCCAAAGGCAGAAGCTCCGGCTCATGAAGAGCTCACCGAGCGGGAAATGGATGTGCTGCGGCTGTTGGCCCAGGGCAAATCGAATCAGGATATTGCCGACGATCTGATCATCGGCATTAAAACCGTTAAATTCCACGTGACGAATATTTTGGCTAAGCTCGGTGTGGAAGATCGCACCCAGGCGGCTATTTACGCATATAAAAACGGTTTGGCGGAATAGAGTTCTTCTTCAGTGGATTAAACGTTCGGAGTTGTCTCCGGACGTTTTTTTATTTTCTATCTAAAAAGAGAAGTATATTTTGAGGACTGCGGGGCATCCTGTTTCATAGATTAGTAGATTAGGTTGGAGGCGAAACGGATGCTGGTGCGAAAATTGTGGGGATATGGTCTTATCATTCTCGTATGTGCTGGGCTTTTGCTAGGTTTGGAGCATGCGAAAAGCGAGGGACAGCAAGCCGACGATACACTGCAATCCGCGGATGCCCAACTGGCCAAGCTGCTGCCGATCGGTGAACAATTAACGGAGGGACCGCTGCACACTACGGTGAAGTGGCAGGGAATTTGGAACACGCTGCTTGCTGCGGAAGAAGCCGCGGGAGTTCTTTCGTCACGGCTGGGATTATCGCAGCCCATAAAAGGTGAAGTTCAGGATCATACGGTTTTCAACGCGACAGGGGAAAGCGATGGAATAAAGTCCAGCCTTGCGGTAACCGCTCAAGAAAAGGGGCAATTTTACGTGGTGCTTCGCCTTGAAGGAATATCCACGGATGCGCTGTCTCATTTGGCCGAACTCCAGAAGCAGAGCGGTGAATCGTTGGCGGATGAGGGCGTTCAAATTCAATGGAACTTGGCGCTGCAAGGGACGGCGGCCGATAAGCTTGAACAAGGTCTGGGGAGCGACGGGGAAATCGCCGATGCGGCACCCGCGGATCAACTGCTGGAGATGGAGCGGCAGCTTCGGGATGTATTAACCTTGAAGCGAGTGGAAGGATATGAAGACGGCACGACGGTCAGCCGAAGCTATTCGGTAGCCGAACTTACGATCTCGGTGCTCAGCGGCAGCCATCCGGTTTCGCTGCAGATGGCCGTGCATCGCAACGCGGAAACGGGGGAGGGGGAGGTATCCATCGGATCCCCGCTCCTCACCGTCGAGTACTAGAGGTCGTTCAAAAAACGGCTTTTGATCACGAAGGAGTTCAGGGAAGCAAACTCGCGTCGAATCTTGGATTCAACCGGGCCTTCCGCTGCTCACGTAGATTCCCTACGCTCCGCTGCTCAGTCCCTAGTTTCATCCAACCTTCTCGGTGCTGAAAAGCCGATTTTTGAACCTGATTGAAGAGGTCGTTCAAAAAACGGCTTCTGATCACGAAGCAGATCGGGAAAGCAGACTCGGTGTCGAATCTTGGATTTAACCGGGCCTTCCGCTGCTCACGTAGGATCCCCCTACGCTCCGCTGCTCAGTCCCTAGTTTCATCCAACCTTCTCGGTGCTGAAAAGCCGTTTTTTGAACTTGATTGAAGAGGTCGTTCAAAAAACGGCTTTTGATCACGGAGCAGCTTCGGGGGAAGTGGACTCGGCGTCGAATCTTGACAGAGACGTTTTCATTGTTTTCATGAAAATCAAATAAATATTAGATGAAGTTTCTGAAAGTATGACTTTTTTTGATATGAATGTGATGGCATCCTGGTTACGATTATGCTAAAATGGCATCACATCCCGTGATGCCATGTAAGGTTATGGGCTTGATGGGGGAATATATAAATATACACTAAATTGCTATAGAAAGAATGAGGAGCCATGGCTGATATTCAAAATTTGGAATCACTGCAGACCCCTGGAGCAGTATTTTTTATTTTTGGCGCTACCGGAGATTTGGCACGCCGCAAGCTCTTCCCCGCTATTTATTCACTATACCGCGAAGGCAAGCTGGCCGAGGATTTTGCAGTTATCGGCGTTGCGCGACGGCCGCGAACGCCGGAGGAATTCCGGGACGACATTTTCCGCTCTATCGCGGAATTTTGTCGCTATAAAGTGGAGGATACCGCGGAGTGGGATCGGTTTGTGCAGCATTTTGCTTATAAATCGCTGGATATTAACAATGTTGACGGTTATCGCGAACTTCGGGAATTGACCGAATCAATCGAAGGGCGCTTTGGAATTCCGGGTAATCGTCTGTTTTATTTGGCGCTGGCTCCGGAGCTTTTCGGCAGCGTTTCGTTCAATCTGCAAAAAGGCGGCATGCTGAGCAGCGGCGGATGGCATCGTCTGGTTATCGAGAAACCGTTTGGTTATGACCTGCTTTCGGCAGAGCGGCTAAACGAAGAGCTGAACCAAGTGTTCAAAGAAGAAGAGATTTACCGGATCGACCATTATCTCGGCAAAGAGATGGTGCAGAATATTGAGATCATCCGGTTTGCGAATGCGTTTTTTGAGCCGCTTTGGAACAACAAGCATATCGCCAATATCCAAATCACGCTGAGCGAAACGGTCGGTGTCGAAGAACGCGGCGGATATTATGATCATGCGGGCGCGCTCCGCGACATGGGACAAAACCACATGCTCCAGATGCTCACGATGATTGCCATGGAACCGCCTAGCCGCTTGTTCCCGGAAGATATCCGGGACGAGAAGGTGAAGGTGCTCCGTTCCTTGCGGCCGTTCGAATCGGAGCAGGACATAAAGGCCCGCGTGGTGCGCGGCCAATATACCGCAGGTGAAAGCAAAGGCAAGCCATTGGCCGGATACCGTCAGGAAGAAAAGGTGGATCCGAATTCGAATACGGAAACCTATTTTGCAGCCAAAGTGCTTGTCGATAACTTCCGCTGGGCGGGAGTTCCGTTCTATATCCGGACCGGAAAGCGGCTGCCGGTAAAAACGACGGAGGTCGTGGTCGAGTTCAAGCAAATGCCGACGAATGTTTACCTCGGACAAAAGCATACGCTGGAACCGAACCTGCTCGTCATCCGCGTCAATCCGATGGAAGGCATTTACGTGAAAATCAATGCCAAGAAACCGGGCTCCGAATCCCAAATTGAACCGCTGGCGATGGAATTTTGCCAAAGCTGTCTCGTAGGGATCAACTCGCCGGAGGCTTACGAACGTTTAATTCACGACGCGGCTCAAGGCGACTCGACCTACTTCACCCGTTGGGACGAAGTGGCTACCGCTTGGGCGTTTGTCGACCGGATTGCTGCCGACTGGGCGCAAAATCCGTCCGACATCAGCTTGTATCCTGCGGGTTCTTGGGGACCTCAGGAAGCGGATGAGCTGCTGGCTCAAGACGGCTTCCATTGGTGGCCGGTAAACGGACAGGAAGAAGACAACGTCGTTTGGACGGTGTCCGAAGGATAAACTAGGCTATTTGGAACCTTGGGCGATGAAGCACGAATAGAATAGTATTGGCGAAAACACCTTATGTCGTTTGGCGTGAGGTGTTTTTGCGTATGGAGAGTCAAAATATGTTACAATATAGTACGTGACTTTGTGGAACGAGAGGAAAGTGAGAATGAGCAAAGCATTGGAAGAAGCGCTGCAGCGGGAAGTGGACAAACGCCGGACGTTTGCGATCATCTCCCACCCGGATGCGGGGAAAACGACATTAACGGAAAAATTGCTGCTGTTTGGCGGAGCCATCCGTGAAGCGGGTTCGGTAAAAGCCCGTAAAGCCAGCAAACACGCGACCAGCGACTGGATGGAGATCGAGAAGCAGCGGGGGATTTCCGTGACTTCCTCCGTCATGCAGTTTGACTATAAAGGACATCGGATCAATATTTTGGATACCCCGGGTCACCAGGATTTCAGTGAGGATACTTACCGTACGTTAACCGCGGCTGACAGCGCCGTGATGCTGATCGACGTGGCCAAAGGGGTCGAAGCGCAGACGATCAAGCTGTTCCAGGTGTGCGCCAAACGGGGAATCCCGATTTTTACGTTCATCAACAAGCTGGACCGCGAAGGCCGGAGTCCGTTTGATTTGATGGAGGAAATCGAGCAGGTGCTAGGCATTCGCTCCGTTCCGATGAACTGGCCGATCGGTTCCGGACGCGAGCTGTCCGGGGTGTATGACCGGATGAAGAACCAAGTGGAGCTGTTCCAGGGAAATGACCATTCGACGATTCAGGTGACCAAGGTTGATGATTATCATGACCCGGTCATCCGCGAAATGGCGGGAGATTTTCTGCACGATCAGCTGTGCCAGGATCTGGAGCTGCTTGACGTGGCGGGCGATCCGTTCGATTTTGAAAAAGTGTTGCGCGGGGAATTGACGCCGCTCTTTTTTGGCAGCGCGGTTAATAATTTCGGCGTGCAGACTTTCCTGGAGAATTTCCTGCAATTGGCTCCGAAGCCGGAGCCGCGCCGCAGCACGGTTGGCGTGGTCGAGCCGACGAACGAGAAGTTTTCGGGTTATATTTTCAAAATTCAGGCCAATATGAATCCCGCGCATCGCGACCGGGTAGCTTTTTTACGGATCGTCTCGGGTAAATTCGAACGCGGGATGTCGGTCAAACATGTCCGGGCGGGCAAAGAGATCAAACTGTCTCAGCCGCAGCAGTTTTTGGCGCAGGACCGCGATATCGTCAACGAAGCTTACCCCGGGGACATTGTCGGGTTGTTTGATCCGGGCATTTTCCGGATTGGAGATTCGCTGAGCCAAGGCAGCGAAATCGTATTTGACGAGCTGCCAACGTTCTCCCCGGAAATTTTCGCTAAGGTCAGCGTGAAGAACGCTCTGAAGCACAAACAGTATCAAAAAGGTGTCGATCAGTTGACCGAAGAAGGGACGATTCAGGTCTTTACGACGGTTGGATTCGAGGATACGATTCTCGGCGTGGTCGGGCAGCTGCAATTCGAGGTGTTCGAATACCGGATGAAGGGCGAATATGGCGTTGACGTGCAGCTTCAGCGCATGCCGTTCCAATTTGCCCGCTGGATCGTGGCCGATAAGATCGACCCGTCCAAATTCCGTATCAACTCCACATTGGTGAAGGATAAAAAAGGCAACTACGTGGTCCTGTTCGAGAACGAATACGCGATGCGGACGGCGATGGAGAAAAATCCGGACGCCAAATTCCTGGAGACGGCGCCGTAAGCGGCGAGTTTGTAGGAGTTAATTATAAGCCAACAGCAAAACAAGCCTTCTTGCTGCCGGATAGCCCGGTCAAGAAGGCTTGTTTCATGATGAGCGGGCCGCCTATTTTAACGGCTTCAAATCCAACGCGTCGATCTGATGCTTGAGTACGGACAGCAGCTCGTTTTGCTTGTTCTGGTCGATGTTTTTCCAAATGACCTCAAAAACGACGCCAAGTCCCGGCAACGCTGCTTCCTCTGCGTCGATGGAACCCTCGATCATCTCCCGCAGCCCGTTTTCGTCTTTCCCATTGACTTTGTACAGCACAGCTTGACGCAAATCCAACAGAATGCCTGGCATTGGAGCATCCCTCCTTGAAATAGTAATTGCCTGAAGCTTAATGTTCCCGATGGGCCGGGGGAAAATTCAAGTTTGACCGCGACTATGGTATACTAATCGAATGAAATATGTTTCGGGTGGTGAAACAATATGGCACAAGCAGCCAAAAAACAGTTTGCCGTTATCGGCATGGGCCGTTTTGGAGTCAGCGTAGCGACCGCGCTTAGCAATATGGGATTTAATGTTCTGGCAATCGACTCCGACGAGCATGCCATACAGGCCGTATCCAATATCGTCACGCACGCCGTCTCGGCGGATTCAACCGATGAAGATGCGCTGCGGGCGCTGGGCGTCCGCAATTTCGACGTGGTCGTCGTCGCCATCGGCGAAGACATTCAAGCGAGCATACTAACGACGCTGATTCTCAAGGATTTCGGCGGCCCGCTGATTGTCGTCAAAGCTCAAAACGAGCTGCATGGGAAGGTGCTGCAAAAAATCGGCGCGGACAAGGTCATTTATCCGGAAAGAGACATGGGGCTGCGGGTTGCCCACCATTTGACTTCTCCGAATATTTTGGATTATATCGAACTGTCCGAGGAATACAGCATCGTTGAGCTTCGCGTGTCTTCGTCCATGGTTGGCAAAAACCTCAAAGAGCTTGATATTCGGGCTCGCTTTGGCTGCAATGTCATGGCGATCAAAAACGGCGGTAAAATGAACATTTCTCCTGCCGCGACGGACCGTTTATCGGAAGACGATGTTCTCGTCATCGTTGGCGAGAAATCCGATTTAACCAAGCTGGAGCTGTCGTATTCGTAATCGGCGGAAAATGTGGAATATAGAACCTGAGCAGAAGGATGAACGAATTCATGCAAATCTTGTCTCCGCAGAATCCCCGGGTAAAGGAATGGGCGGGGCTGCTTGAGAAAAAAAACCGGGACCGGCAGCAAAAGTTTCTGATTGAGGGCATTCATTTGGTGAAAGAAGCCCTTCAGTCGCGGGCCGATTTGGAATGCGTCTGCTACGAGGCAGAGGGCGGCATTCCGGCGGAGCTGGCCGCAGCCGCTTCGGCCGGCCTCGAAGTGGAATGGATCGGCGTGTCCGCCGCCGTCATCGCCAAATGCAGCGATACGAAAACGCCGCAGCCGGTCTTTGCGGTAGCCCGCAAAGGCGGCGCGTCGGCGCAGCCGCTGCTTGACGCCGAGCGCAGCCTGGTTGTGGTCCTGGACGGCGTGCAGGACCCGGGCAATGTCGGCACGATCATCCGCAGCGCCGACGCGGTTGGGGCCGACGGCGTGATCGTGGGCGCCGGCTGCGCCGATGTTTATGGCCCCAAGGTCATCCGTTCGACCATGGGCTCGCTGTTTCATTTGCCGGTCGTGCACGGCGACCTGGCGCAGATTTTGCCGCAGGCGAAAGCACGCGGCATCCGGTTGGCCGGCACCAGCCTGCAGGCGGCGGCGAACTGCTATGCCTACGACTTTACCGGCCCGGTCTGGCTGCTGTTTGGCAGCGAGGGCGGGGGCCTTAGCGCCGAGGTCCGCGGCTTGATGGACGACGGCCTGCTCATCCCGATGCGCGGCCAGGCCGAATCGCTGAACGTGGCGATGGCCGCTTCCGTGCTGCTGTATGAGGCGATGCGGCAGCGGTATTTTTAAAGAATGGAAACAATCTTTTCTTGTGTAAGTTATAACGTAAATTGAAACTACATTTTTATTAATGGCTTCAGTCAGTTAAGCAGGTGAAGCGGGGGATGCAGAAAAATATCCGCTATGCGGGCGGTGCCTCGTCAACTCAAAATAGACTTTTAATACCACTTTTCACGATGGAACCACACTAGCCAACCATGGAACTACACTAGCTAGCTGGAAATTCTCCTGCTAATTGACCCCTTATTGAATCCTGTCCCACGGATAGCAGAGTGCCAGCCGAAGACTCGCATGTTGTCTCTGTGCCCAAGGAATTGAAAACCCTTGTTTAAAAGGGGAAAAACAGGGGAATTGACAAATTCGTTCATAGCAGCGGGAGCTTTTCCGTTTATTGATCGCAAATAAGTGGCTTCGAGCTCCAGATAGGAGTTCTCCTGTATAATTGTTTTACAAGCGATTCAACCATATATTTAAAAATATAGACTGGAGCCTGGCACGGGTCACTTCCGGAGACGCTCCAGTCTTTTTTTGTGAATATCATGATTTTCAGGCATCGAGAGGACAGGTTGAGTTGAACGAGAAAGAAGACTTTTTTACACGAAAAAAGAGGGAACTTGGAGTCGAACTCAATGAGGTTCAAAAGCAGGCGGTGCTGCAAACGGAGGGTCCGCTGCTGCTGCTCGCTTCGCCGGGATCGGGGAAAACGACGACCCTTATCATGCGCATTGGCTATCTCATCGAGGAAAAGGGCATCAATCCGGCCCGCATCAAAGCGGTGACGTTCAGCCGCGCTTCGGCGTCGGATATGAAGGAGCGCTTCAAGCGCTTTTTCCCTGAGCTGCGGCCCGTCGACTTTTCGACGATTCACAGCCTCGCTTTTGAGCTGGTTCAAACATACTTACGCAAGAACGGAACCGCATACCGGATTATTGAAGGCGATCCTGATCTGAAGGAGCACGAGACTGTAGACCCGGACCACCCGCCGCTGCACAAAAAACTCATTTTGCGCCATTTGTTCAAGTCGATGATGGACGAGAACATCACCGAAGATCAGATGGATGAATTGACCACTTATATCAGCTATATCAAGAATAAAAGAATACCGCCGGAGCGATGGGCGCTGGTCAAAACGGATGTCCCGCAGGCGGAGCGGATTCTTCAAGCTTACGAGGAATTCAAGCGCGCTTGGGACGAGAGATTGCTGCTCATCGATTATGACGACATGCTGACCATCGCCGCGGAAGCGCTGGAGAAGGACCATGGACTGCGGCAAAAATATCAGGAGCGGTTTGACTATATTTTGACGGATGAAAGCCAGGATACCTCTCTGGTTCAGCACGCCATTGTCGAAAGGCTGGGAGAAAGACACCGGAATTTGTGCGTCGTCGCGGATGACGATCAGTCGATTTACAGCTGGCGAGGCGCGGAGCCTGCCTATTTGCTGAATTTTCGGCACACCTATCCAAATGCCGCCACCTTGTTTATGGAGCGGAACTACCGATCCTCCCGGGACATCGTGCAGGCGGCGGACTCGTTTATCAAGCAAAACCGGCATCGGTACGACAAAAACATGTTTACGGAGAATCCGGCCCGGGAACCGGTTCAAATTCGCGTTTTTCCCGACTACAAAAACCAGGTGAAATATTTGGCGCAGGAAATCCAAAATTCCGGCAACCTTTCGGAAGTGGCGGTGTTGTATCGCAACCATTCTTCTTCCATCACTCTGATGAACGAGTTTGACCGCAGCGGAATCCCGTTTTATATGAAGGACGCCGACAACCGCTTTTTCTCCCATTGGGTGGTGGAAGATATCCTGAATTTCATGCGGATGACCTTTACGGATAAACGGCCGGAGCTGCTGGAGAAAATCCACCTTAAATTCAACGGATACATCAGCAAGCAGCAAATGGCCGCCCTTAAGTCGATTGAAAATAACGAGTCGGTGTTTGATAATCTGCTGAATCACGTTCCGCTTAAGGAATATCAAATCAAACCTCTGCAGGCCGCAAAAGAAACCTTCGGGCAGATGAGCGGCATGCCTCCTTTGCATGCGATCCGTGTCATTCGAACCCGGCTGGGGTATGAGAAAGCGCTGGAAAAAACGTGCGAGCGCCTTGGATTTCGCAAGGAGTACTTGATAGGAATCTTGAATACGCTGGAGGAAATTGCGGACACGCTGGAAACGATGGAGGATTTCGCGAACCGACTGAAGCATCTGGCCGCAGCGCTAAAAACCTCCAAAAGAAACAAAGGACAAAACGCCGTAACTTTGTCGACCTTTCACAGTGCCAAGGGTCTGGAGTTCGAACGGGTCTTCATGATCGACCTCATTCAAGGGATTATTCCCTCCGCGGAAGATGAAAAGGGAGAAGAGGGGGATGCCCGTCCCGAACTGCTTGAGGAAGCGGTGCGGCTATTTTACGTTGGTATGACAAGAGCCAAACATCACTTGGAGCTTCTTACTTATCGGCAGCGGGACGGGGAAAAAACCGAAGAATCCCGGTTTATCGGTGATATCCGGAGACTTGTGCATCCCAAGGAAGCCGAATCCGTTCAGATTTCCGGATCCGCCCACTCGCTGCAGGTCCAGACATTCCCGGTCAAACCTTCCGCTTTGCATAGCATTTCGGCGGAGGCGCGTTATAACCCTAACGCGATCCGTGACCGCTCCGAGTTCACTCTGGGCAAAAACGTATCGCACCGCGTATTTGGAATCGGGGCGATCGCGGACATCACCGCCGAAAGGATCGTAATCCGCTTTGGCGAGGAGGAGAAGGCGCTGTCGATAGCGACCTGCCTCGAAATGGGGCTGCTAGAGCTCGCTTGATTCTTCGGCTTGGGTTTGGCGATAATCTCTGGGCGATAGCCCTTTCGTTTTTTTGAATATTTTGGAGAACAACAACGGGTCCTCATATCCCACCGATCGGGCGATGTCGCCGATTGCCAGCAGCGGATTCGGCATGAGCCCGCAGGCTTTGTTCATCCGGTAGTCGATGAGGTAATCCTGAATGCTGGCGCCGGTGCGCTCCTTGAAAATGGAGCAGAGATAGCTGCGGTCAAGTCCGACAAAGTCGGCAATTTGCGATATCGTGATTTTATTCGCGTAGTTCGTTTCAATGAAGCTTACAACTTTTTGCGTATATAGATCGCGGCGATTAGCTTTTGTATCGTCTCCATGAATATGTGGATTCGCCTCGATCATATGGGACAGCAGCCCATAAAGCAAAGCAATCAGTTTCAGCTCGCGGCCATGCGCCATTGTTCGGGAATCCCCCATCTGCCGGATCCCGTCCAGCACCACCTTCGGGTCGATCGATTCATGGATCGGAGTTTCGTGGGAGAGTCCGGCCTGCCTCAAGTAAGTTTCCGCCATGATCCCCTGAAATCCTACCCAGCAATAATGCCACGGATCTTGTTCATCCGCCTGATAATACGTTACGGCTCCCGGAGTGATCAGAAAGGCTTGTCCCGAACGCAGCGGGTAAGACTTGCCTCCCGATTCGAACGTCCCCTGCCCTCGGAAAATGAAATGAATCAGATAATGGTCCCGAACGGCAGGCCCGTATTCGTGAAGGGGCGAGCAGTACTCGATCCCGAATTGGCTGATCTGCATTTCCCGGTAAGGCGCGGGGTTGGCAAAAAATTCATTCATGATATTCCTCCGTTTTTGGATGGCTAGCATAAAGCTATATTGAACATTCGTTATAAAGCTAAGTTAACATACTCATCTATCATTATGCCATATTTAAGTAGGGATGTTCCATTTACCGCCGCGACTTGGGAAAGTAAGATGAAGGCAAATACACATAATACTCTTAGCGCAGCGTTTGAAAGGAGCATGTTTATTCCATGACTATCCGCGTTTATGAAGATCAAGGTATTTTCCATTTGCAAGCCAAAGATTCAAGTTATATTATTCAAATTGTGAACGGCTATCCGGCACATGCCTATTGGGGCAAAAAAATCAGCTTCGAGGATCATCCGGAAAGCTACATCAACTTGGCGGGCAGAATATCTCTCGAACATCTGCCTCAGGAATATCCGCAATACGGCACAGGCGATTTTCGCAGTCCGGCGTACCAAACAAGACTTGAGGACGGGAGCCGAATTACCGAGCTCACATATCGGGGGTATCGGATCATCAAAGGCAAACCGCAGCTTGAAGGGCTACCGGGCGTATATGCGGAGAACGAAGCGGAAGCGGAAACGCTTGAATTGGAACTGCGGGACGACTACTCGGGGCTGGCGGTTAAATTAAGCTACAGTGTGTTTGATCGATTCGACGCCGTAGCCAGATCTGTCCGTTTTGAAAATCAAGGCTCACAGTCTCTCACGCTGCTTCGCGCGCTCAGCGCCAGTGTGGATTTGCCGCAAGCCGGGTACGACGCGTTGTATCTCGCCGGCGCCTGGGGACGGGAAACTCACATTCAGCGCCGGCCGCTTGGCCCCGGCGGGACAACGATCGAAAGCCGCAGAGGGGCGAGCGGGCATCCGCTGAATCCGTTTATCGCTGTAGCCGCAAAAGGAACGGATGAGGATCAAGGCGAGGTTTACGGCTTCAGCTTGGTCTATAGCGGAAACTTCCTCGCTACCGCCGAGGTGGATCCATATAAAACCACACGTGTCTCGATCGGGCTGAATCCGTTTGATTTTGCATGGGTGCTTGATCAAGGACAAACCTTCCAAACGCCGGAAACGGTCATGGTTTATTCTGCGCAGGGATTCGGCGCGATGTCGCGAACGTATCACCGGCTATATCGCACCCGGCTATGCCGCGGCGCTCACCGGGATCTGGAACGTCCGATTCTCGTCAACAATTGGGAAGCGACATACTTTGACTTCGATGCGGATAAAATCGAAGCAATCGCCAAATCGGGTGCGGAGCTTGGCATTGAACTGCTGGTGCTGGACGACGGCTGGTTTGGCAAAAGGGACAACGACAGATCCTCGCTTGGAGACTGGACGCCCGATTTCCGCAAACTGCCCGGCGGAATTACCGATCTGGCCAATCGGGTCAATGCCCATGGCTTGAAATTCGGTCTATGGGTGGAGCCGGAAATGATTTCCCCGGACAGCGATTTGTATCGCGAGCATCCGGATTGGTGCATTCACGTGGATGGGCGCCGCAGAACCGAAGCCAGATGGCAGCTTGTCCTCGACTATTCCAGGGCGGAAGTGCGCGATTATATCTTTGATAAGTTGAGCGGCGTTTTCGAAAGCGCTCCGATCTCCTATATCAAATGGGATATGAACCGCAATTTGACGGAAATCGGCTCCGCGGCGGCGCCGGCAGGGCGCCAGTCGGAGACCGCGCACCGGCATATCCTGGGGCTCTATGAGCTTCTTGAACGCTTTATCCATCGGTTCCCGCACATTTTGTTCGAAAGCTGCGCCAGCGGCGGGGGACGTTTTGATCCGGGAATGCTGTATTATATGCCGCAGACTTGGACCAGTGATGATACAGATGCGGTTGAACGCCTCAAGATTCAATACGGCACAAGCATGGTGTACCCGGTCAGCACGATGGGATCGCATGTTTCCGCAATACCGAATCACCAGGTTGGCCGTATGACGCCGCTGAAAACCAGAGGCGACGTTGCGATGTCGGGCAATTTCGGTTACGAGCTGGATTTAACCCGCTTTACCGATGAGGAGAAAGAGCTTGTCAAATTGCAGGTTCAGCAGTACAAAGAAAACCGTTTGCTCGTGCAGAAGGGCGACTTTTACCGGCTAATGAGTCCGTTTGAGGGCCAGGAGGCCGCGTGGATGTTCGTTTCGGAGGATCTGAGCGAGGCGCTTGTGTTCTACAGCAAGGTGCTGGCTGAGACAAATGTCGCAGATCTTACGTTGAAGCTCAAGGGTCTGGACCCGAACCGGTCGTACCGGATCGAAGGAGCGGATACGGTTCTGACGGGAGACCGATTCATGAATCTTGGCTGGACAGTCCCGACGCAAAAAGGTGATTATGCCAGCTTACTAGTAAAACTTGTTGCGGTGAAATAAGGATATTTGTGTCCGTGAGCCAGCCGCAAAAAAGCGGCGCTCCTTTGAAGGAGGCGCCGCTTTTTTTGAGGATCAGGAAATTTCTCCTGCTTTTGTATCTGTAGCCAGATAACGAATTGCTTTTTGATTAAGCTGAAGATCATTCATATACTCTATGATGTTGTTTTGCAACTGTTCTACAATCACATTTTGAATTTCTTCGATGCTTTCTTCCGAACAAAAGGCGGATACCGATAAAGTACCGTTAGCATACGACTTCGTTTCTGTGGTGGTCACGTTGAGCTTCTCTTTGTAAAGTCTTTTGACCGCTCCGCTGTTGGGTTTAATCTCGTAGTACCTTGAGGTTTCGATCAAAAGCTTCCATGGAGACACCGTGAATTCCAAACGGTCCTTTTGCAACTCTCCAGTCACTTTATACAAAATTTTATAGTTACACATGGTGCGGTCCCCTTGTAAAAATACAATAAAATGAATTTATTTTAATGATAGCATCATTTGGGGCAAAATCATATGGAGAAAAGGAACTTACCGGGACAAAAGTACTATATTATTTCAAATCCAGTCATTTATTTATGGTAATAATTGCTTTAATCTAAGGTAATTTCATGATTTAGGAATTTTATCATAAATTGTGACAATTTATAAAACGGTAGAATAGTCCCGGCCGTTTGGGCAATTTAACCGCCAAATGATGCCGGCCTCCGGCTGGTCCTTCTTTTTTGTCCGCGGCCCGCATAACTTGTATAGTAGTTTGACCGCTGCAAGGGGGCTAAAGCAATGCGCATACGACGCGGGTGGCGGAGCCGGAGAAGAAGGCCAAGAAGCCGGCGGAAAATGTGGATATTTATACTGGTCATCGCTTTGTTTGGATTTTTGCAATTTTTTCAATATGTGGAACGCCACATGCGGGAGCCGATCATGCATTTGGCCCAGGTCAGGGTCAAGCAAATCGCCACGGAATCCATCAATGACGCGATTGCGGCACAAGTATCGAACCAGAATCAGGTAGGAGACCTGATCGATTGGAAAACCGATGCATCCGGTAAAATTACCGGATTTATGCTCAATTATTCGGCGCATATGCGGGTGACGTCGGATACCATCCAAACGGTGCGCAAAACGTTGGATGAGGTGTCGAGATTGTCGGAGCACATCCCGCTTGGCCAGGCGCTTGGCAGTCCGATTCTGGCCTCATTTGGACCCAGCGTTCCCATCAAGATCGAACCGAAGGGCGATGTTAAAGTAGACCTGAATACGCGCAGGCAGGACGCCGGGATTAACATGATCCTCGTCGAGGTGTTCCTGAGGGTCAAAACCGAACTTTCCGTCGTGGTTCCGTTTGATATGCAGGCTCAATCCGTAGAGACGGAAATTCCCGTGTCTTACTTGCTTGTCGTCGGCGATGTTCCGATGTATTACTATGACGGCAAAGGCAATCCGGTCGGTGGAAGCCAGCCGAGCGCTCCGAATATCGCGATTCCCGGACTCCCCGGCAATTCTTCCTCTGATGATCAGGGAACCGCGTCCGATTCCGGAATACAGCTTCCTTCGGATCCGTTAGAAATACCGGAAGAATCAATCGATCAGGAGCAAAACAACGGTGCTTCTCCCTAAGGCTGACGGATGATCCTTATAGGTAGGCATTTGGCATTAATAAAAGGCGCGTTTTCGAAACGGCGCCTTTTATTTTTTTTCATTCCGTTCGGCCCGTTCCCATTTTTTCAAAAGCGGATAGGGGTCAAAAGCCCACTCCGTGCTGCCGGTATCCCGGTATATCCCGTAATGCAGATGAGGAGGGAATTTGCCGGAGGTACCAGGAGGGCCATACCCGCTGCTTCCGACCCAGCCTATCGTCTGTCCCGGCTCCACAATCTGCCCCACTTCGATGCCTTTCTCATATCCCTGCAAATGCGCATAGTAGTGATACCGGCCCAGAACATCGCGGATTCCCATTCTCCAACCTCCATAGGGATTCCAGCCTTTGGTCTCGACGACGCCGTAGCAAACGCTTCGGACGGTCACGCCCATCGGCGCGAACAGATCCGTTCCTTCATGAATCCGAAGTCCGCCCCAGCCCCGACGGTCGCCCCAGGTGTCCCGGTACGTGTAAGTGCTGCGGACGGGAAGCGGGAAGGCGCTCTTCGACAGATCCAGGCGATTGAATGCCGTATATAGCTTGACGAACTGCCGGATGCGTTCCACGGCCGAATCGCTTTGGTAATACCTCCAAAGAGCGATGCGGAAGTCTTCGTCTTTATAACCAAAATCGTGCAAATATGAGGCTATGGTATACAAGGCGTCCCTATCGTTTTTAGGATCGGCCGCTCCATCCGAGGTTGCGTCTTTACCGATACCTCCAAACAAACCGATGGTGGCCGGGTCTTTGTCCGCCGGATTGGGATTGAGCGCTCCCGCCCAAAAAACTTCCTTAAAGCGAAATCCCGTCAGCCGGTGCTCCTCCTCTTTGGCCGACCTGGGAGCAATCGTACGTTCATATTGGTCTACGGCAGCAAGCCAATACCACGGAATTTGTGTCATGACGCTGATTTCCTCGTACAAGCTGCGGCGCTGATCATATACGTTTTTGTCCGCGTTCGGTTGGGACTTTCCGGGCGCTTCGGCGAAAGCGGCTCCCAGGCCCGGAATCGTCCACAGCGATGTTAGAATGACGCTGCATATAAAGCAGCTAAAGATTTTGCCGCCAATCTGCAAAGAAGACCTCAATGTAAGATTTCCTCCTTCGGTTTGAGTTAACGTCCTTTAGGGTGGAGCAAAAGCTGTGTTTTTATTCCATTTGAAGGTGTAGGTTTTCCCGTTAGGAATCTATGGTATAATAAATGTCACTACCGCTTATTCCATATGAAGGAAGGTATACTGGAGTGTCTAAACTTGCCAAAGAGCCAAAACCCGATTGGATTCGTATCAAGCTAACAAATGGCGATAATTATCAGGACATCAAGAAGATGATGCGTTCCAAAACGCTGCACACGGTGTGCGAAGAAGCGCACTGTCCGAATATATATGAATGCTGGACTAACCGGACCGCAACTTTTATGATTTTGGGAGATATCTGCACGCGGGCTTGCCGTTTTTGCGCTGTGAATACCGGCCTTCCGACCGAGCTTGATTTACAGGAGCCTGAACGCGTGGCCGAAGCCGCGGAAAAAATGAATTTGCGTCATTGCGTTGTAACCAGCGTAGCGCGTGACGATCTGAAGGATGGAGGAGCCTCGATATTCGCCGCGACGATCAAAGCGATCCGAGCCCGTTTGCCGTTCTGCAGCGTAGAGGTGCTGATTCCCGATTTTATGGGGGATGAGGCTTCGCTGAACATAGTTATGGATGCCAAGCCGGATATCCTGAATCATAATATTGAAACGGTGGAACGGATGTCCGATCATGTACGGGCTAAGGCCAAATACCGCCGCTCCCTGGAATTGCTGAAACGGGCCAAGGCCATGCAGCCGGAAATTCCAACGAAGTCCAGCATCATGCTTGGCGTTGGGGAAGAATGGGATGAAATTCTGCAGGCGATGGACGATTTGCGAGCCGCGGACTGCGATATTTTGACGATCGGGCAATATTTGCAGCCGTCGCCTAAACACCTGAGAGTTGAGAAATACTATACACCGGAACAGTTTGCGGAATTGAAAAAGGAAGGTATGAATCGCGGATTCAGCCATGTGGAGTCCGGGCCGCTTGTCCGCAGCTCGTATCATGCCCATGAACAGGTAAAATCGGCTCATAACCATAAAGAAGGCGTATCCGCGTCTTCTTGAGCATGAAAGGAGGAGGTGCTTTTGATTCAAATCGGCGGAAGAACCTACGAACTTATTCAAAATTACCGGGATGCCTGGGATTCCGAGGCGTTCAAACAAAGATACAGCGAAGTGCTCGACCGGTATGATTACATTATCGGCGATTGGGGCTACGAGAAGCTGCGGCTTAAGGGATTCCTCAGAGACAATCACCCTAAAGCCAACCGTGATACGGCGTATTCCGGCATTACGGATTATATTAACGAATACTGCAATTTCGGCTGCGCTTATTTCGTGCTTCAAAAAACGAAGGACAGTCAGAAGCACAACTCCGGCAAAAATCATACGGAAGATACAGAAACGGTTCCCGAGTAGCTCGGGAACCGTTTTTTTTGCCGCTAATTATTTTAGAGATAATTTCAGTAAGCCTTGTTGATAGCTCCATGCCAGTGCCGGGAATTTCTTCTGGAAATCATGCAGTTCGATATAAGCTTCGCCGTCAACGAATTTCACGCTCTTCGAATCGACGGTAAAACCGGTCTGATGTCCATTCTGATCGGTTACGGTAAGCTTTTGAATGCTTCCGGTCCAAGCGACATTACCCTGAATAAGGGACGCCAGAATCCGCGAAGGCGCATAAATCTTGCCGCCGTTTTGGAGCGTGTCGATGTAACCCGGGAATGCGTAGCCGTTTACCGTAAGCGACGAAGCGCTCCCGGCGAGATCGATTCTACGCATGCCCGCTTTATACAGACCTGTGATAAGCTGAGCTGCGGGATTGTTTTTGACTTCAATGTTCGGTTTCAAGCCGATATGATTGAAATCCTCCTTGTTTGGCGTCAGGTAACGCTCCACGGTCAGTTTCAACGAGCTGCCGTTCGACAACGAAAAGACGTTTTGTATGCGTGCTTTTCCGTAGGTTTGCGTTCCAACAACAGTCGCGATGCCATTGTCTCGCAAAGCTCCGGTTAATATTTCAGATGCGCTCGCCGTCATTTCGTTCGTGAGTACGACGACGGGCATTCCGATATCTTCCCCATCCGTGATGTTGACCGGCTCCAATGTGCCGCTTTGGTCCGCGGTGTACATCAGCACTCCGTTTTTCATGAAATGCGAGGCGATATTGGCTGCGGCCTGAACGTAACCGCCCAGATTGTCCCGAAGATCCAGCACCAGCGCACCGATGCCTTGCTTGCGCAGTGAATCGAGCTTATCGGCAAACTCGGTATCGGACGTTTCGGAAAAAGATGAAATCGAAATATATCCGATTTTGGTCGACGGAATGACGGTGCCCGTTACAGAAGGAAGCGAGAAAGTCTTTCGGATGATCGGATAAACCTTATCCTTGCCGTTACGGTTGACCGTGATCAGCACTTGCGTATTTTCTTCCCCCGTGATCAAATCGATATCGTCCATACTCTTGACGGCTTGTCCGTTCACTCTCGTGATAATGTCTCCTTGGAGAAGACCGGCGGATTTGGCGGGAGAGTCGTTTAACACATCCGTGATATACAGCTTTCCGTCATGGAAGCGGAGCGTCACGCCGATCCCCACAAACTCCTGGTTCAATTGATCTTCGAAGTCCTGCATATCTGCTTCGGTGAAATAGTCGCTGTAAGGATCGTCGAGCGTGTAGACCATTCCCCTTACCGCGTTATCGATAAATTCCTGCCGGTCCACTCCTTCAATGTTATAAGCATCTAAATAATCGAGCACTTCCTGGAGTACGGACAGATCGGAGTCCTGGGCGGCGGCATCGCTTGTCCCGATGTTGATCGTGGTCACGGCGGATTCGGCTCCTGCCGCTTCCGGCAATAAGAGCAAGGACATAATCAGAAGAGGTATGATGGCGGTCTTGCGCAATCGTTTTAGGATCATAATCATTGACTTCCTTTTCTATGTATTTCATTTTCTGCCTTCCGGAAGGCTCCCCCTGCCTATTCCAAGAAGGCGTTCCTCACCCGGTTCCAGAACGGGAAAGGCCGGTAACGCACGAAACTGATTTTTTGGGCGGCTACTTGACAGCGTACGGATATCAAATCGTCGATGGGCAAATTGATATGATCGATCGTAAGCAGCAGGTTTTGTTCCTTGCGAGAGTATATGTCGCAATGATGATGGCTTGGCAGGACAAGCGAAGAACCCATCGTACGGAATACCCGATTATTGATCGAGGCGATTTCGGAAATTTGCAGTGCATCGATGGTTGGATGGATCAACGCCCCGCCTAAGCTTTTATTGTAAGCCGTACTCCCGGACGGGGTGGAAATGCAAATCCCGTCACCGCGGAACATTTCGAACATCTGGTCGTTGATGTCTACCTGAGCCACAACGGTGCCGTCTACGCTTTTTATAGTAGATTCATTCAAACAAATAAAGGAGGCGGTTCCCGACTTTTTGCGGATCTCCAGCTCGATGAGCGGATATTGCACAATGCGTGGTTTTAGCAGACCGGGTTCCGCGTGGCGCCCCATCATGTTTACGAGCTCCGGGATCTCGTCGGACTTCCAGTCCGCATAAAAGCCTAAGTGTCCCGTATGAACCCCGACAAAAGCAATGGATGGGACCCGGTCGAAAAAGGTATGAAAGGCGTGGAGCATCGTACCGTCTCCTCCGATCGAAACGACGATGTCCGGAGCTTCCGCGTCAAGCGTAAGTCCCTGCTTGGCCGCCAGATGATGAAAGGTCTCGCTTAAATCGACGGATAACTGATCCCCACGGTTAAGAACGTAGTATCTCAAGATGACAGACTCCTTATATAGAGGTTGAAAATCTCATTATGATCATAATCAATTCGTAGGCATAACACAATGTTTCATTTTCACGATTCGCGAATAGCTTTATTCGTCCCGGTTTGAAAAGATCCGTTGAATGATTCTTGAGAGGATTGACAAAATAAGCAGTAATGAGACCATCAACAAAAATATGCGAAACGCACCGGGGGCCCCGTACCAGCCGGGGAATTCCGCCCCTTTGGCTGTAGACGCCGGCGTCCATGCGGAAAGCGAACCCATGAGCGGCTTCCAAAGCAGCAGCAACAATCCGGCGGAGAGCAGACCATGCAGGAAGCGGGCAACCAGAAAAGGAGCGTAGCGCAGGCCTGCTCCGTTCATGATGCTGGCGACCTGGGCATGGACAGACAGTCCGCCCCAGGACAGGATGAAGGCGGCGGCAGCGGCTTTATACATCAGCGGGATCCCGGCGGGTGCGGCGGCGGCCTTGGCTCCAAGCGTCACTTCAAACAGTCCGCCGACCAAGGGCTCCGCAAGGCCTGCCGGCAAGCCTAAAGCCGGGAGCATATGCCGTACGCCGTAGTATAGAGAATTCATGAACCCCGACGTGGTCAATACCTCAAGTACGACGGAGAAAAATACGACGAGCCCGCCCACAACGGTCATAAGCTGCAGAGAAGAGAAGACCGCTTGGCGGAGCAGTTCTCCGAGTCCGCGGCCGTCCTGCATCCGAGCTTCATGCATGGCCTTAAGCGCTGAACGGAGCCCGGAACGTTTTGATTTGGATCTTGAATTTGCATTGTCCGAAGCGAACTGCTCCAAGCGGTCCGTTTGTTCGCTCTTTGGGCTATAGAACCTCATCAGAAAGCCGATTAGCACCGCGCCTCCGTAATGAGCGAGCGCCAGTGCCCCAGCCAGTTTGGAATTGCCGAAGAACCCGACCGATACGGCTCCGATCAGGAAAATCGGGTCCGAGGAAGTTGTAAACGCAACCAGCCGCTCTCCTTCCTCCCGGGTGACGAGCTGTTGCTCCCTAAGCTTGACCGTCAGCTTGGCGCTGACCGGGTAGCCGGACGCAAAGCTCATGGCCGCCACAAAACCTCCGCTGCCCGGAATGCGAAATAGCGGTCTCATCAGCGGATCCAGCAGTTTTCCGATGAAGTGCACGATGCCGAAGCCAAGCATGACTTCGGAAATCACAAAAAACGGAAACAGGGACGGAAAGAGCACGTCCCACCAAATGGCCAACCCCCGCAGACCGGCTTCCCAGACGGAGCCGGGATAAGAAAGCATCAGCACGCCCAAGAGCAGACCGGTCAGAAGCAGAAGCGGAGCGGTCAACCGCCTCATCAATATCGTGTGCATGGGACTACCTCCACAATGGTCATAGTGAAGTGTATGTGTTTTGTAGGACTAACATCACAAAAAATATGCGTAAGCGATTCCAGGGCAGGCTGATTTTTTCCCGGTTCTATGATAAAATGATTCCATAAGATCATGCCTGAATATAGCCACTATTGGACAATAGCCGGATCATTGACTTCACAAATTAATCTTGACGGATGGAGTGATGATAATGAGTTTTGTTGCTGGTGTTCTCGTATGCGCCTTTGTTTACGTCATTCGCGCCTCTCTCGTCCATTCGAATGAAGAGGATTGGCGCAGCTACTAGTTTAATATCCACACGTAGAAGCTCCGGTAGGAGCTTTTATTTTTTTTTGCTATAATGTAGAAAGTAAAAAAATCTATACGAGGGTATGAAAATCAGTTGGAAAGTTGGCGGTAGCTTATGGACCCGAATCAAAGCCTTTATGAGCTTTTGGGCGGCGGCGATTCGATTCGCCGGCTGGTGGAAGCTTTTTATCCGAAGGTTCAGTGCGACCCGCTTCTCGGACCGCTGTTTCCCGAGGACATTCACCCGGTCATGGAGAAGCAATACCTGTTCTTGACGCAGTTTTTCGGCGGGCCTTCCTTGTATTCGGATCAATTTGGTCATCCGATGATGCGGGCGCGGCACATGCATTTTCCGGTCACCCGACAGCGGGCTGAAGCATGGCTTGCCTGCATGAAGAGCGCACTTGAGGACATCGGCATTGACGAGCCGCTTCAGGATTTAGCACTTCAGCGTTTATCCGGTCCGGCCTTTCATTTCGTGAACACACCCTAGACAACAGCGATCCGCTTCGTACGGACTCTGGAAAGGAAGTAGGAGAATTGGAACTCGAACCTCTTTACAAAATCAAATTGACTTGCGTTCATTGCCAAAAAGAGTTTGCCACTTCGCGCGTCCGCCCCAGCTTCAAGCGGGCCGTGCGGACGGATACGGATTTCTGCGGGTATTATCAGAATGAAAATCCCGACTATTATGTTGTGCGCGTATGCCCTGCGTGCGGGTTTGCCTCAACGGAAAATTCAAACGACCGCTTGACGGAACGCCAGAAATCCCAGTTTCAGACGCAAATCGGCAGCCGCTTTCAAGAGCATGATTACGGCGGCCACCGGGAGTGGGAACAAGCGCTGGAGACCTATAAGCTGGCGCTGCTCTGCGCGCAGACGATCGGCGAGAAAGAGCGCATCATTGCCAGCTTGCTTCATCATATCGCCTGGCTATACCGGTACAAAGAGAACCGGGAACAAGAACAGCGCTTTCTCCGATATTCATTGGAATCCTACATTCGAGTTTATGAAACGGAGGGTGTGGGAAGCAGCGATGCCAAGCTGATGTATTTGATCGGAGAGCTGAGCCGGCGGGTTGGAGATTACAACGATGCGGTTAAATGGTTTTCCCGCGTCATTAATGACAAAAGAATTATCGATGCGGCGATGATTCGGGCATCCAGAGAACAGTGGGCGCTGCTGCGCGAAGAAATGCTGAGCGGAGGGCACGAGCTGCCGGAGGAAATGCAAAGCTAAAATGGAGGGGGGCTCCCCCTCCTTGATGAAGTGTGCTTGATCAGCGGATGACCGTGTCGGTCAGCAAGTAATCGCTGTCGTTGTCCAGCACATGAACTTTATTGCCGCAGCAAGGGAAGACAAGGAGTCTTTTTTTGCCTTCCCGGATTCTGACGAGGTCTCTAAGCTTCAGCGGGAGCAGGATATTTCCCGCTCCGCAAAAAGGACATTCCTGTACATAAATGTCTCCCATGATTACATCATAGGGGAGCGACTGGTTAAAAGGAATCATGAGGACTGCTCTGGATCTTCCGGCGGTTTGCCGGGAGCTTCTTCTTTGGCAAGCTCCGCGATTTTTTGAAGCAAGATATGCTGCGGCATATGCATGAGATGTTCAATGGGGACATGTAACTTCTCGGCTAATTTAACGGCGGTTTCCGGCGAAATTTGCAGTGGTTTCATTTATGATTTCCCTCCTGTAAGACTGGCGTTATATCATAGTTATACACTCTAATCGCCTGTGGCATCAACAATACGTTAAAAGAAAGGATGAATCTTTATGACGCAATTGACAGGTCCGATTCGGCCGACCTGGGAACTTGAATCTATTTTTCCCGGAGGTTCATCATCGGATGCATTTCGAGACTTTCTCGCCGTACTTGAACGGGATATTGCCGATTCCCATGCGGTAATCAAAGACAAGCAGGCTCCTGCAACCGTAGAGGAGACTGCTTCTTTCGACGGATTGATTGCCCGGTTGCAGAGCTACTCCGCCAAAATCACGGAGGCTGACAGCTTCGTGGGATGTTTAACCGCACAGGATCAGCATGACAAAAAAGCCGTTCAGCTTGCTGCGAAAGTGACTTCCTTGCGGGCGGCCTTTAATAATGCAATGACTCACTTTCTAAGCGTGCTGCGTAATACGGACGATAAGATATGGTCCCAATGGATGGTACGCGAAGAAATTGCGCCGATTTCTTTTGTGCTGAGTGAGAAGCGGAGCGACGCCAAGGAGAAATTGTCTCCCGAATTGGAAAGTTTGGCCTCCGATCTGGCCGTTGACGGCTATCACGGCTGGGGCCAGCATTATGACACCGTCGTATCCCATATCGCGATTCCGTTTGAAGACGAGCAAGGAAAGGAAGTTCTGCTTTCCGCCGGCCAAACGGCCAATAAACTGGATGATCCGGATCGTCGCGTCCGGGACGAGGCGTTTCAGAAATGGGAAGAAGCTTGGGGGGAAGCTGCCGATTACTGTGCCGATACCCTGAATCGGCTCGCTGGATTCCGTCTGAAGCTGTATGAAAAACGCGGCTGGGAGAATGCCCTAAAGGAGCCGCTTGCGATTAACCGGATGTCGAGAGAGACGCTGGATAGCATGTGGAAGGTCGTCGAAGAGAGCAAGCCGGTATTTGCGGCTTATCTTGAACGGAAAGCCAAGCTGCTCGGCGTGGAACGCCTGAATTGGAGCGACGTTGATTCCCCGCTGGGTCAGGCCTCCGGCAAAATCACCTACGAACAAGCGGCCAAGGATATCGTGAAGCTATTCCATGGCTTTAGCCCCAAGCTGTCCGAGTTTGCGGCTCAGGCATTCGAGAAGAGCTGGATCGAAGCGGAAGACCGGCCTGGCAAACGTCCGGGAGGATTCTGCACCTCGCTTCCGGTAAGCCGGCAAACGCGGATTTTCATGACATTCGGGGGAACCGTTTCCAACGTATCGACGCTGGCGCACGAGCTCGGTCACGGTTACCATCAGTATTTGATGGATGAGCTTCCGATCTTTAATCAGGATTACGCGATGAATGTGGCGGAGACCGCCTCGACCTTTGCTGAAATGATCGTGTCCGATGCGCTTGTGAAACAGGCGCCGAACGAAGCCGAGAAAATTCTGCTGCTCGCTGATAAAATTCAAAGCGCCATCGCCTTTTATATGAACATTCATGCGCGCTTTCTGTTTGAAACCCGTTTCTACGAAAAACGGAAAGCGGGACTCCTGGATGCGGCGGAACTGTCGTCGCTGATGGAAGAAGCCCAGAAGGAGGCTTTCCAAGGCGCTCTGGGCAATTATCACCCGCATTTTTGGGCATCCAAAATGCATTTCTATCTTACGGATGTCCCTTTTTACAACTTCCCGTACACCTTTGGCTACATGTTCAGCACGGGTATTTACGCACTTGCCCAGCGGGAAGGCGAAGGTTTCGCCGAAAGATACGACGCTCTGCTGCGGGACACGGGACGAATGACCGTGGAAGAGCTTGCGGCTAAACATCTTGGAGCGGATTTGACGAAGCCGGATTTCTGGCGCGAAGCGTTGTCGTTGTCCGTAGCCGATGTAGAATTGTTCCTTGAACTAACCAAGTAAGAAAATTGCGTCATCGAACAGGTCCGATTCCGGGCCTGTTTTTCTTTTTTGAAATTTAGCTGAAAGTATGAAACGCATAACGCGAGATATTTATGTCGAAATACCGAGAACACTGTTGAATTATGGAATGTTAAGGGTAAATAGTCATTATTATACATAGTAAAAAATAACCATTTTTGTTTCATATTGTTGATCGTTATATGAGGTTGGCATATAATGAGACATAAGCCCTATACGTTAAAGACACAGTGAAAATAAAGCTCCTAAAAAATAGGGAATTACGGAGAAGGGAGGCTGAATATGCTGAAAACAGATCAAATCTCACTGGCCAGACAAGTGGACATGGTATTCAAGGAATTGGAAGTTGAACTCGCCGGATTGTCATCAGGAACGATGTTTATCCAAATTCGCAATAACGTTATCGGGAAATTTGGGATCCGCCATAATCCGATCCCCGGGCGTAATGGTCATCTGAGCGAAGTGGAAACAGGCCTTACTTTCGAACAAATGCATTCCTTTCGGATCATGGCCCTCGAAGCGTTAAAATTTAAACGGTATTGGACTCACGGCGAGATTAGCTACGAATTTGCCGTTCGTCAGGATACAATTATCGTCGATGCAATTATGGAATCCAATTATAATATGGCGAATTTATTGATTCAGCGATATCCGAGAAAGGATACGGCCCATACATACAATGCAGATATGCCTTCATAAAAGATTATAAATCGGAAACAGGCGATCTGCGTTAAGCAGACCGCCTGTTTTCCTATAGAGTGAATAGGAGAGTCAAATTACAGGTGCGAACGACCCGACAATTGCTGCTCCGCCATTTGAACCAGACGTTTGGTAATGTACCCCCCAAGGGAGCCGGTTTCACGGGAAGTATAGTTCCCATAATAACCGTCTTGCGGAATTTGCACGCCCAATTCTTGAGCTGCTTCAACTTTCATTTGTTGCAGCGCTGCGGTAGCTTGAGGAACAACGAGGTTGTTAGAACGGCTTCCTGCCATGTTTGTCACCTCCTTTGGCCTTTGTGATGTTAGTATGGTTTCTAGGGAGCAAAATATGCGGGTAGACTTGAAGATACCGCGGTGGTAATTATTTCAATAAAAAGACTAAAAGAAGAGGGCGTCCCAAAAGTAATTTGGGTCAATTGGCGAACCGCTTACTAAACTGAAAAAGGAATCAAAAGTGAAAAGTTACGAGGGCGAAAACGCCGTAAGCATCGGTTGCCCTTGACGCGCGGCGCGCAGGTCCGGGCGTCGCCTGCCTTGTGATAGTCCGGTCAGCCGGAGTGAGTTCAACACGAGGATGAACTGTTCGTGCGCAGCTGATTTCGGGCCCGGCAACCTTTGCTTTTGCTGAGCGTCCTGGCCTGGAATCAACAATCAATGGCGATTTCTCGAATAGCGGTATAGAATGGCCTTATTTCACTCCGAAACCATAATTTCCTGAGAATAGCGGTACAAAATGGCCCTATTTTCGGTAAACGCTCCAAAACTGAAGGGAAAAGGAATTCTTCTGCAGAAATAAGGCCATAAAACGGCCCTATCCATTCAGAATGTAGCCTCTCCAGTGGAAATAAGGCCACTCCATACCGCTATTTTAGGTGTCGGAGGGATACGGTGTTTGTCGTCGGCCAGACCAGAATATTTGTTCTGATGCAAATCCTCGAAGCTGGTCCGTTACTTGGAGCGATCAGGCGGGGTTATTCTGTTCTGTTGTTATGATAAATTTTAAAGGGTGCCCCAACCGTCATCTATGATGGCTTTTGGGGCACCCTCTTTTCGGTATACGTATCTAAGATCCGGCGGGATAAATAATATCAAGGTTTACGTTCAACTCCACCGATTGCTTCGGCTGGAGGTCGATAAGGCCGGTCAACTCATCGGGCAGTTTCTGATTAGGGGCGTCCGGGAGCCAAGTGTAAGGCTCGATGCACATGAACTGATCCGCTTCGCCTTTAGAGTAAAGAACCCAGATTTTAAAATACTCGGGATCGGCCGAATAACGAAGTCCGTATCCGTCATTGCGCATAAGCACAGCTTGTACAGGTTGGTTGCCGATTCTGAACATGGTATCGAAGTTCGTGCCTTGCAAATTCATTCCTTTATTTAACGCATCCAATTCGCCAAGCGCAACCGTCTCACCTGTAGGAATCAATTCGGCATCCGCCGAATACAGTTCACTTACCGGCAATTGCAGGGTCCAGCGTCCGGGTTCGCCGTCAATCTGGAACCAAGTGTGAAGTCCGAGGCCGAAAGGCGCCGGCGCTTCACCCAAATGAGTAATTTTGAAGGTTTGTTTCAAAGAAGCTCCTTGAAGCCGGAGCGTCATTTCGAGTTTAAGCGGCACAGGATACTGGCGCATCCAGTTGGGATCGTCCGAAGTTATGAATTCGGTAGTTATTGCGCAGCCCTCGTCGTCTTCTTCAATATCGCTGACACACCAGGCTTGTGTCCGGTGCAGCCCGTGAATATGATTGTCGTTAGCCGTATTTTGATCAAATTGGTATTCTTGGCCTCCATAAATAAAATGCCCGCGGCGAATGCGGCCGGGCGGAATCAACATCGGAATTCCAAAGTGATATGGTTTCTGCAGGTAGAAATCGAGCTCGTTCTCCTCCGGACGACGCAGCACCTCGCGCTGCTGGATACGGTCCCATATGCGAATGACGTTATTTCCAAGGCGGGGTAGCAGCGTGACTTCAAGTTCGCGGCTATGTAAGATGTACGTGTCGTAACCGTTCCATTGCCCTTTGGTCACCTTTTTCATATCGTTGCTCCTTTTCCCACATAATAATTCATATCCTTAAACTAGAACTTATCATAACACTTTTTTGGGTGGACGAAAAATGGATTTGACACAGCAACTGAGGACATTTTATGATTATAACAGCAATTGGATAAACATGAACGCGTTGATGGGGACAAGTAGGCGGAGAATCGATCCTTCAGAAAGCCGGTGGTGGATGCGAACCGGCGGATGAACTTTGCGGAATGGACCCCGGAGCGCCGAGCGGAAAGTCAGGGATGGCTGCATGCTTATCCCGCCAGACAAGTATGCCGGCCGGATGGTTCCCCGTTATGGAACGCTTAAGGCTGAGCTTTCCAAGGGTGATCTATTATTTGCCCTGCGAGGGATTTCGGTAAATAAGGGTGGCACCACGGTCTCACGTCCCTTGCGGGCGCGGGGCTTTTTTGCGTTCATACGAGGGAAAAGTTGAAGATAATTTCGAAATAATATCTATAGGAGGATCAGAAAATGAAAAAGGTACTCTCCGGCATCCAGCCAAGCGGCTCTTTGACCCTTGGCAATTATATCGGTGCCATGAAGAATTTCGTTTCTCTGCAGCATGATTACGCGTGTAACTTTATGGTCGTGGATCTTCACGCCATCACCGTCCCTCAGGACCCCAAGGCGCTAAGCGAACAATCCGAAGCGGTGGCGGCTTTGTTCGTCGCGGCAGGCATTGATCCGGGCAAAGCCAATGTTTACATGCAGTCCCATGTACCGCAGCACGCCCAGCTTGGATGGCTGCTCACTACCCTCACTTCAATGGGGGAGCTGGAGCGGATGACGCAATTCAAAGACAAGTCCGCGGGAAAAGAATCGGTCGGCGCGGGATTGTTCGTTTACCCGGCTTTGATGGCCGCCGATATTCTTCTATATAACGCGGATCTGGTGCCGGTAGGGGAAGACCAAAAGCAGCACTTGGAGCTGACCCGTGATTTGGCGGGCAGATTCAACAGCCGCTACGGCGATTATTTCACGATTCCAGAGCCGTTTATTCCGGATGTGGGCGCGCGAATCATGTCTCTGGACGACGCTTCGAAAAAAATGAGCAAAAGCAATCCGAATCCTGGCAGTTATATCGCCTTGCTCGACTCGCCCGCCGAAATTCGTAAAAAGATCAGCCGGGCTACGACAGACTCCGGGCGCGAGGTGAAATACGATCCGGCGAACAAACCGGAAGTCAGCAATCTCATCACCATTTACAGCCAATGCTCAGGCCTTGCGATCGCCGAAGTCGAGCAGCGGTATGAGGGCCAGATGTACGGTCCTTTCAAAAAGGATCTGGCGGAAGTAGTGGTCGGATTGCTCGAACCGATTCAGCAGCGTTACCGCGAGATTCGCGAGTCTGGCGAGATTCACGGCATTTTGCGCCAGGGGGCGGAAAGAGCCGCGGAAATGGCTGAACAAACCATGCGGGAAGTCAGCCGTATGATGGGCTTTTTGGCCAAGTAAGTTTTCCTGCGACACAAGCTTTTCACATATTGTCATGTAAAAGACCACTGGAATTTTTTCCGGCGGTCTTTTCTTATGTCACCGAATTGTCAAAATGACAAAGCGATAATTAAACGATTGTTAAACACATATCGCTTTTGATGTGATAAAGTTAATAGCGAGGGATGGTTTTATTACTTAAATAAATGTTTTTTTATATATGCAGCTACTAAAGAAGTAGGAGGAACATCACGCGTGAATAAACCAATGAGTTATCATACGTCTTCCGAAGCCGCGTTGTCCGTAAGACCCACTCCGCCTGGAGAGACGGCAACCTGGCGGGATTTTATCGCACTGACCAAGCCGGGCATTTTACGCTCCAATCTGATTGCGGCGTTTGCCGGATTCTGGCTTGCTTCGCATTGGGATTTACAGTATGGCAAGTTGATTTGGACGCTGCTGGGAACGATGCTGATTATGGCCTCTTCCTGTGTGTTTAATAACTATTTCGACCGGGAAATGGATATGAAAATGACGCGGACGAAAAACCGCGCGCTTCCGACCGGAAAGGTGTCGCCGTCCATTGTTTTGTGGTACGCGGTGATTTTGGGAACCGCCGGGCTGGTCGTCTTATTTTCGTTCTCCGGTCTGCTAGCCGGATTGTTCGGCATCGTAGGCATGTTTGTTTATGTTGTGGTATATACGCTTTGGCTGAAACGCACCTCGACATGGAGCACATCCATCGGCGCGATTTCGGGCGCAATGCCGCCGGTAATTGGATATGTGGCGGTAACGGGACAGGTTGATCTCGGAGCCTGGATGCTGTTTGCAATGTTGTTTTTGTGGCAACCCCCCCATTTTTGGGCACTCGGCATCCGGCGCACGGAAGAATACCGGGCCGCGGGATTTCCGCTGCTGCCTGTGGTAAAAGGGATTCCGCGGACGAAGCTGCAAATGATTCCTTATCTTGGACTGCTGCTTCCGATTCCGATACTGATGTATATGTATCATTACACCGGAATCTGGTTTCTCGTAATCGGCGAAATTTTATCCGCAGCCTGGCTTCTGATGGCGCTCAAAGGTTTTCGTTCTCAGGATAACGACGCTTGGGCCAAAAGAGTGTTCCTGTTTTCGATCAACTATTTAACGGTCAGCCTGATCGTGATCATTCTCGATACGGTAAGATGGTAACGGAGGACTTCCGCCATGAACCTTCTGAAAAAATATAAATGGACCTGGGGCATGCTTGCGGTATGTTTGGTATTAGCAGGCTACCTGCTTTGGGATACTTACGCCAAACCAAAGCTGCCGGTGATTCGTCCGGTCGCGGATTTCAGTTTGGAGAATGTGGACGGCCAAACGGTATCGCTAGAAAATACCAACGGGAAGGTCCGGCTGTTCTACTTTTTTTTCGCGAATTGTCCGGATGTATGTCCCATAACCACATTCAGGCTTAGCCAGGTTCAGAACATTTTGAAGGAACAAGGCTCCTTCGGCGAGGACACTTCAATTGTATCGATTTCCTTCGACCCCAAGCGGGATACACTGGCAAAAATGAAAGAGTTCGGCGATAAATTCCAGGCGGATTATTCGGGCTGGTACTTTCTGAGGGGCGACCAGCAAAAAGTCATCGATTTAGCTATGGATTCTTTTAAAATATTGATCAACCAGGACCAAAATGGGAATTTCGTGCATATGGATTTGATCGGACTTGTCGACCGGGAAGGCCGGCTTCGCGCGATTTACCGTCCGGAAGCGACTCCCGCGGAGATCGCCAGCGGAGTGGAAGGCTTGGTGCGGGAATAAAATCAAAGCAATTAAGCAAACGGAGCCGGCGGAGGATACAGAATGTATTCCTCCAAGCCGGCCTTTTCCAATTGGGCGATCACGTATTCGTCGGGCGTACCCTCCACTCCGGCATAACCCTTACGAGTATAAACCTGAACCGCATCAGGGAACGCATCTCTAAGCACGCCGCGGATTTTTTTGCCGGAGGCGTCGTTGTCCAGAAACAGGAACACTTCATCATCCCGAACTTGTTTTCGCAGCGACTCCAGTTTTTTCGTGTTCAGCGTGCCAAACGTGCACAGAATTCGAATCTCTTCGCGAAGCAGACGTCGGAGCTTGCTGCGGTCGTTTTTGCCTTCGACAATGATGCTAACGGACAACATGAATCACCTCAAATAGCGGAATGAACAACCCCAAGAGACATGCATATTCTGTATTCAGGTATAGTTTATATCCGACACGGCTTCTCATGCAAAAGGTATGTAAAATGCAAACGGCCTGCCGAAAAGGCAGACCGCACTGTTGCATTCATTCTTAGTAAAGAGGAGCACGGAGAATGATTACCAGCAAGATGTACAGGACAAGGATGATGCCCGTTGACGTCCATAATCCGAAACCTGGGCCTACCGGGCCGGGTCCGCAAGGATCAATGTTTCCCATCTGTGTTCACCCCACTTTCGATCGGGTCGGTTACTACACGATATACTATGTAGAGGCCCTGCCCTTGCCCTGTGTAACTGCCTAAACTTCGAAAAAAATGCAGTATGCTTCCAGCGTTGTGAAAAACCGTTTATAGATGGCTCGTACGAACGGGAGGTACGGCCGTTCCGGACCGCTTGCCCGGCGGAACCACAACCAAAACGGTCATCAGAAGGATAAAAGCGAGAAAATAAGGAGAATAGTGACCATGCATAGAGCCTGCGGCAATCGGTCCAACGAAAGAGCCAAGCGACATCGCAATGGATTGCAGGGAGAATACGGTTCCGAGCCGCTTGCCTCCGCTCAGTTCGATGAAAAGGGAAGCGATGGCGGGGAACACGACCCCTTTGGCCATTCCCAGCGTGAATAAAGGCAATTCAATCGGAAGAAAATCCAAGGCGGCCATGGCAAAGAAGGACAACGCGATTCCAAGGATGCCGAACAGCACCCGTTTATGAGGCGAGATTTTGTGAAGGAACATCATCGAAAGGGTCGCCAGTGCGCCGAGGCTGATGATCGAAAAATAGATCCCCGTATGCATGATACCCGAGGTGGATGTTCCGCCGGATTTCAGCGGCAGCTCGAAAAACAGGATGCCTTGGGAGCAGGAAACGGCTAACGGCATGATGTAATAGCGGAGCGGAATCACGTTGATTTTTACGGGAACAGATGGCTTTGACATCAAATTGGCATTTGCCGCCGGTTTGGCTTCACGGATATCGTGAATGGTAAAGATCGCAATGATCCCGGTGGAGATAAGCAGCCATCCCAGGATTTGAAATGTCAGCGCGAAGCCGGTCTGGGCGACCAGAAAAGCCCCGGCGGCGGGTGAAACGACGGAAGCCAGCGTATGCGTTACCCCGTGACCGGCCATGAGTTTTCCTTGCTGGACGGAATTTTTGCTCAAGGAAGCCAGCATGGCAAGACACGCCGGAGACAGAAAAGCCAGCACGAAGCCGCTGATCGACCTAAGAACCAGGAGCTGCCAAGGTTCGGTGACATAGGCTTGAAGAAGCAAAATAACCCCTGCGGTAAGCATGCTGAAGATCATGTAGCCCCGGCTGCCGTGGCGATCGACTCCTTGGCCGGCAATCAGGTTGCCCGGGAGATGCGTCAGCGCATAGATACCCATCATCCAGCCGATAAAGGCCGGCGCCGCCCCAAGCGATAACGCAAACGGGGTCAGAATCGGATATTGGGCGTGCAGATCGAAGAAAGCCAGAAACATAAAAAAATACAGCCAAAATGCGATTTTCATTTGCCGTGCCCTCCTCAGGATAATTGGCTATGCTCTACTTGTACGTGCAATGGGACGAACTTATACCCTGAAAATAGATAAGGGTTGTCCGCTTTTTTGGCAAAAAAGGCGGTTTTGGCGGGAATTCCGGGGTTAAGCTGACACCAGGGTTGGCCATCATGTATAATGAAAGGGCATGTTTTCCGGATTTGCATCAGGGTGAATAGGACAACTTCTATAAATCTGCAAGGATGAAAAACGAAGTTTGGGGTGTTTGATAATGGTGGATGTTCATGTATGGAGTGAATTTTTGAAGGAAAACTGGCTGGTTATCGTTGTTGCGTTGGTGGTCTTGTTCCTGATCCTCAATTTTGTGAAAACCGTGGTGAAATGGGCGCTGGTCATTGTTATTGCCGCTTTTATTATCATTTACAGCGGGATTTCGTTAAAAGATATCGGGGACGCGGTCACGACGGTCAAGGACCAGGCGGTTACGCTCAGCAAAAACGAGGTCCTGAACATGATGAAGGATGAAGCGAAGGATGCCAAGCTGACTCAAAATCCGGACGGTTCGTTCACAATAACAACCCCGAATTTAGAGGTTAGCGGTACGGCGGGCAATGATAAGGTGAAAGTTAAGGTTCGTGGGGTGAGCTTGGGAGAATGGTCGGTCAACGATACGTTGGAAGCCTTCATTCAAGAGGCCAAGCGAAATTCGTAGAACCCAAGTTTGTTTACAAACCTAGTTGACGATGAGGCATTTTTACAGATGTTAAGTCATCGAGATCGGAGGCAGACATGACGGAAGTCTGGATTCAAAGCTTGCGGGAATACAACCTGATTTCCGTATTGCTGCTGGTGATATTGCTGGGTTCGATACTTCAGGGCCTGCTGCGGGGCGCATCCCGATCGGCGGGCCGCCTTTTTACGCTGCTTACCGGAGGCGTGCTGTCCCTGGTTGGCGTGGCGGCGGCGGTTCCCTTTACTTTGTGGATTTCTCCCAAGGTTCAGGAATGGCTGTCCGTGCTTAAGGTCCCGGAAAGGGACATGGCCAAGTGGGAGCAGGTCTATTATACGTTTGTGACGGCTGTACGGGACTTTCCGTTAATGCGTTTTGCCGTCCTGTTCATTCTGAGCTATTGGCTGATTCGTACGCTGCTCGGGCTGGTCGCCGCTTTTGTATACGGCGGCGGCTCGATTTTTGGACGGCTGGCGTTCGGCGGCGAGAAACCAAGGCCCGCTTCGATCTTGAGCAGGCTGACCGGCGCTCTGATCGGGGCGCTGATCGGCGCGGCGCGATGTCTCGTCGTGATCGCGGTTTTGTTCATTTCGGTCACATTATTTCCGGGAAGCGGATTTAGCCGGTACGTCGAAGCTTCGCCGGTGTATCAGCAGGGGGCGCGCACCGTTATCGAACCCCTTACCGGCAATCTGATCAAAGAGAAGCTTCCGGTCTTTACCCGCAGTGTGGAAGCGGAGTTAAACGGTATTCTGCAGCGGAAATACGAGGTTATCGACGCCGATATTCCGCAGGACATCGAACTTGCCGCCGCCCAAATCACGAAGGGAGCGGACGGTGACGAAGAGAAAGCCCGCTTGCTCTATCAGTGGGTGGGAACAAGGGTAGCCTACGATTATGATAAGGTGAAGGATTACGAGGAAAAAGGCATTTGGCACGAGCAGACGCCGCAAATGACATTTGATACGAAACGCGGGGTTTGCATCGACTATTCCCGCTTATACGCCGTTATGGCAAGATCGCAGGGGCTTCAGGTCAAGGTAATCACGGGCCTGGGTTACGACGGACAGGGCGGTTATGGTCCGCATGCCTGGAACGAAGTCTATTTGACGGATAAGAATAAATGGATTCCTCTGGACTCGACATGGGCGTCCAGCGGCGACTGGTTTGATTCGCCGGCATTCAGCGAAACCCACATCCCCGACAAAATGATTTGAGAGGAAATTCAAAAAATCGGCTTTTGATCACGAAGCGGAGGCTGACGCAGCATTGTCGGCGTCGAATCTTGGATGAAGCTGCCCCTTCCGTTGCTCACGTAGGTCTGCCTACGCTCCGCTACTCAGGGTCAACTTCATCCAACCTTCTTGGTGCTGAAAAGCCGATTTTTTGAACCTTGATCTGAGAGGGGAAATCTATATAAGGGAACAAAAGGACGCTATTGGGCTGATATTCCTCGTTTAGCGTGAAATAGAGGACAGGAAGGGCGCTATTTCTTAGAAATGCCGGGAAATCGCTGCCTTTTGCACGGTTTGCTGGAAAATAGGGCCTATTTATTCCCCTATTGCGGAGGGGCACGCCGGAATCCGCAAAATAAGACTCTAACATGCCGCTATTATGATGGGGACCCTTACTAACGGGGTGCCCTTCCCCATTTTAGATGGAATCTGCTGTAACTTTCGCATGCCCGCATTCGTTATGTTAGAATAAAAGGTGTGTTTTTTAACGGGGGAAAAAGTAGGGGGAACAAAATGAAAAGTGTATATTCGGACGATCCGCGCGAGCAAGAAGTGTCGATGCAGCGCCATTTTAATATTCGGCTGAATATGTTTTTCTTCAGCGCTTTTGCTATTTTTACGGTCATTATTGTGCGTCTGGCCATTTTACAGTTCGTGGAGGGGCCTACCTTATCCAAGCAAGAAACCAGTTTGCACGTCAAAGACGTGCCGCTGCCGCCGACAAGAGGCACTATCTATGCGGCAGGCGGCGAGAAGCTGGCGTATTCAACTCCGGTTCAATCTCTGTATATTACCCTTCAGAAGGATTACAGCGACAATACGGAACGCGGACGCGAAAACCGGCCCGAAGCATTGGCTTTGGCGGATAAGCTGAAACAAGTTTTCGACAAATACGGAGATCCGAACGCCACGCCGTTGACTACGGACGATATCATCAAAGCGATGGACCTTGACTATAGGCAGTACAACGGGTTTACTCCCCGCAGAATCAAGATCGACTTGACGCAGAAGGAAGTCGCTTATTTTCTGGAACGGAAAAGCGACTTTCCCGGCATAGACATCGTGGAGGAAAGCGTTCGCCACTACGACAAAGATACGGTGGCCGTGCAAGCTGTGGGGTATATTAAAAAATATAAAGGCGCGTCCACAATCCTCGATAAGTATAAGAAAATCCGGGAAGAGAACACGGACGATCCCGCCTTGCAATATACAGAAACGGAAGACGTCGGGTACGACGGTCTGGAGCTGCAGTATCAGGATGAGCTCCGCGGCAAAAACGGCTTCAAGAGCGTGCCGATCGATCCGCGGAATATGGCGATCGGTATTCCGGAGATCACGCCTCCTGAAAAAGGGAATGATCTGCACACGACTATCAATAAAACCGTGCAGCTTGCCGCCGAAAACGCGATAACTCAGCAAATTTCCTGGGTCCATACGCATCCGGTATCCGGCGAGGTTCATCCGGACGCGAAAACCGGCTATGCCGTAGCCATGGAAGTCGATACGGGCAACGTGGTAGCGATGGCCAGCATGCCGGATTACGATACGAATATTTGGCAATCGGGTAGTGTATCCACGGACGATTGGCAGAAAATAATGAACAATTACCAAAATGGAACCATTACGCCATTCAGTTCGGGCCGATCGGGACATAACTTTGAATCCACTGTTCTACTCGGTTCGACGGTTAAGCCGCTTTCGGTTTTGATCGGTCTGAACGAGGGACTGTTTACGACGAATACTTATTACCAGGACCGGGGGATCGCTTATTTTGGCAGAAACGACTCATCCAGCGTCCGTAACTCGGAAAATCACGCTTACGGTAATCTCGACCCGGCTTCGGCCATCCGGCATTCCTCCAACGTTTTTATGGTTGATATGGTTGGGGAAAGGTTATACAACAAATATCACCAGCAAGGTATCGAGATTTGGGATAAGTACATGAAAGAGTTTGGCCTTGGCGTTTCGACGGGTATCGATCTTCCTCAAGAGTATCTGGGAAAACTGGAATATACGAACGAAAAGGAAACCGTGCTTTCCCGCTTGGTTTACGCTTCCTTTGGGCAGCAGGGAGGATATACCACGATGCAGTTGGCGCAATATGTCGCAACGATCGCTACCCGGGGCAAACGGATGGAGCCGCACATGGTCAGCAAAATCACCGACGAGTCGGGAAATGTCGTCGAGGAGTTCAAACCGAAAGTGTTGAACGAAGTCAAATTCAATAATGCCTATTGGAACGAAATTTTCGACGGAATGGAAACGGACGTATCGTTTGCCTTCTCCGGATTCCCTTACGACTTTGCCCGGAAAACCGGGACCTCGCAGCAGTATGGAGCCGGAGCGAACCGGGATAACGGCGTATTTATCGCCTTTGCGCCGAAAGAACATCCGAAACTGGCCGTGGCTGTCGTCATCCCTGAAGGCGGGTTTGGCGCGTACAGTGCCGCGCCGGTAGCACGCAAAATTTTCGATGCGTATGATCAGGAATACGGCTTGGATGGCGTACCTAAAAAGGCAGCGCTGAACAATCAGCAAAACGGCCAGCAAAATGGTCAAAATTCCGGCAAAACAAATGACAACAACGGAAATACTGCAGGGCAGTAAGCTTGCCGGCAAACTGAAAACAATAAAAATCCGTTAGGCGGCCTTGGTCTAAATCTCATTGGACTGAGGCCGCTTCATTTGATTACTTGGTCAAAGTTGCACAAAGTACACGATTTCGTGCTTTTTGCGGCGGTTCAAGGCAGAAATTTTGCATGAAATACAGCATTTTTGCCCATTTTCGACCGAATCTCCGCCGACAGCCCGAAAATGCTGCAATTGATACAATATTTTGATGCCGTTTCCCGTTTTCCTTTGCAAATGTTGCCTGGAATACAAGATTCGGGCACTGAAATTGACGATCTCCCGCGCTTCTTCCGGCAAGGGGCGGGGCGTAACGGGCTGCAAACGACGTCGCACCTGTGCGGGGAGCGACGCGCGGTACGAAAGCCGAACTGATCTTTGTTGGGCTTAGGGGAATGTGGTAAAATGGCGTTATGTTAGAAGAGAGATACGACAGGGAGAGGAACGGGGGAACATACTTGAAATATAAGTTGCTGGCGCTTGATATGGACGGAACGCTGCTTACGGATAACCATCAAATCTCGCCGGAAACGGAAAAATGGATTCGCAAGGCGGCGGACGCCGGAGTTCATGTTTGCTTATCCACAGGGAGAGGATATAGCGAGGCCGTTCCATTCGGCGATCAGCTCGGTTTATCGACGCCCATGATCACGGTGAACGGCAGTGAGGTATGGAAGTCGCCGCATGAACTCTATCACCGGGAACTGCTCGACAAAACGCTGGTCGCCAGGATGCACGATATTGCCCGGGAAAAGAACATCTGGTTCTGGGCATACGCGGTTGAGGGGGGCTACAACGAAAATAGCTGGGTTCCCGAACTGCTGGATCGGTGCCAATGGATGAAGTTCGGCTATCATACCGAAGACGACGGGATTCGTCACGATCTCATGATGCAGCTCCAGGACTTGGGGGGACTTGAAGTCACAAACTCGTCTCCTTATAATTTGGAAATAAACCCGCGCGGCATCAGCAAAGCCAGCGGCATTCGCACGGTGTGCGAGCTGCTGGGGATCGAAATGTCCGAAGTGGTGGCGGTCGGCGACAGCCTGAACGATCTGGCGGCGATCCAAGCCGCGGGGCTAGGCGTCGCGATGGGCAATGCCCAAATCGCAGTGAAGGAAAACGCGGATGTAGTAACGGCTTCCAACAATGACGACGGCATAGCGATAATTATCCGCGATTATATTTTGGCGGAGGAGTGAAGCGTAATCATGGCTGTACTCGGCTGGATTCTGGTGATAGGTCTTTTTGCCGTCGGCATGGCTGGCGCGGTGTACCCTATTCTTCCCGGGGTGCTTGCCGTGTTTTTTGCCTTTTTCGTGTACGGCTGGTTTTTCTCGTTTGAACCGTTCGGACCGTTTTTCTGGATTATTCAGTCATTGATCGTCGTTGCGCTGCTGGTCGCGGATTATCTGGTCGGCGCCTGGGGCGTCAAAAAGTACGGCGGCAGCAAACTGTCCGTCTGGCTCAGCACCATCGGGATCATCATCGGACCTTTTGTGATCCCGGCTTTTGGGCTGATTATTGGTCCGCTGCTGGGGGCTGTGATCGGAGAACTGATCCGGGGCGAATCGCTTTCCAAGGCGATCAAGGTCGGATTCGGATCGGTGGTTGGTCTGTTCAGCAGCATTGTGGTCAAGGTCGTACTGCAGCTCGCCATGATCGTTATATTTATTATCTGGATCGCTTCATTTTGAACAATAAACTTCATCGTACATTACTCTTGCAGTAATACCGGGAAAGTAGAAAGAAGGAATTTTCTTTGTCCAAGAAAGAGTCTTTTATCAAGGGCACGCTCATTCTTGCGGGGGCGGCGCTGCTCGTCCGGGTGCTGGGCATCGCGCAGCGGGTGCCGCTCGAGCATGTTTTCGGGGATACGGGAAACTCGGCGTACGGCCTGGCCAACAATGTGTATCTCATGCTGCTGACCGTGGCTTCCGCGGGAATTCCGAGCACCTTGAGCAAAATGGTATCCGAACGGTATGCGCTGAATAAGCCTCATGAAGCCGGACGGGTTTACCAAGCCGCATTGATTTTCGCCGCCGTGACCGGGGTTTTGATCACGGCCTTTCTTTATGTTATCGCTCCTTTTTACGCCACGCATATCGCAAAAGTGCCGGAGGCATCCCTGGCGATTAGGGCGATCGCGCCGGCGCTGCTGCTGTTTCCGACCATCGCGATGATGCGCGGCTATTTCCAGGGCCGGGGCAACATGACGGCTTCCGGGATATCGCAAATCATGGAGCAGATCCTTCGCGTCATCACCGCGATCGGGTTGGCCTTCGTTATGCTGGGCATGGGGTACAGCGACAAATGGCTGGCGGCGGGGGCTTCCTTCGGCAGCGTGTTCGGAAGTATCGGGGCTTTTGCCGTCATGCTGTATTATTCGTTCAAAATGCGCCGCGATGACCGCCAGAGGCTTCCGCTGGAATCCGCTTCGGCGGGAGCCAACCTGCCGCTGGGGCGCATTTATGCCGACATTTTCAAGCTGTCGATTCCGATTGTATTAACTTCTCTCGCGGTCACCGCCGTGAACTTTATTGACGGCTCGATCGTCAAAACGCTGCTGATCGGGCAGATGGGCGGGGCGAAAGCCGAGCAGGTGCTGGCTTATTTGACGTCCCGGGCGCAAATGGTTGCCGGGATTCCGCCGATTCTAGCCATCGCCCTGAGCACATCGCTGATTCCGGTGATTTCGGCGGCGTTTATTCGGAAAGATGAAGAACATCTGCGAAATCAAACGACGCTGGCGATGCGAATTTCCATCCTCAGCGGGATGCCGATCGTCATTATGCTCGGAGTAGCGGCGTATTCGGTGAACGGGCTGTTGTTCAAATCGCTTGACGGAAGCGGGATTGTAGGCGTTTTGACGTTTATGACAATCTTCCAGATTACCATGATGACAAGCAACTCGATCCTGCTCGGACTCGGCAAACCGAATCTGTCGATGGTTCACGTTATGATCGGCATTTTGTTCAAGTTAGGAGCCAGTTACGCGTTGGCGCCGCTTTGGGGGATTTATGGGATCATCGCTGCGACGGGGCTCTGTTTCCTGGTGATTACGCTGCTGAATATAAGAACGATGAAAAAAATCGTGCCGTTTTCGATTATGGGGAATCGTTGGGGAGGCTTTCTGCTCACCGTAATTTTGCTGTCCGGCGCCGGGTACGGGCTGAATCAGGCCGGTATTCAGATGGTTGCTTTTATGCCGGCACGCCTTGCATTCTTCCTGACTTGCGGCATTGTCGGACTGGCAGTGCTCGTGCTTTATCCGGTTATGCTGATCGTGCTGCGGGTTGTCCGCAAGGATGAGCTTGCCGGTTATCCGCGTCCGCTCCGCAAAGTGCTGGCTCCGCTGATGCGGCTGCAGCGCGGCGGACAAGCCGGCGCAAGCAAATGATTGCGTAAGGGCTGGATGATGACCGGCCGCGCCGGCGTTAGTCATCCTGAACGGCGTCGTGCATCAGCGCCGTTTTCAGGATCGCGTTCCTGTGCTCCCGGCTGATGTCGCACAGGAACGGCGTTTGCGGCGCGCTGATGCCGTCCAGCGCGCTGAGATCTTTGAGCCAATCCTCCCGGGGAATTGGCTCATAGGGCGTGTCGCCCCAAGCATCCAGCAGCTTGGGGCTATAGAGACGCTTGCCATCCGGCAGCGTCTCGCATTGAAGAAGCTCTGACCCCTGCGTAGCCGCGGTCAGAGCTTCTTCTTTATTGGCCGTGAACACGTCCGGCCAATAATCCGCGCGCGAGCCGCTGTGCGGCACGGCGGCGGCGAAGCGCTCCGCGCCGCTGCGCACGGCGCGCAGGCCCATGAGCGTCGCGTAAAGGGCTTTGCCCAGCGCGATGCGGGAGGACAGGCTGTCGAAGTCGGTGACGACTCGGCCCGCCAAGCGGCGCACTTCAAACGCTCCGCCGGAATTGTCGCCCGAATCGCCGCACTCCTCCTGCTCCATCAGCGGAAAGATCACTTGATTAAGGCCGGCCATCGTAAAAAGCTGGCTGCTTAACTTGCCGGTAACCTGCTTTTGAAAAAAGGGATGCTTGACCACACGTTTCTCGATGTAATTTTGCTCGTTGACGATGAGTCCAACCGTTAGCAGGGCGCTGCCCCGGTCGATCCAGAAACGCTCCCAAAATGGACGCATGAAGGCGGACACATGGAAAAAGGGCAGCAAATAAAAGAGGCTCTTGCCTAGCTCTCTGCTTTTCATATACAGCAGCAGCTGCGGATAGGCATCTAGAAAAATCAGGGCGTTGTTTCGCTCCCAAAAACGGTAGGCCGTTCGTTTGTCCTCCGCATTCATGACATCGCTCATCCGGCTGCCGTGCAAATCGGTCATGCTCCAGCCCGCATTGCGCGACACCATGTGGGCGAGGAACGCCCAATGCAATTCGGGATAGGCCTGATAACATTTCAAATAAGCTTCGGTCCGGGTTAGGTTGCTGATACCGGCTTTACTCGCGGCCGCCGCGATCTCTTCGGCCAATGCAAGATCGCCTGCTCTCAAGGTCTCTCTCTCCATCGGTCTGGACGGGGCTCCGCGGCGCAGCAAATCCTCGATTTCGGAAGCGACCGTCTGGGCGGCCGACTCGTTCCACGCCAAAGAAAGCCGCTCTTCGCGCAGACGGCTGGATTCGGCAAGCCCCTCCGCTTTCCCCTTTAAAGTCTCGCCGATGGCGGCGGGCAGACGGGAGATCAGCTCCAGAAAGCCGGCAACGGACAGGGTGCCGGAGGAATCGCGGGAACGCTGCTTCATAATGGGGTTCACCTGCTCCTTCACGAAAGAGTGGATTTCTGAATTGTTTATTACCAAGTATACCCAGAAAATTTGACTTCCACTCCCGGTTTTGATTGACTATATATGTTGAACCAATGAAAAAGTAACTTGGCAAAAGGGTGAAATGTTCTGGCAGAAGCGAAGCGTTTGCCTTTGTGACCGGATTTCTACACCATTTGAATTTAATCAATCAAAGAAATCCGGGAACAACAGCGATCGAAAGAATATTTCACACGGCTGCCGTTATACGTATTCAATCCTTGGTTCAATTTATATAGTAAGTAGAACAATAGAGAAAGGATGGGATACTCATGAAGCAAATCGCAAACCCTGAAGAGTTTTATGCCAGCATTCAGTCCGGCGGCCTGGTGGTCGCGGTATTCAAAGCGGATTGGTGCGGAGATTGCAAATTTATCGATCCGTTTATGCCGGAGGTCGAAGCGAATTACGCCGACCGGCTGACGTTAATCCAGGTCGATGTGGATAAAGTGGGAGATGTCAGCCAGGAGCAAAATATCATGGGGATTCCGAGCTTTGTCGCCTATGCCGATGGGCGGGAGCTTGTGCGGTTCGTGAACAAGCTGCGCAAATCGCGTCAGGAAATCGAGGATTTTCTGGATAAGGCGGTGGCGGTTCACGGTACGCTCCACAATCCTGCCGAATAACAAACATAAACGTAAATTTTATAGATCAACGTCAAAAATCACACCAATCCTTTTGTTCTAAAGGGAAAGGTGTGATTTTTTTGAACTTTTCCTGTGTCGTGCCTATGAAATTGCTTCCCCTATCGGTTATAATTAAATCAATTTGTAGGGATTTATAGAGGCGTAAAGAAGGTGTCCATCCTTTGAATACCAAGCAATTGAAATGGTTGAGTTATATTTCCTGCTTTGTGATGTTTCTTGCGATCCTAGGCGGAAGCGTGGTCACCAAAACGGAATCGGGTCTTGGCTGCGGCAATGATTGGCCGCTATGCCACGGAAAATTCGTTCCGGCCCACACGGTTGCTTCGATGATCGAATTTTCGCATCGGGCGGTGAGCGGAGGGGCCGGCTTGCTCTCATTAGGCTCGTTCGTGGCTTTCCTGCGATACCGGAAAAACCGTAAGGATTTGCAGCTGTTTGCCCTGCTTGCCCTTATTTTCGTGATGGTTCAGGCTTTCATGGGGGCGATGGCCGTCGTTCATCCGACTTCTTCCTGGGTTATGGCGCTCCACTTTGGATTCTCGCTGATTGCATTCGCCAGCTCGGTTATGCTGGTGCTGGGAATTCGGCAAGAGGAAACCGGTCGGAAACAGCCCTCTACCCCGCCCCGGGCCCGGGTTTCTAAGGCATTCCGGAACTTGACGTGGTTTGCTGCGGTTTATACATATCTCGTCGTTTACATTGGCGCATACGTCAGCCATACGAATTCCGCCGGCGGCTGCAGCGGATGGCCGCTGTGCAACGGCCGGCTGATCCCGGGCGATCTTTCCGGCAGCGTAGGGATCGCTTTCGTTCACCGGATTGCCGCGGCGCTGCTTCTGGTTGTGATTGCCGTTTTGGGGCATGTCGCCTTCCGCAAGCACCCGGATCATCCGGAGATCCGCAAGCTGGGTCTTGCCGCCACACTGCTCGCGATTTTGCAGGTTTTTACCGGCGCCGGAGTTGTGTTTACCTTAACCAATTATCATGTGTATCTGTTTGCGTCGCTCGCTCATATTGTTGTTTTGGCGGGACTTTTTGGGGTACTCTGTTATTTGAGCGTACGCACGTGGCAACTCAGCAAGGATTGTCATGAATCTGTAGATTGATGCCAGGCCGGAACGCTTCCTGAAACGTTATACTTTTGAGGTGAAGCCCTAATTGTTGGCGTGAGCCGGGTTGAGCTTGGTACGTGTACGGCTTAAAGGTCCCGGTTTTTAGGAGGAATATAAAAATGAGTTATAAAAATTTGCGGCAGTGGATCGATGCCCTGAAAAAAGAAAAGCAGCTCGCCATCATCGAAGCGCCCGTCGACCCTTATTTGGAGCTCGCCGAGATTCACCGGAGAGTTATTGAAGAAGGCGGCCCGGCGCTGTTATTCACCAATGTGAAAGGTACGCCTTTTCCGGTCGCTACGAATTTGTTCGGCACGATCCGCCGCGTGGAAATGGCGTTCGGGACGCGGCCCGAGCAGCTCGCGAACGGACTGGTGGAGGCGATGCACAAGCTGCTCCCTCCTACGCCGAAGGCGGTATGGAACGAACGCGGCTTGATTTGGGACGTGCTCAAGGTCGGGATGAAAACCGTCTCGAAAAGCGACGCCCCGATTTTGCAAGTCTGCAAGACCGATGCGCCTTTGCGGGATTTGCCGAAGGTGACAAGTTGGCAGGAGGATGGCGGCCCCTTTATCACGCTTCCGCTGGTGTATACGGAAAATCCGCTGCAGCCGAAGGAAAATAATCTGGGGATGTACCGGATCCAGCTGTATGACGATCAGACGACCGGCGTGCATTGGCAGATTCAAAAGGGCGGCGGCTTTCATTATCACGAAGCGGAAAAACGCGGCGAACCGCTGCCGGTATCGGTATTTCTCGGCGGCCCTCCCGCAATGATCGCCTCCGCGATTTCACCGGTGCCCGAGCATTTGTCGGAGCTGCTGGTCGCTTCTTTTATTCTTGGTGAAAAGCTCCCGATGGCGGAGAATCCGCTTGGCGGACACCGGATTCCGGCAGAATCGGAATTTGCCATCACCGGGCTGGTTCCGCCGCATGAACGCCGTTTGGAAGGCCCGTTCGGCGACCATTTCGGCTATTATTCCCTGCAGCATGATTTTCCGGTGCTGCACGTTAATCATATGTGGCATCGGAAGGATGCGATTTACCCGGCGACGATCGTTGGGAAACCGCGTCAAGAGGACTATTATCTCGGGGATTTTCTGCAAAAGCTGCTGTCCCCCGCTTTTCCGATCGTCATGCCTAACGTGAAATCGTTATGGACCTACGCGGAAAGCGGCTTCCATGCGCTTAGTTCCGCAGTAGTCCGTGAGAGCTATTCCCGCGAAGCGCTGGTTTCCGCTTTCCGGATTTTGGGCGAAGGCCAGCTGTCGCTGACCAAATTCCTGATGCTGACGGACAAGCCCCTCGATCTGGCGGACTTCCGGCTCCTGCTCAAAACGGTGCTGGAGCGTTTTAATCCGCAAACCGACCTGTTCATTCTGAACAATACTTCGCATGATACGCTGGATTATACAGGGCATAAGCTCAATCATGGCAGCAAGGCGATTCTGATCGGCGTTGGGGATCCGGTTCGCGAGTTGCCGAAGGCTTATGAAGAAGGCGATCTGGCCGAAATCGACCGTATTCGGGCGTTCCATGACGGTTGCCTGGTCGTTTCGGGCGCTTCCTATAAGGACGAGCCTGAATTGCCGCAGCGATTATTGGGAAGACTGCGGGAACGCGGAACATCTTGGCCGCTGGTCATTTTGGCTGACGATGCCGATGCGGCCACGAAGGATCAGACCGCTTTTTTGTGGACGGTGTTTACCCGCTTTAATCCGGCCGACGATATTTACGCCGCTGCGGATGTGTGTCAGCATCACCTGGCATACGGTCTGCCGATTGTCATCGACGCCCGGATGAAGCCGGGGTATCCGGATGAATTGTTCCCGCGGGAAGATATTGCGTCGCTGGTTGATCAGCGCTGGAAATCTTACTTTGGATAAAGCGAGGAAGATGATATGCTGCGAAGCTTACTAGGCGAACCGCCGAGACAAAATGATGGCCGTCTGGCCGATACGATGGAAGCGATGGCAACAACCGCCAAGCTGTTGCAGAAGGAAATGGAGCTGCATCAGGATCCCTCGCATGATTTTCGCAAATTGGAGATATGGACCCACGGTCTGATTTCGTCTTTGGACGAACTGGAGCAGTGTCTGTTTGCGGCGGCGTTTTTCCGGAAAAAGGTGCATACCGATTCCGTCGATAAGATGGATCCGGCTGAACGGGAGAACTATGCAAGATATGTCTTTTTCTACAAGGACGGATTCATTCGGGTGTTCTCTGCGCTTGATAAACTCGGGACGGTGCTGAATGAGCTGTACGATCTGAAAACCTCCAAGGTGAAGGCTCGTTTCTCCTATTTCACCGTACTTCGCCAGTTTTCTTATTGGAAGGTGCACCCGGATCTGGGTTCGAAGCTGGTGTCCATCAAGGAGAAATACCGGGAGGCGCTTGGCGTTCTGCGCAGCCGCCGGAATACGGAAATCCACTACATGAATTCGGAAATGAAGGATGACTTGTGGCAGCGGCACCAAGCGCTGTTCGGGACGATCGAACTGGAGGATTTGGATCGGCATATCCGCGATTTGCAGCATGGGTATGATATGGTTTGCGAGACCTTTTTGACGGTGTTCCAGTACACCAATCAGCGTTGGAAGAAGCTGGTTAAGTCAAACTCGTAGATCGACCGGGAAATAACGCGGTTCGCCTTCCGACGGTACCTGTATGGTTAGGGGCCCGTTGCTTAATGGCAAGGGGGAGTTCATCGCCAACAGTAACTCATCGCTAACTGTGCCCCATGGCTAATTTACTGCCCCATGGCTAATTTACTGCCCCATGGCTAATGCTGCCCCAAAAAATAGCGACCATTTAGGGCCTTATTTTCCGGATTCCGGCGTGTTACTCCGCAATAAGGGAATTAATGGGTCTTATTTTCCAGAAAACGTTGCAAAAAGCGGCGATTTCCCGGCGATTCGAGAAAATAGCGCCCTTTCTGTCCTCTATTTTATGCCAAACGAGGGGGATCGCCCCAATAACGCCCTTTTATTCCCTTATATAAACTTCCGGGTCTTGAGCAACAGCGATCGAAGGAACGTTTCACTCCGCTGCTTTATTTGCTCAGTCATTTTACAAATTAAATTATCGTCAAAGCTGCCAAAGCCTGAAATGTTGATGACAATTTTTTTCTTTGACAAAACCCATGAAAGCTTCTATACTCTAAAACATATCAAAAACATCATGAAATTGAAATTCATATAACTGCATATTTTCTTATCGAGAGAGGCGGAGGGAAAGGCCCGATGAAGCCCAGCAACCGATTTGATCATGACGTTGGTTTTGATAACCTGCGGGACATGACAAATGACATGGTGCTAATTCCTTCAAAACCGAGTGCGCGTGAAGCGGCCGGTTTTGGCAGATGAGAAGGTTTTGTCTTTACAAAAAGAGAGCCCTTTGAATCTGTGAAGGGGCTCTTTATTTTTTTGGAAAAATGCAGAAAATTCGGCTCTTACGAGTCATGGGAGGCTAGTCGGATTGATTGAACTCAAACAGCTCACCAAGACATACGGCGGCAAAAAGACGTCAACGACCGCATTGTCCGGGCTGAATCTGACGGTGGAAAAAGGGGAAATCTTCGGGGTGATCGGTCACTCCGGGGCCGGAAAAAGCACGCTTATCCGCTGCATCAACTTGCTTGAACGTCCCACTGAGGGCGAAGTTTGGGTAGGCGGCGTCGAGCTGACGAAGCTTGGCAAAAGAGAGCTGCAGCAGCGGCGGCGCAAGATCGGGATGATTTTCCAGCACTTTAATCTGCTGTCGTCGGCCAATGTGTACGACAATATCGCTTTTCCGCTTACGCTGATCGGAACACCGAAGGCGGCTATCGCCGAAAAAGTAAACAGCTTGCTTGCTTTGGTCGGTCTGGAGGAACACCGCCATAAGTTTCCCGCCCAGTTGTCGGGAGGACAAAAACAGCGGGTCGGCATCGCCCGGGCGCTGGCCAGCGATCCGGATGTTCTGCTCTGCGACGAGGCAACCTCGGCACTGGATCCGCAGACGACCGATTCCATCCTGAAACTGCTGCTCGATATCAATCGCAAGTTTCAATTGACGATTTTGCTCATCACGCACGAAATGCACGTGATCCAAAGCATCTGCGACCGCGTCGCCGTGATTCATCAAGGCGGTATTGTGGAGCAAGGGCCGGTCACGGAGGTGTTCCTCAAGCCGAAACATGAGGTCACTAGGGAATTCATAAACCGGGATCCATCCGGGGAAGAAGGATTTTCACAGGCATTGTCGGTATCGCGTCCGGAATGGAAGCACCTTGTGCGAATTACGTTTCTTGGTGTCAAGACGTATGAATCGGTATTATCCCAAGTCGTACGGGAAACCGGAGTCAACTTCGCTATTCTTCAGGGGACGATTTCTACGATCAAGGATGTTCCTTACGGCCAGTTGACCGTTTCCTTCGAAGGCGCCGACGCGGACGTCGATAACACGCTGGCATTGCTCAAAGCGCGGGATCTTGATGTGGAGGTGATCAGGTAATGGATTTTTCCGGAATCGATTGGGCTGAGATGGGCCAGGCCACGTTGGATACGCTGCGGATGATTGGATTTGCCGCGTTGTTCACTTTTGTGATCGGACTTCCGCTTGGCGTCTTGCTTTACACATTCTCGCGTTCTAATACCTGGGTATTGGGATGGGTTTACAGGTTATTATCTCTAATAGTGAATATTCTCAGATCCGTGCCGTTCATCATCCTGATCGTTGCGCTGATCCCGGTGACCCGGGCAATTATGGGAGTCTCCACCGGAGTGGAAGGCACGATCCCGCCGCTCGTCATTGGCGCCGCGCCTTTCTTCGCCCGGCTCGTGGAAACGGCGCTTCGCGAGGTTGATCGCGGCGTAATTGAAGCATCCCAAGCGATGGGCGCTTCTTCCTTGCAGGTCATCCGCAAGGTGCTGCTGCCCGAATCCATGCCCGGCTTAATCGCGGGTATGACGATTACCGTAGTTACACTGGTATCCTATACGGCGATGTCGGGGATGGTCGGCGGCGGCGGACTCGGCGATTTGGCCATCCGCTACGGCTACTACCGCTACGAGACGGAAATCATGATTATCTCGGTCATTTTTATGGTTGTGCTCGTGCAGCTGCTGCAAATGCTGGGTGACCGGCTGGTTATCCGCTTTACCCGGAAATAAGGGGGCTTCGAATACGAAATGACCTTCGATCGCTGTTGCCCCCAAATTCCTTGAATAAATTTAGTTGTGGAAATTTCGGGGACAAAGGCGAACGCTTCGCTTCTTCAGGAACATTTCGTTTTCTCCACTATAAAAAAACTTTTAGGAGGTCATGCTGTTATGAAAAAATGGACATTATCTTTGTTAACTCTCGTACTTATTTTGGTGCTTGCCGCTTGCGGAAACAATAACGCCAAAAACAATGCTTCGGAGGGCAACTCAACGGCTGCTGCCGGCAACGACAATCAGGCAACGACGGAAAATACCGCCAAGCCGGTTAAATTGGTTGTTGGCGCGACTGTGCCGCATGCGGACATTTTGCGGTTCATTGCACCTAAGCTCAAAGAGGAAGGCATCGACCTTGAAGTCAAGGAATTTACGGATTATGTACAGCCGAACGTTCAACTGTATGAAAAAGAGCTGGACGCGAACTACTTCCAACATCAGCCTTATCTCGACGATCAAAATAAAAAGAACAATTTCGACCTTGTTTCGGTCGTAGGCGTTCATGTTGAACCGTTTGGCGCTTATTCCAAGAAATACAAATCCGCGGACGAAATTCCGGACGGTGCAAAAGTTGCGATTCCGAACGACGCGACCAACGGCGGACGGGCTCTGCTGCTGCTTCAAAAGCAAGGCCTGCTTACGCTGAACCCGGATGCCGGTATCGAAGCTACGAAAGCCGACATTACGGAAAATCCGAAAAACCTGAAGATCATCGAAGTTGACGCAGCCATGCTGCCACGCCAATTGGACGAAGTCGATCTGGCGCTGATCAACACGAACTATGCGCTGGAAGCCAATCTGAATCCGACCAAAGACGCTCTGTTCATCGAAGATAAAGATTCGCCTTACACCAACATCCTGGTTGCCCGTCCCGACAACAAAGATTCCGACGCCATCCAAAAGCTGGCCAAAGCGCTGACTTCGGACGATGTCAGAACTTTCATCAATGACACGTACAAAGGCGCATTGGTTCCGGTATTCTAAACCGGCTGGACGTATCGTACAGCAATCCCGCTCCTTGCATGGGGCGGGATTTTTCTATGTAAACGGTACATTCGCCTTAATACAAGAAATTACTCAATGCTTTTGCTTGAGTAGTTTTTTTATGGAGTGGACTTCCCGTTTGTGACAATCGTCCAAATCTTTTATACTGGAAACTAAGCTATATTGGAGGAGGAGAAGGACATTGTTGGGAAAAGTCGCCCTAATTACGGGGAGCGCAACCGGCTTGGGCAAAAAAACGGCGTTGACGCTGGCCGAGCAAGGCTATGATATTGCGCTGAATTACGTACATAGCGAATCCGAAGCATTCTCCCTTCGCTCCGCCATTGAGCGGATGGGTGTGCGCTGCATTGCGGTGCAGGCCGATGTTTCCCGGCGGGAGCAGATCGAGACGCTGGCCTCGCAGGTTGCCGATAACCTGGGCACGATCGACATTCTCGTGAACAACGCAGGACCGTTTATCCGGGAGCGCCGGCTGTTTGCCGACTACAGCCAGAACGAAATTTTGGGGATGATCGAGGGGAACTTGGTCGGAACCATTTTGCTGGATCATCTCGTGCTTCACGGCATGCGGGAGAAGGGCTGGGGGCGTATCATCCACTTTGGTTTCGGCCACGCTTCCGAGTCCCGTTCATGGCCTCACCGCGCGGTATACGCGGCTGCCAAGACAGGGCTTGTCTCGTTTACGAAAACGCTGGCCGTGGAGGAAGCTTCTTACGGCATTACTGTCAATATGGTATGTCCCGGAGATATCCGGGGCGGCAATAAGGAAAAGTCGATTCGGGAGGCCCGGGAAATCCGGGATGGGCAGACCCCTTTGGGACGTCCCGGCAGCGGCGAGGATATCGCCCGGGTTATCGCGTTTCTATGCCATCCGGATTCCGACTTCATTACGGGCAATATTATGGACATCTCCGGCGGACTGGATCCGATTCGTCCGTGGATTAAACCAATTTAATCCCCTTGGAAAACAAAAACTCGGCCCTTGCCGGCAACGCCGGAGGACCGAGCTTTTTAATTGCGGAGCTTCTTCGGGAAATGAGAAAAAGTCCGTTAAAGGCCGGGAAAACCTTAGAATACTTGGATAACCTCTTCCACGCCTTCCACTTCTTCGAACAATGCGCGTTCGATCCCCGCTTTGAGGGTAATTGTGGAGCTTGGGCAGCTTCCGCAAGCACCCATCAATTTCAGCTTAACGATGCCGTCCTCAACGTCTACCAATTCAACGTCGCCGCCGTCGCGTTGCAGGAAAGGGCGCAATTTATCGAGTACTTCCAAAACTTCGTCATACAATTTATCTTGTACATGTTCACTCATTGTATTCAACTCCTTTCTTGATTCATTATATTACAAAATATCTAAATTTAAAATGCTTTGGACACCTTATTCATAAACCTTGATTTCATTATAGAACGTGTCCCGTTCAACCGGGATTCGTCCGGCGCCTTTGATCAGCCAGACCAGTTCCTTCCGGGTGATGCCTTCCGGCGTCAACGCGCCGGCCGCATGGCTGATTTGCTCGCGCAAAATCGTGCCGTGAACGTCGGATGCTCCAAAAGTCAAAGCCATTTGAGTCAGCTGTACACCGATGTTGATGAAGTACGCTTTGATATGCTGGATATTATCCAGCATCAGGCGGCTGATCGCAATCGTCTTGAGATCCTCGAAAGCCGAGTTGCGCCGCATAATTCCCGCGTTTTTGTTGCGGGGCTGCATGGATAGCGGGATGAACACCATAAAACCGCCGGTCTCATCCTGAAGTTCGCGAATTTGTATCATGTGGCGAATCCGGTCCTCATGGGTTTCGATCGAGCCGTACAGCATGGTTGTATGAGTTTTCATGCCAAGCTGATGCGCCGTCCGGTGCACGTCGAGATATTGATCGACATTGGCCTTGGATACCTTCATTTTCTCGCGGTATTGATCGGATAAAATTTCCGCTCCCCCGCCGGTCAGCGATTGAAGACCCGCTTGCTGCAGCTTTACAAGGACGTCCTTCGTGCTGAGGCCGCTGAGCCGGGTAAAGAACTCAATTTCCGCGGCCGTGTACGCTTTAAGCGTAACTTCAGGGAAACGTTCATTCAGCGCCTTGAGCGAATCCACATAATATTGAAACGGAACATGGTTATTATGCCCGCCGACGATATGAAATTCGCGGACATCGGGATTGATATGCTGCTCAACATAGCGAATCATTTCCTCGCCGGACAGCGTATAAGAGCCTTCTTCGCCTTGATCCTTACGGAAATTGCAAAACGCGCAGTACGATTCGCACACATTCGTAAAATAAAGGCTCATATTTTCGATAAAATAGACCTTTTTACCGTTTTTGCGCAAATTCACCTCGTTGGCAAGTTGGCCAATCGTCAATATATCGTCGCTTTCATATAAATAAACGCCGTCTTCCAGGCTAAGTCTTTCGCCCTTGCGGACTTTTTCGGCAATTTCGGCCATTTTCGTATCCGTATATGGAGTAACCGTTGTAATCATGACAATACCTCCGTTTCCAAGTCAATGATCCTATTATAAACCTCCTAATCTTGCGGGGCAATAATGCTTACTGGAAAGAGAGCGTTATTGCAGCAATAAAAATCACATTTCTTGAGGGAATTGCAGATGTGGAGTATAATTTTATTGAAGTCTTAAAAGTCGGCTCGAACAAAGCCCGCTTGTTTTTAACGAATAAGGAGGGTGAAATCATGATTAACATTAGCGACAGCGCTTTGGCGCGAATTCAACATATGTTGGCCGGAGAAGAAGCTCCGGACATGTTCCTGCGTTTGGGCGTCAATCCCGGCGGGTGCAGCGGTTTTTCTTATAACATGGGGCTCGACAATGAGGAAAGCGACAAGGATGTCTATATGGATGTCAAAGGTCTCAAAGTCGTAGTGGAGAAAGAAAGCATCCGTTATTTGAACGGTCTCGAGATCGATTTTCAGGAGTCCGGGATGAGCGGCGGGTTCACCATCCACAATCCGAACGCCGTCGCTACCTGCGGATGCGGCCAGTCGTTCCGCATGAAGGATGAAGAGGGGCAGCCGCAGGTTTGCGACTGAACTCCAAAGCAGCCGGCACCGGAGCGTTATACCGATGAAGCAGAGGCCATCTTTCCGTGAAGGAGAGATGGCCTTTTTGCGCGCTTTGAATGAAAACCTACTTATTATAATATGGGGGTTAGTCCCAAATCATTCCTTAGCCGCTTCTGGGTCTTTGTTATCCTCGGTGTCGGTGGTCAGCGCTTCCCCGGCTTCTTCATACAACCGCGAACGCCGTTCGAACCAGCCGAACAGATGCGTGACGACGACTTTAAACACGGCGTACCCCGGCACGGCCAGGATAATGCCTACGATGCCAAACAGATTGCCTGCCGTTAGGATGACGAAAATAATGGTAATCGGATGGATTCGCAGCGTTTTCCCCATGATTTGGGGGGAGATGAATTTGCCTTCGATAAGCTGCACGACCGTCCAAACAATAACCAGTTTGAGCAGCATCACCGGTGAAGTGACAATGGCGATCACAAGCGCCGGCGTAATCGCGATAGCCGGTCCCAGATAAGGAACGATGCTGGTGAATGAAGCGATAATGGCCAACACCAGCGAGTAGTCGAGGCCGATGATCAAGTAGCCGATGTACAGCAGGATGCCGATGCAGAAGCTGACGATGATCTGCCCGCGGATGTAGGAGCTGATTTGCCCGTTCATTTCCGTCATAACGCCATGCGTTTGCTCGCGGAAGCGAACCGGAACGAATCGAAGGAAGAATTTCGGCAATTTTTTGCCGTCCTTAAGAAGATAAAACAAAATAAACGGAACGGTAGCTATGGCCAAAACGATGTTTTTAATGGCCCCCAGAAATCCGCCGACCCCGGACCAGAAATTATCGAACAGCGAGGTAGCCTGCTGAGACAGGGTGCTTCCCAAATCATCGGGATTAAATCCGGTAGACTGCTGGATTTGGTGAAAAAAATCGCTTCCGATCAAACTTTCGAACTGGATCTGAACCTCATCACTGTATTTAGGGATATTGTCGATCAAACTGTTGATCTGATCCCGCACTACGGGAATGACGGTGATGACCAGCACGGTGATCAGGCCCGCGATCAGCAGATATACGGCGATGATCGTATATACCCGTCCGATTCTACGGCGCTCCAAAAAGTCCACCAGCGGATTCAATAAGTAGAATAAGGCTCCGGTCAGCAACAGCGGAAGCAGCACGGTTTCGAGCAAGACCGTGATCGGCGTGAACACGAACGAGATTTTGGCGAAGACGAAAATATTCAGGCCGATGAGCAGCAGGATGAGCAAGAATATGACAAATCGATTGTTGAGAAAGTACTTTTTGAGCCGGTCATTCCACATTGACACACTTCCCATGAACGAGAAAACCCTCCAGTCTGTTAACTAGCAAATCCTTATAATTAGTAATACGTACTAAAAAGAATTGGTTTCAGGCATTTATTCCATACCTGCAGGGAAAAGGGGCGAAGGCCTTGGACAATCATCCAAGAGCGGAAGCCTCTTTTTGAGTATGTATAACGTATGGAGGAGAAAGGGGATGGTGTCATGGCGGGGAGACAACTGGCTAATAAGTGGCTGAAAACCGAAGCGCTGCTTAGCAACGCGGAAGTGGCCGCCCACGTACCGCAAACCCGAATGTTCAGCTCGGAAGAGTTAAAACGAATGGTACATCAGTTCGGTATGGTGGTCATCAAACCTATTCGGGGCGGCGGCGGATATGGTGTCATCAAGGTGACCTACACGGGCAGAATATATTCCTTCGAATATTTATCCAAACGAAGATCGTTTGCCAGCTTCGAGGCGATGTTTAGGTCGTTAAACCGGGCGAAGGTCGGTCGCCAATATATCATTCAACAGGGGATTCGTTTGGCTCACATCGCCGGGCGGCCCATCGACTACCGGGTCAAAGTCGCCAAAGAAAACGAAGCCTGGATATATCGCTCGATGGTCGGGCGCTTGGCCCGGCCGGGGTTGTTCGTAACGAATTTATGCAAGGGCGGAACCCTGCTCAGCTCACGCGAGGGGTTAAGCCGTTCACTGGGCCGTAAGGCGGTAAAAACCAAACGACAAGAGATGCGTTCTTTGACGGACACATGCATCACAATCATGGAGACTTCTTTTCCGGGAATCGGCGAACTGGGTTTTGATTATGGTATCGATCGCAGCGGGAAGATCTGGATATTCGAGGTGAACACCCGTCCGCAATGAGAAGCTGTCGAAACGTAAAGCATGGGGTTAAAAAATGTAATTTTTTTGAAAATTCAAAAAAAATTTTTGGATGAAAATGGGTGAAGATGTCCTGTGAATAACTTTTGTCCACATTATCCCAATATGATCCACAACGGTTTTGGCGTTTTGCACACATGTTATTCACAGGATTTCCACAGGCGTTTGTGGATAACAAGAACGCTTGTTCTGCCCTACTTTTCTTGGTATGATTAGGAAAAATATAGAAAGGATGTGCTACACCAATGGCGATGTTAACGGATGAAATGCTGCTTGAATCCTATCAGATGGCTACAGAATTGCAGCTTGAACGGGAATTTATCGCACTGCTGTTGGCAGAGATCCGAAAACGCGATTTGATCATCGATGTGCCGTCCATTGTGCATTAATTTAGGACAAGCAGGTTCTCAGCGATTCATTCAATTGAAGTTATCCACATGTTAATCAAGGCGCTTTCCAGGCGTTGACATGATAAATATAAGCTTCATGACAGTGCGGGCATTGAACGACATGCTCGCAGCCATCTTGAAACCGTGTGGAGATCGCCGAAGTATACTGATCAGCAGAACCGTAGGGGCTGTATGGACCGGCGTAATCTTCTTTTTTTCCCTCATCCTCGAGGAGGTATCCACAATCGGGGCAGGTGGCCGTTAACGAAGCTAATCCATTGCATAACGGACAAATGGTAGACAAAGGGTATCTCTCCTTTACGGCAATTTCTTCCGTAAAGTTAAGATACCCTTTTATGTTTGATCTCATGTAGTTTTACAGCTTAAGATTGCTGCTATGTCCCGGAGACAGCTTCGCTTCCGGATCGATATAAACTTTGGCGTTGTTCACGGCGGTAGGAGCTTCGCCGAATCCAACCGCGATCAAATCGAGTTTCCCCGGATAAGTTGCGATATCCCCTGCCGCGAAAATGCCTGGAATCGAGCTCTCCATACGCGAGTCGACCACGATCGCGTTGGAGTCGATGTTCAGTCCCCACTCGGCGATAGGTCCCAGCGAAGAGACAAAACCAAAGCTGACGATCACATCATCCACTTCGATTTCCTGAGTTTCCTGAGTCTTCACATGAGCAAGTGTCACGCGTTCGATCCGTTCGTCGCCATGGAACTCGGAGATTTCGGAAGGCGTAATGACTTGAACGCGGGAAGCCATCAGGTTCTCCACGCTGTGTTCATGTGCGCGGAATTTATCGCGGCGGTGGATCAGCGTGACTTGCTCGGCGATGGGCTCAAGCATAAGCGCCCAGTCCACGGCGGAATCGCCGCCGCCGCTGATCAGCACCTTGCGGCCGCGGAACCGGTTCAAATCGCTCACAAAGTAGTGCAGATTCGTTTTCTCGAAGCGTTCGGCGTTCTCAAGCTCAAGGCGGCGCGGTTCAAAGGCGCCTACGCCTGCGGTCACGATCAAAGCGCGTGCGTGATGCACTCCTTTGTCGGTGGTGACTTGGAAATTCCGCTCGTCTTTTTTCTCGATCTGCAGCACCTTTTCTTCCAGGCGAATATCCGGATCGAACATCTTTAACTGTTCTTTCAAGTTGTCCACCAGTTCTTGACCGGTGATTTTGGGAAAGCCGGCTATATCGTAAATATTTTTCTCAGGATAAAGGGCGGCAACCTGTCCACCAAGCTGAGGCATATTTTCGATCAGTTTAACGGAAGCTTTTCTCATTCCGCCGTAAAACGCGGCAAACATCCCTGCCGGACCGCCTCCAATAATAAGAAGATCGGTAAAATCGTCGTGCAATTCTTGGGATGACACTGGCCAAGCACCTCCAGAAAGTATCTGATTCATATTGCAGCTTGAATCTTTATAATGTCAATTCTACTTTATTATAATCGTCCGGCCCGCACTTGCAAATAGACGTCATTTTATTGTCGAAAAACCTTCTCAAAAGAACGTGAAAAGCCCATGATTTCAGGTAAAATAAGACTTGATCTTTTATAGAAAAGCCGATATTATTCAAATGTATGTATTCTTTTGTGACGAAAAAAGTACATTTATGCATATACTGTCCAGGAATTTTGATAATACTATAATTAAGGTTTAAAATACTTGTGATAAATGTCTCAGATACATCCCCAGTTCGTCTGGATTGCTACCAAAGGCTGAATTTTTATGTGTTAATTTTCACATTGCAGTGTTTGGTTTTAATAACAAATATAGAGTGTTAAAACCGGAAGGAGAACAGAATCAGATGAGTACCATACCCAAAATCGTCATTCTTGGAGCGGGGTATGGCGGAATCCTGACCGCCCAGCGCTTGCAAAAAGAATTGAACTACAATGAGGCGGACGTAACGCTCGTTAACCGCCATGAATATCACTACTTCACGACACATCTACATATGCCTGCGGCCGGAACGGACTCCATTGACCATACACGCGTTGCCATTTCCAAATTAATAGATGAATTCAAAATCGATCTCGTGAAATCCAATGTTCAGGAAATCCGGCTAGCGGATAGAAAGGTTGTGCTTCAGGACGGAACCTTGTCGTACGACTATCTAATTATCGCACTAGGCGGAGAACCGGAATCCTTCGGCATTCCCGGACTTTCCGAATATGCGATGACGATTCGCAGCATCAACTCGGTCCGTATGATCCGCCAGCATATCGAATATCAATTCGCCCTTTACAAAGCCGATGAGAGCCGCATGGACCGTCTTAACTTCGTGGTTGGCGGCGCCGGCTTCAGCGGCATTGAATTTATTGCGGAGCTAGCCGACCGTATCCCGAAATTATGCAAAGAATACGACGTCGATCCTAATTTCGTCAACGTATATAATATAGAAGCTGCGCCAACGGCGCTGCCCGGCTTCGATCCCGAGCTTGTCGAGTACGCGATGAACGTGCTGCGCAAGAAGGGCGTGCAGTTCAAAATCGGCGTTGCCATTAAAGAATGCACGCCGGATGGGGTCATGCTCGCTACGGGCGAAGAGATCAAAGCGGCTACCGTTATTTGGACCGGCGGCATCCGCGGAAACCGGCTTGTCGACGCTGCCGGCTTCGAAACGACCCGGGGCCGCGTAAAGATCGACGATTACCTCCGCGCGCCGAATCACGACAACGTGTTTATTATCGGAGACAACTCTTTGATGTTCAACCCGGAAGGCCGGCCATATCCGCCAACGGCACAAATTGCCATGCAGCAAGGCGTGGTGTGCGCCCAAAATGTGGTTGCCTCTATTCGCGGGAAAGAGCTGAAAAAGTTTGCTTTCAGCAATAAAGGTACGGTTGCATCCCTAGGTAAAGGTCAAGCTGTGGCCACGGCCTTCGGCAAGAAATATAAAGGATGGGTCGCGGCTCAACTCAAGAAGCTTGTAGATATGCGCTACCTGTTTATCATCGGAGGCATTCCGCTGGTTCTCCGTAAAGGAAGATTTTTCTAAGATGCGCCATTGCAGCGTTCAGGTTCGGGGATTGTTGACCCGCGAGGAGTTGGACCGCTATAATGCGCTGATGGAAGTGGGCTCTTTTCTGGAATCGCAGCAGCAGTACGATTATGCCTACACGATCCAGAAGGAAGTGGATATTCTGATTTTGCCCGCGATCGAAAGGCTGAAAGAGAAAAGCCGGGACCGCGACCGGGCGACGGCCGAGTTTTTGGAATCGCTGGGGAGGATGTCCGAGGACGACGAATAGGCACATAAAAATAGAGCGCGAGTACCGGGGCCTCCCAATACTCGCGCTCTTTAACTTTCAATATCAAGAAAAAAGAATAACGAACCGGAGGGAGCCTGTTCGCATTTGGGAGCCGCTTGCCAACCTTCTATATAAGTTGAACTAATGAAAAGTAACTTGGCAAAAGGGTGAAATGTTCTGGCAGAAGCGAAGCGTTCGCCTTTGTGACCGGGTTTCTACTTCATTTGAATTTAACAAATCAAAGAAATCCGGTCACAACAGCGATCGAAAGAACATTTCACACGACAGCCATTATACGTATCCAATCTTCAGTTCAACTTATATACTTTATTGTTTAGGCAAGTGGCGGACAAGAGCGGCCCGAGGTCGTTATTCTTTTGTTACATTTTCAGCATGTCATCCAGCGAGGACGCGTCAAGCAGATGACCCACGTAGAAGGAACCGAATTCACCGAAGCGGGCGCTGACTTCGTCAAACCGCATTTCGTAAACGAGCTTCTTGAATTGCAGCGCATCATCCGAGAACAAGGTAACGCCCCATTCCCAGTCGTCCAGACCGACGGAGCCCGTAATGATCTGCTTCACTTTGCCTGCATAGCTGCGGCCGATCAGCCCGTGACTGCGCATCATCGCGCGGCGGTCTTCCATGGACAGCATGTACCAGTTGTCGCTTAGGTCGCGTTTTTTGTTCATCGGATAGAAGCAGATGTACTTGGACTGCGGCAGAATCGGCTGCAGGCGGGCCAGCACTTCAGGATTCGCCTTGGGGTCGCTGTCCGGAGACGAAGTATAATTGCTCAGTTCCACGACGCTGACATAAGAATAAGATTTAACGGTATATTCCGCAAAGGTTGTTTTATTAAAAGCCGTTTCCAGGGCGTTCAGTTCCTCCAGCGATTCCCGCAGGTGCATAAAGACAAAATCGGCTTTTTGACCCACAACGGAATATAAGGCCGTACTGCCTGTCTTGGATTGCTCCATTAAGCCCCATTCCTCAAGGAAGGTGTGCAGCTCTTCAAGAGCTCCGGCGCGCTCCTCGTCATCGGCTTCTTTCCAAGCCTTCCAGTCCATCGAACGAAAATCATGAAGCGCGTACCATCCTTCCAAGGTTAGTGCAGCTTCGTTCATTTATAATCACTCCTAGATTCCTAATTGGTATCATCAAGTTAAATTGCACATCTCTTATTGTATCGCAAGGTGAGTGAATGGGGCAAATCGGTTCACCATCTTTTTACAGAAAGTTCATTGCCTCGTGACAAATTTTCTAGTAAACTTACTACTAGCTTGAGTCGGTGTGACTTAATTCATAGTACGGGCTATTTTTGTTTGCGTATTTCGGAAGGGTGGGGAAGAGATGGGCTGGCTTATCGTATTGGTGCTGATAGTTTTGTTTTTTGTCATGATGTTCGGCATCGGGTTTATCCTCAATATGCTCATGAAAACAACCTGGTTTCCCGCGTACGTTTTTGTTCTTATACTCATTCCGATTGTCGTTTATTCGCTTTGGGATCACGATAAAAGCTTCGGAGCCTATTTGGCCTCCTTCCGGCTCGTCGATTATTTGACAGCCGTTGCCGGGCTGGTGGGCGCTATGTTGAGCGGCTGGACCATTGCGAAGCTTCGCAGCAGCGGCTACAGAATGTTTTAGAGGGATCCTCCCCGGTTTTTTATTAGGAAGAAATAAAGACGAAGATTGACCGGTTCACCGGGAGATCCTTCGTTTTTTTCTGTGTGGAGCGGCCGCGAAAATCGAAGATAATCGAAATGCCGGTTAAACCGAAGGAGAAAATCAGCGTTTTTTGTAAACTATCATCGATTCAGGACGAAGTCTTTTATGATAAAATAGAGAAAGTCTACATGTCCGTGAAGGGAAGGAGCTCCTGAAGCCATGCGTATTAACAACCTGCTGCATTATACCGAAAACCACCGTTACTGCGTGTACCGTGACTTTTGCCTCAGCCCCGTGGACGGCAGGATGCTTGGGCTGGTCTATCAGCCGATGGTCGGCGCGTTTGCCGTTGCCTTGTATCGCCTATTATCGGAGCAAGTTCCGCTGGAGCAAGTAGGGTATTCAGCGGTCGAGCAGCAGCGTAAGCTGTTTATGACTTTGGGCGTGGAGCCCAGCGAAAAGGGAAGAAAGCTGTTGATCGAGCTGGCCTCCAAGCTGGAAGCGGTGGGGTTGCTGCAAACCAGCCGTCTTTACGTGCCCGACAGCGATGATTATATGTACGAATACGAGCTGCAGGCGCCGCTTGCGCCGGCCGAGTTTTTCCGAACCCAGCATTTGACGCTGCTGCTCCGGGACAAAATCGGCAAATTTGCCGTGCTCTCGCTGCGGGAGCAATTGTTCAGCAAAGAACCGGAAGCGTGGGCCGGATCAACCTATAATAAGGAGAACATTTCGACTCCTTTTTACGATATTTTTGAACTCAACACCCATTCCATAGATTATGAGCTGGAGCAGGCTATTGCCGAAACGGCGATTGCCAGACAGCCCGGCGCGCGCGCCGCTGCGGAAGATGACGCGTTTAATTATTCGGATATCATCCTGAGATTTCCGCGGGAATCCCGGAATCGCGCCTACGTTGAGGCGCTCCGGTTCGATCCCGAGGGCATGGGGGTCGCAAATTACGTTGCTCGCAAATACGATTTGAATGTGCAGGATTTATGCCGTCTGCTCGACGAGGACGGTGTGTTTGATCCGAACGGCGGACTGCTGCTCGACGAGCTCCAGCACAAGGCGAATTTGCAATTTCGTCAGGGTAAGCGCCGGAAAGAGGAACGCGAAGTGGCGTACAACAAAGTCGTGTCGCTCCGCTCCGGAGAGACGGGAGCGGCGTCCCGTCCCGCTAGCCTTCAGGAAGAAGTAGCGGTGCAGATGGAATTTTACGTTGACGTGCCGAAACAGTTCTTAAGCAAATGCGACGTACATCAATACAACATGATGTTGCGGAACGAGCCGTATACGCGGCTGCTGAAGACGTTTTTCCCGGGGGCGGTCCCGGATAACCTGTTGGACATCTTCGAGAAAATCGATTTGAACTACAAACTGCCCGGCGAAGTCATCAACGTGCTGATTCACTACTTGATGGAGCTATTGATATCCGGCGGAGAACAGCGGATCAACCGTAATTTCGTCGACGCGATCGCGGCCAATATGCTGTTGAAGCAGATCAATACTTACGAAAAGGCGGTTCAATATATTAGAGATCAGGCGAGGGTGAAGCGGACGAGCCCTTCCGAAACGCCTCAGGCCGGCACCAGAGGCAGAGGGAAAAACTATTCCAGAAATGCAAACGCCAAGCCGCAAATTCCGATTGTCCAAAGTAATTCTCTGCAAGACCAAACCGTGTCGGAAGAGGAATACGCCGAGTTTTTGAAGATGGCCGAACGTATGAAAAACGGCCAAAACAAAGAAAATTAACGTTTTTAGCGGAGGATAACTTATATGGAATCGTTGGGAGAACTGCTGTCCCAGATCAGCAATCCGCAGTTTAAGGCCCGGTCCGAGCAAATTACTCGTGAATTGCTCAGTAATCCGGCGGTAAAGGATCTGCTGGCGCATCATCCGGAACTGGATCAAAATCAGCTTACGATGCATTTGGGCAAACTGTACCAATACGTTAAAGACAGCAGGAACTGTGCGGCGTGCCCGGGGCTGGACCGTTGCCCCAATGATTTTCCGGGGCATTACACCAAGCTGACGGTAGAGAACGTCACTTCGGGGCCTCAGTTATATGAAAGAAAGGTACCCTGCGAGAAGCAACTTGTATATCAACATGAAACCGAAGTCAAGAAACGGGTAAGCAGCTTCTACGTCGATGAACGGGCCTTAAGCGAAGGGTACGATGCCATGGAGATTTTGTCCAAGGATATCAAGCGTTCGCCGGCGGTAAACCGGATATTTGAATATATTGATGATGCCAGAGAGCATGGGCTGCCGAATAAAGGGTTGTATCTCGTCGGACATTTCGGGACGGGCAAAACGTTTTTGTCGTCCTACCTGCTGTATGAACTTGCGAAGTCCGGCCATACCGGAGTTATCGTATACATGCCGGAGTTCGTGGAAGAGGTCAAGTTTATGATGCAGGACAATCAGAAGCTGAAGGACATGCTCGAAACGATGAAGCAAGCCGACATTCTCATTTTTGACGATATCGGCGCCGAAAACCTGAATCCTTGGGTTCGGGACCACATTCTCGGCTCCATTTTAAATTACCGGATGAACCGGCGGCCTACTTTTTATACTTCGAATTACGATTTGGATGGTTTGGAGCGGCATTTAAGCTTCACAAGCAAAGACGGGGAAGAAGCTTACAAGGGCCAACGGCTGATGGACCGCATCGCTCCTTTTGTGGATGTGGTGCAGGTGAGCGGGATGAATCATCGGAAAAACGAGTTGAAGCGGTAATGAAAAAAAAGCCGGCCCTTCATTGAGAAGGTCCGGCTTTTGCGGCTTATGCGCGGCGGCTAGCTGCCGATAAACTTGATGATGACCATGCCGAAAAAAATAACGGCCATCAGCGTCAGCATGCCGAAAAATCCGTTCATCAAATCGAACAAGTCATTGCGCGGCTCTTCGTTAATATGCTGGCGCGGGTCGTTAGCTTGCGGATTTGCATCCATGTCGGCGGCCTCCTAGCTAAAATAATGTTCATTTTCGTGAAATTCATCATAGACAATTCGGTTTTAGGTTACTCTTAGTATAACCAGGGACGCTGAAATTTGTAAAGCAGGCTCGCTGCCGTGGATTCCCATTTGCTAAAAATTTGTGGTATAATTGTTTCGGCAGCTTTTTTCATAAGTTTTGCCGATTCATTATCATTCTAACAAAAGCTGTCTCGAGCTTGCGGATGCATGTTTCGGGCAGACACATAAGGAGGAATTTTCGTGGCCATCGTTAGTGTATCCGATCAGTCTTTCAATACCGAAATTGAAGGGCAAGGTCCGGTTCTTGTTGATTTCTGGGCTCCTTGGTGCGGCCCCTGCAAAATGATCGCCCCGATTTTGGAGGAACTGTCTTCCGATTTAGGCGATGCGATCAAAATTGCCAAGCTTAACGTTGATGATAATCCGGAAACGGCTTCCCGTTTCGGAGTTATGAGTATCCCTACACTGATCCTGTTCAAGGACGGCCAACCGGTTGACAAAATCGTCGGTTTGAACTCCAAGGATGCTTTGAAAAACCTGATTTCCAAACATCAATAAGGTTGGATAAGGCGGCAGCAGTATATGCCTAGGATCACGCCTCCGGGTTATCCGGGGGCGTTTTCTATGGAGTCCGCCTGAAGTCAGCAGTTCCATGCGTGAGGAGGTTTAGGAGCATGGATTCTTTTCTGAACGAAATTCAGGAGCAGGAGAAAGCGCTGGAGGCCATCAGGCACAAACTGGCGCTGCTGCCCGATTTGCCGGGTTGTTACCTGATGAAAAACAAGGACGGCATCATTATTTACGTCGGCAAGGCCAAGGTGCTTAAAAACCGGGTCCGTTCTTATTTTACGGGGAGCCACAACGGCAAAACGCAGCGGCTGGTCTCCGAAATCCGCGATTTTGAATATATCGTAACCGGCAGCAACATGGAAGCGCTCATTTTGGAGTGCAATCTGATCAAGCTGCATCATCCGCGCTTTAATGTGCTGCTAAAGGATGACAAGACATACCCTTATATCAAAATTACGAACGAGCCTCATCCGAGGCTGGAGGTTACGCGCCGGGTTCTTAAGGACAAGGCGAAATATTTCGGCCCTTATCCGAATGCGTATGCCGCTCAGCAGACCAAGAAGCTGCTTGACCGGATGTACCCGCTGCGCAAATGCAATGTGATGCCGAAGGAGGTCTGCCTGTATTATCACATGGGCCAATGCCTGGCTCCGTGCGTACAGGAGGTGCCGCAAGCCTCTTATGATCAGATGACACAGGAAATCACCTCTTTCCTAAGCGGCGGGCACGAGGAAATTAAAAAAGATCTGCAGCGAAAAATGCAGGAGGCCGCCGAGGACCTGTACTTTGAGCGCGCCAAGGAGCTGCGGGATCAGATCATCAACATCGACGCGCTGATGCAGAAGCAGAAGATCACGCTGGCCGACGCCAAGAATCGCGATGTCTTCGGGTTTGCGGTGGATAAAGGCTGGATGTGCGTGCAGATATTGTATATGCGCCAGGGCAAAATGATTGAACGCCACGCCTCGTCGTTTCCGTTCTACGGGGAGGCATACGGAGATTTTCTGTCATTCGTGGCCCAATATTACAGCGATAATCCGGCGCTGCCGCAGGAAATTCTTCTCCCGGCAATGGAGGCGGCGGACGAGGTTTCGGCGGCCCTGCCGGAGCAGCCGGTTTCGGATGAGGCCGGCGAGCAAGTCCAGCCGTCTTCCGGCAAAGCGGCCGAGGCCGAGGCAAGCCCTTCGGCCGCTCCCGAAGGCGAGCTGCTGGGGCCGGATTCCGGCGCGGACGCGCTGCAGCAGTGGCTCGGCGTGAAGGTGTTGGTGCCGCAGCGTGGACTGAAGCGGCAGATGATAACGATGGCCGTCGACAACGCGCGCGTGTCGCTGGACGAGAAATTCCGCCTCATCGAACGCGATGAGGAACGGACATCGAAGGCCGCGGAGAACCTCGGCCGATCAATCGGACTTACGTCGGTGTCGCGCATCGAAGCGTTCGACAACTCCAATATCCAGGGGACGAACCCCGTTTCGGCGATGGTGGTATTCATCGACGGCAAGCCGGCCAAGAAGGAATACCGCAAATATAAAGTCCGGACCGTACAGGGCCCGGACGATTACGAAACGATGCGCGAGGTGATCCGCCGCAGATACGAACGGGTGCTGAAGGAGAATTTGCCGATGCCGGATCTGATCGTTGTGGACGGCGGCAAGGGGCAAATTTCTGCGGCGACCGAAATTCTCGAGAACGAGCTGGGGCTGTACATTCCCGTCTGCGGCCTTGTTAAGGACGCGAAACATAAGACGGCTCAGTTGATGGCTTATGATCCGCCGGAGCCGATTCACCTGCCGCGCGACAGCCAGGAATTTTACCTGCTGCAGCGCATTCAGGACGAAGTGCACCGCTTCGCCATCTCGTTCCACCGCGAACAGCGCGGCAAATCAATGGTGACCTCGCGGCTCGACGCGATCCCCGGAATCGGGGAAAAACGCCGTAAAGCGCTGCTCAAGCATTTTGGCTCGCTGAAAAAAATTAAAGAGGCCTCCGTCGAAGACTTCCGGCCTCTTTCCATTGGTGATAAACTGGCGAATGAAATTATAAATGCCCTTCGGGATGAGGAGTCGTAAACAACGGCTCCTCTTTTTTGTCGAACGGCAGCGGCTTTCGTTCTTTCCCCGGCGGATTAAACCGGTAGACGACGTAAGCGACGATGGCGGGAAGAACGATATAAAACACGCCTGCCGTGAAATTCAGGGCGCCGCCCATGAAAATGATGCTTAAAGACATCAGAATCGTATCGAAAATCGTATGCGAGAACATGACCGTCACGAAGCCGTACCGCAAAAAGATGAAGCTGAACAGCAGACCGATGAACAGCAGCTCGATCGGACGGGAAGTGACAGGGTAAATCGGATACAGCGTATGGCCGAACGCCCAGATCATCGTTGTGATCACGCTGGCGACAAATGTGCTGCGGAATATTTTCTTCAACATCGGGATGCCGAACAGCCGGTATACGGCTTCTTCCCCAATCCCGGCTACCCAAGCAAGCAGAGGCATGAAAATTGGGTAAATCATATTGTATGGGGACTGTGTGGCGTCGGTCGTCGACCAGGTGTGAAGCGTTCGTTCCAGTACAAAAAAGATGACGGACTGTGCGCCCAGCAATATCAGGGCCCAGGCATAGGCGTCGGACACCGCGCCCAAAACATGCCGTCCATATCCGGACTCCTTGGCGCGCGGCCACAGGGCGATTCCTTGTTTGCGCCACAATCCGTCTCCCCCAACCAAGGAGAAATAAACGGAGGCGGCAAGGATCAGGGTAACTAATCCCTGGATAATGAATCCGATAAGCAGCACGGCGGAAGACATGCTCTCTTTTTGGAAAACGGGCAGCATGTTGATCGTACTGGCGGTCGAAAGAACAAAGTAGACGGAAGCCAGGAAAATCCCTCTTTTAAAAGACGTGTGCACCCGTGTCAATCCGCTGTAGACGATGGCCAAAATGCCCAGAACAAACGTGAACAGGGCATAACCGCCAAACGTCAGCCAGTTGGCAATCGTGGTCTGATGAGCCACGTAATCGGTATGTGATTTCGGAACGCTGAAGGAAGCTTCCATCGAAGAAACCTGGCCGTATTCGAAGCTGAATTTGATTTGGGCTTTGGATTGCCCGACCTTGAAATCCGGGATTTGGTACAACAAGCCGACTTCGCTCTCATTGGCTGCTGGTTGAATCCCGCTTTTGTTAAACCCGAAATACGTCAAGTAAGGCTGGGCTAATTTTTCTTTCTGCTCCAGCGTCAAATCGCCTTCCCAGGAGCGCAGGCTGTCGACGGTTTCCGAACCATTGCTTAGCATATCCTGCTTATTTTTATTGCTGGCGGTCGTGATTTCTTCGAAGCTGACCACTTTTCCGGTCGTCATGTGGACGTCTACGGTTAATGCGGACAACACTTCATTCGGGTTATTGAAACGAACGCGAAAGACGTCATAAGGAAAGTTCTTGTCATAGGATTTCAGAAACGGGCCGAGCAGATCTTCTTTGGCCAAATAACCGTATAAATCCGATTGCGTTTCATATGTAACGAGAGCAGGCTTAAGTTCTCCTTCCAATTGAAGCTGGGATGCGGCGAAATCTTCGGCAGCGCTTGCTGCCTGCTGTTTGGAAATCGTTTTCTCCTGCTGCTCCATTTGCAGCGTTTCCGACGCGTCGGTCGGGAGAACCTGAACAAGGATAAAAACGATAAATCCGAGCGCGGCCATCAGCCAAAGCGTTTTGGGCTTGATTTTCCTCCCAGAGGTTTGCGATATCAAGTTCATGGTTAAGCTCCTTTAAAATTTTTGTAAAAGGGATTATTTTACTGCAATCGCGTCACAGTAAAGATATCATAGGGCGTACCCCGCGCGCCAGAGACGGTGATGAAAATATAAATGAAAACCTCCAATAATCGAAGATAAGTTCCCCAATGTGTTAGATTTAGCGAGATCATAAGCTATGAGTTCTTGGTTTTCACGATTTTCAAGGCTATTTCATCGAAAAGAGCCATTGTGATAGGTTGGATTATGGATTATAATCCATTTGATAAAAATGAAATGTAACTCGATGAAAATAAAATACGGCCGAATTTCATTTGAAAACGGGGGAACCGAATTTTCCGGGGTGAATTTCGCTTGGAGCCGGCAGGAATGCCGGGTAAGAGAGCGAATAGGGCAACTGTGCATGTCCGAATCCGTCAGCTAACCTCGTAGGCCTTTGCAACAGGAGCCAAACCCGAAAGGCATTGGATTTCCAGTGCTTTTTTCTTTTGTTTTTCCTAATTAAGCGATGAGGTGAATAGGTTGCTATCCAAATGGTTCAAGTTTTCTCCGCCCCAGATTCTTGTGCTGGGTTTTGCCCTGATTATTCTTCTGGGCGCGCTGCTGCTGATGCTGCCGATCTCAAGTACACGGGGAGAGACGACGCCTTTTATCGATGCTTTGTTTACGGCAACCTCGGCAACCTGCGTAACCGGTCTGGTCGTTCGGGACACGGGAACGTATTTTTCCACATTCGGGCAAGTCGTGATCATGCTGCTGATTCAGGTCGGCGGGTTGGGATTCATGACCATGGCAACGTTATTTTCTCTCGTATTTAAGCGGAAAATATCGCTGAAGGACCGTCTGCTGCTGCAGGAGGCGATGAACCAGAATTCGATGGAGGGCATCGTTCGGCTGATCCGCAAGGTGTTGATGTATTCGCTCGTCATCGAGGCTTGTGCGGCCGTGACTTTCGCGCTGCGCTGGGCTTTTGACATGCCGTTTGGCCGGGCGGTCTATTTCGGAGTCTTTCACGCCGTCTCGATGTTTAACAATGCCGGATTTGACCTGTTTGGCGAATACCGCAGCCTGACGCAATATGTCGGCGACCCGGTCACGAATTTTGTAGCCATGTTTTTGATCGTCTCCGGGGGGATCGGGTTCATCGTCTTGTCCGATCTCATTGAATTTCGGCGCCACCGCAGGCTGTCATTGCATTCCAAAGTCGTGTTGTCCATGACGTCCGCACTGATAGTTGTCGGGGCGCTCGTTATTTTTATATTCGAATTCACGAATTCCAGAACACTGGAGCCGTTAAACTGGAGCGCGAAGATCTGGAGCTCGTTCTTCCAATCGGTAACGCCCAGAACGGCGGGAGCCAACACACTGGACATCGGCGCTTTGCGTCAGGCCACCCAGTTTTTTATGATCATCCTGATGTTTATCGGGGCGTCGCCGGGCTCCACCGGGGGCGGGATCAAAACGACGACGTTTACGATTCTGGTCGGCGCGGTGATTTCCATGATCCGCGGGCGCTCGGACTTGGTGTTGTTCCGTTATCGTCTGGCCCAGGAACGGATTTTCAAAGCGGTTACGCTGGCGATGTTGGCCTTGTTTCTGGTTATTGCCGTGGCCATGATCTTGTCGACGACGGAGGATGCCAGCTTCCTCAGCATTCTGTTTGAGACAACGTCCGCCTTCGGTACGGTTGGTTTGACCATGGGATTGACCGGCAAGCTGACTTTAATCGGCAAAATCATCATCAGCTTCACCATGTTCGCCGGACGGCTGGGACCTCTTACGCTGGCATACGCGCTCGGTCCGAAAAAAGGTAAAGAATTATATCGCCATCCGGAAGGCAAAATGATCATAGGATAAGGGGATTAATCTACAATGAAAACACAGCAGTTTGTGGTGATCGGGCTGGGACGCTTTGGATCAAGTCTGGCTCTGGAGCTGATGGATCTTGGTTACGAGGTGCTCGGCATTGACCGGAATGAGGAAATCGTGGAGGCTTTGGGCGATCAACTCACCCATGCGGTCGTGGCTGACCCCACCGATGAAGAGGTGTTGAAATCGCTGGGCGTGCGCAATTTTGACTGCGGCATCGTGGCGATCGGCAGCGACATTCAGCTAAATATTCTGTCGGCCATTTTGCTGAAGGAGCTTGGTATGAAAACCGTCGTCGCCAAGGCGATCTCCGTTCTGCACGGGCGGGCGCTGGAGAAGCTGGGCGTGGATCGAGTCATTTACCCGGAGAGGGACATGGGGATTCGCGTGGCCCATCAGCTCGTAACGCCAAACCTGCTGGATTACATCGAATTGTCCAAGGAATACAGCATCGTAGAGATGAATGTTCCTGAATGCCTAAACGGCAAAATCGTCGGCGATCTCAATCCGAGAGCCCGTTTCGGGTGCAGCATTGTGGCAATCCATCGCGAAAGCGGGATTATCGTAGCTCCGACCGCCATGGACCAGCTTAGCCAAGGCGATATTATGGTTATCATCGGCTCCAAGAAAAATATCGAGCAATTTGAAACGGTAATTAATCAATAAAAGGCCATACATGTGGCTTCGACAGTTGGAGTGTGACTCATGTGGAATCGGCTGTGACCGAATCGATACATCATTTTCTTATTTTAGTGCTGTTCGTCTTAAGTGTCGGCATGCTTGCCGGAAGGCTCGCCGCTTGGCTGAGACTGCCGGACGTTGCCGTGTTTATCGCCGTCGGGATGCTGTTGGGTCCCGGCCTTCGCCTGCTCCATGAATCCAGCGGATCGGTGGTTAATCAGCTGATCCTTACGGTGGGCTCGGCGCTAATTTTGTTTGACGGCGGGAGGAACTTGAAGCTCAGCGGGCTGCGCAAGGTCTGGATCACGTTGTCGATGCTCAGCGTGCCGGGGGTCTTGATCACAACGGCCGTTGTGGGGACGGGAATTCATTATCTCTTTAACGTGGATTGGATTTTCGCCTTTTTGGCGGCGGCGGTGATTGCATCGACCGATCCGGCCTCGATCATTCCGGTATTTAAACAGGTGAAGATCAAAGAGCGGGTTCGGGAAACGGTAGAAAGCGAATCGGCGTTCAACGACGCGACGGGTTCCATTTTGACGTTTTCGCTCCTTGCTGTCGTATCCGGCGGCGGGACTTTGAACTTCGGCGACATGTCGTCGGATTTCTTGGTTACGGCTTTTGGGGGCATTTTAACGGGGATTGTCATTTCGGGTCTGCTCACCTTTTTAGCCGGACATGCCCGCCACGGATTTTTAAAAGAGTATTCGACCATCGTCATGATCGTGTGCGCGCTGGCATCGTATCTTATCGGGGATTTGCTGCATGTCAGCGGCTTTATGGCCACCTTTGTGGCCGGGATCATTTGGGGTAACGCGGATACGTTCGGCTTGTCGCTCGAGCATAAGGAAATCGAGATCGGATCCTTTGCGGAGAACACAACGGTCATGATGCGGATGCTGATTTTCGTTCTGCTGGGCAGTCAGGTGAATTTTTCGACGCTGGGCCATTACTTCTGGCCAAGCCTGGCGGCAATCCTGCTGTTGATGTTCGTGGCGCGTCCTTTGACCGTGCTGCTATGCGCTCTGCCGGATCGCAAGGTCAAGTGGTCCTGGCGGGAGATGCTGTTTATGTCCTGGGTTCGGGAAACCGGCGTTATTCCGGCGGCGTTGTCGGGCATGATCGCCGGGATGGGCATCGCGCATGCCGAGGTGATTTCGGCCGTGACGTTTATGGCCATCGTGCTCACCATTATCGTCCAGGCGAGCACCACCGGCTGGGCTGCCCGAAAGCTGGGACTCGAGGTGAAGGAAGCTGCAGAGAAGCCTTAACGGCTGGCGCTGCAGCTTCTTTTTTTATCCTTCTCATGCCCTTCACAAAGCCATTTCCTTGAGAAGATTATCCTTGATGTCGGTGATCCATTCCTTCGTTTCGCTGCTCAGCCCCGATTTATCGCCATAAACCAGGCAAGTTTCTCTCCGGGTCTGCTCCAGTTCTTTCATCGCTACGGAGACCAGTCCGTTGTCCCGCAGCAATTGCGACCGCAAATAGGATTTAGGCAGCAGTGCGGCCGCTTTGCAGGTGGGAAGCAGTCTGACGATCGCCTCGAAAGAATCGATCTCCATTCGGATATCGGGGATGATGCCGTATCGGCCGAACAGATCATCGATCAGCTTTCTGTACCAGGTCCCCTTGGAAAAAATGATCATCGAGCGCCCGTTCAGATCCTCCATTTCCGCGCTCGCCGCAACCGTCAGTTCGTGTCCCTTGGGAACGACCAGCTCCAAATGGTCCTGAAACAGCGAAATGCATTTTAGTCCCGATTCGTTGATTGAGGAGGCGATGACGCCGATATCTATCTTTTTGTCGCGAACATAAGAGACGATTTCGTGGGTTTTCCCCGTAACGAGCTTTAGCTCGATATCGGGGAATTTTTGCATGAGCGCGGTGACGAGGGGCGGCAGCGTAGTCTGTATCGTGGTCAAGCTGGCGCCGACGGTTAAAATTTTGCGCTCCGCCGCCTTGAGCCGGGTAACCGATTGCAGAAAGTTTTGATGCCGCTGCCGTTGATCAAGCGCGTAGTTGTATGCTTCCTGACCGACGCGGGTCAGCTCAAGCCGTTTGCCTTTGCGGTTAAAAAGAATTACCCCCCACTCCTCCTCCAATTTGGCGATTTTCCGCGAGAGAGCCGGCTGAGACAAATTAAGCAGCTTGGACGCTTTGTTCAAACTGGATTGTTCAACGACGGTAGTGAATACAAGCAGTTCTTCTAACATGCAAGGTTCCTCCATAGGATGAATAGGAATGTGAAGCTCCTGTTTTGCGCGTTTTCCTTATGCGAAATTGTTATAACTATTAATAAATATATAGCAATTCCATTATAAGTTGAAAAGGAGTAACATAAAAAGTGACACAAGATGTTCACATGTTACTTTTGTAACAAAGTGTTTCGGCCGCAATGCTGTGGATTTTGTCATATACTTTCTGGCGGCCTATCATTATTAAATTTGCCAATGACGAAAGACAGATGGAAACGGGAAAGGGGTACGTGCACTTATGAAAGGGTTTTATTCCAGAAAACTGCATTCGCTTCTGGGTGTGATTCCGCTAGGTTTTTTCTTTCTGGAACACATGATTACCAATTTTTCGGCCGTGGAAGGCGGGAGTCAGGGGTTCAAGGATAGCGTGGCTTTTCTGAACGGCCTGCCGCTCGTCCTGGTGCTGGAGATTGTCGGCATTTGGCTGCCGCTGTTATATCATGGCGTTTACGGTCTTTATATCGCTTTTCAGGCGAAGCCGAATAACGGCCGCTTTCGGACCGAACGGAACATGAGGTATCTGTTGCAGCGCATTACCGGCGTTATCGCTCTGGTCTTCGTGATCTGGCACCTGGTCGAGACGCGATTGCAGGTTGCGCTTGGTAATGTGACTCATGAAGAGCTCGGCGGCGTCATGCACGACATTGTGATGAATCCGGTATTTTTCACGCTCTATTTAATCGGGGTCATTGCGGCGGCGTTCCACTTCTCCAACGGATTATGGTCGTTTATGGTGAGCTGGGGAATCACGGTGGGACCGCGGGCACAGCGGGTTTCCTCTTACGTCTGCATGAGCCTGTTCGCGGTAGTGGCGGTGATGTTCGTCGTATCGCTGGTGGCGTTCCGCGGCGCGGAATTCCAGGCGGATGGCGCGGTTTTGCTGCAAACGGCGAAGGCTTTGATAGGGTAAGCGGTTGCCAGTTTGAGAGTTCGGCTGTGGCGGTACCGTAATGCCTGACTGAAATGACCGAAGGTTGAAGAAGAAGGACAAAGGCGGACAAAGGTTGAAGAAGACGGGCAAAGGCAGATAAAGGCGGATAAAGGCTGATGAATAAATAGGCATGGCTTATAGCGGGGCGTATTGTAAAAAGTTGGAACATAGCCCAGCCATAATGGAACGTTACGCAAGAGTTCTGACTTTAATTTCACTCGACCCTGAGCTGAATAACTGCAGATCTGCAGTTATTTAGGGCGATTTTATGCGTGAACGCATCAAAAACTGCAAATCTGCAGTTATTCTCTGCGATTTTAGAGAGAAACGGGCCTAATGATCGGAAAAACCTGCAGTTTTGCAGTTATTTCCGGGAGTTTTGATCTGCAAGGGCAAATAACTGTACTTTTGCAGGTTTTCCCGACTGAGCAATGTGCACAAAACGAGCTGGGAGAGTAGTAAAGCAAGTTTTGCGCGCAGCAAATCATGAACGTATCCCTCACGAAACGAAGCGGAGGATTACGAAGCAAGTTTTGTACGAAGCAAATCACGGACGTATCGCTCACAAAACTTTTAGGAGTTGAAATAGAGATGGCAAAACAAAGCTTAATTGTCGTCGGCGGGGGGCTCGCCGGACTGATGGCTACGATCAAGGCGGCGGAGGCGGGAGTTTCGGTGCAGCTGTTTTCGCTGGTTCCGGTGAAACGCTCGCACTCCGTATGCGCGCAGGGCGGCATCAACGGAGCCGTGAATACTAAAGGGGAGGGCGACTCCCCGTGGGAGCATTTTGACGACACCGTTTACGGCGGAGATTTTCTGGCCAACCAGCCTCCGGTCAAAGCCATGTGCGAAGCGGCGCCCGGCATTATCCATCTGATGGACCGGATGGGCGTCATGTTCAACCGCACGCCGGAGGGACTGCTCGATTTTCGCCGGTTCGGGGGCACGAAGCACCACCGGACCGCCTTTGCGGGAGCGACGACCGGACAGCAGCTGCTGTACGCGCTTGACGAGCAGGTACGCCGGCATGAAGCGGCAGGGCTGGTGACGAAATACGAAAACTGGGAGTTCCTATCCGTCGTACTGGACGATGAAGGAGCCTGCCGCGGCATCTGCGCTCAAAACCTGCGCTCCATGGAGATCGTGACTTTTCCGGCGGATGCGGTGATTTTGGCGACCGGGGGTCCGGGCATTATTTTCGGCAAAACGACGAACTCGGTCATCAACACGGGAACCGCGGCCAGCGCGGTGTACCAGCAAGGTGTGAAATACGCCAACGGCGAGTTCATCCAAATTCATCCGACGGCGATTCCCGGAGACGATAAGCTGCGGCTAATGTCGGAGTCGGCCCGCGGGGAAGGCGGACGGATCTGGACATATAAAGACGGCAAACCGTGGTATTTCCTAGAGGAGAAATATCCGGCTTACGGGAACCTGGTCCCGCGGGATATCGCTACGCGCGAGATTTTCCACGTCTGCGTCGACATGAAGCTTGGCGTTAACGGCGAGAACATGGTTTATCTCGATTTGTCCCATAAAGACCCGAAAGAATTGGACGTGAAGCTCGGCGGCATCATTGAAATTTATGAAAAGTTCATGGGCGACGACCCGCGCAAAATTCCGATGAAAATTTTCCCTGCGGTTCATTACTCGATGGGCGGAATGTGGGTGGATTTTAATCAAATGACGAATATCGCCGGCCTTTTTGCGGCCGGCGAATGCGAATACCAGTACCACGGGGCCAATCGGCTGGGGGCTAATTCGCTGGTCTCCGCCATTTACGGCGGGATGGTCAGCGGCCCGAAAGCGGTCGAGTACATCCGCGGCCTGAAAAAATCGGCGGAGGATGTCAGCCCGTCCGTATTTGAAAGCCATCGCAAAGCGCAGGAAAGCAAGTACGAAGGCTTGCTGGCCATGGATGGGACGGAAAACGCCTACGTGATTCACAAAGAGCTGGGCGAATGGATGACGGCCAACATGACGGTCGTGCGCTATAACGACAAGCTGGAAGCGACCATCGGCAAAATCAAGGAACTGAAGCAGCGATACCGCAAAATCAACATCAACGACGCGTCCCGCTGGAACAATGCCGGTGCGGCTTTTACGCGTCAGCTGTGGAACATGCTGGAACTCGCCGAGGCGATGACGCTGGGCGCGCTCCTGCGGAACGAAAGCCGGGGAGCGCATTACAAACCGGATTTTCCGAACCGGAACGACGAGGAATTTCTGAAGACGACGAAAGCGACATGGACACCGGACGGGCCGCGGATTTCGTATGACGAAGTGGACGTCTCCCTGATCCCGCCGCGGATTCGCGACTATTCGAAGGACAAATAGGAGGGGAAAAAACTATGGCTATGGCGGAAAGTGAAGTATCGGCCCCAAAAACGGCGGCCAAAAAAGTCAAATTCATTATTACGCGCCAGGATGATCCGAAGGCGGCGTCATATACCGAGGAATTCGAGCTTGATTATCGTCCCGGCATGAACGTGATCAGCGCGCTCATGGAAATTCAGCGGAATCCCGTGAATATGAAGGGAGAACATACCGCTCCCGTGTGCTGGGAATCCAACTGCCTGGAGGAGGTTTGCGGCGCTTGCTCCATGGTCATCAACGGCAAACCGCGTCAGGCGTGCGCGGCGCTCATCGACAATTTGGAGCAGCCGGTCCGCATCGAACCGATGAAGACCTTCCCGGTGGTGCGCGACCTTATCATTGACCGGAGCCGCATGTTTAACGCGCTCAAACGCGTGAAAGCATGGATTCCGATCGACGGCACTTATGATCTTGGCCCCGGTCCCCGCATGGCCGAAAAAAAACGCCAATGGGCTTATGAACTCTCGAAATGCATGACCTGTGGCGTCTGCCTCGAGGCCTGCCCGAACGTGAACGAAAAAACGAACTTTATCGGCCCGGCGGCCATCTCGCAAGTACGCTTGTTCAACGCGCATCCGACCGGCGAAATGAATGCCGAAGAACGGCTCGAAGCGCTGATGGAAGACGGTGGCATCGACGGCTGCGGCAATTCGCAAAACTGCGTTCGCGCTTGCCCGAAGGGCATTCCGCTGACCACGTCGATCGCCGAAATGAACAAAGCGACAACCAAGCACATGTTTAAGCGCTGGCTTGGGGTTTGACGCGGTACGGAATATAATGTTTGCGAAAAACCGGATGATCCATGTCCGGTTTTTTTATTATGGCTTCAGCCAGTTGAGCACGCAAAGCGAGGGAAACAGAAAACGACCGGTTATGCGGTTGGTATAATCGAGGCATATAGAAAACCACCTTATGCACTCGTTATGATAGGAGTGTTTAAGGCTGCTATGCATAACGAAAGGAAAAGGGGGATGGTCACAGTACCTCGTCAACTCAAATTAGACTCTTAATGCCACTTTTTAACGATGGAACCACACGAACTGGAAATCCTCCTGTTAATTGGCCCCTTATTGAATCTGGTCGAACATGAACTGGAAATCCTCCAGCTAAATCAGACGATTTAGACCGTAGACTACCTCGTTTGCCAAAATTAGTGGTAGCATTTCCAGTTAAACCGCCGCAAATCCTCATTTTGCTGAAATTAACGGGAGCTTTTCCCTTTATTAGATTGTAAATAAGCTACTTCGAGCTCCAAAGGGGCTTCTCCGGTTCATCGAACGCCCATAAAGTTGAGTTGGTATCGATGGCGTCTCGATTATGGGTTTCCAGTCCTTTGTCGATTGGAAGTTCCGAAAGAATTCTAGAGAATATCTAGCTACCGTCATTGTAATGGTGATATGCATATTTTTGACATTCGTCCTGCTCTAGTAAACGTTTGAAAGAGATAAGATGTCCTTGCGGCGTCTTTTTTTGCGTTTTAAGACAAGTATCGGAAGATTTTAAATCATCTCGCGGAAGAATTTGAACTATACAAAAAGGAGGTGAAAAAAATAACATGAAGATGCAAGGTTTTACTTTTTATTCCATATTTATCTTATATTAAGTTAAAAACCAAGCCATGGAGTTTGTTTTGAAGATTGTTGAATCATTAACTCCCGATTTGCTGATTTGGACGAAAAGACAGCTGAATTTATGAAAGCGTATATGCTATTGAGGTTTTTTACTCGAAATGGGCAAGGGACATGGGTAAAAGATTTTCTATTATGCAATCGCTTTCATTTTTTTATTTTTGGGAGCCTAATCGCCTTACACCAACTTTGCGGAAAGGGAGGTGGTGACTAAAAACGAACCGCAATTAGTAAAGCAAGACCGGAGTCTGTAGTTTCTGCGGGAAGAGGGGTGAAATGGCATGAGTCCGCCGGAAAAAGGAGCTATGACTGACGCTCGCTGTCCGTATGCTGGCCGGCCTGCTGGTTTTTTCATGATGGAGCGGCCCCAAAATCATTTGCAATATCGGGTCCAATCAACGAGAATCGCGATTATTCCTTTAATACATCCAAGAGTAGCCTGTATTGATTAAAAAAAGGACGCCGCATCAAAACGTTATTCAGATTTGGGAAATTGTAATGCAAACAATCTCAGTAAAGGAGTGATCTCATGTTTTCGAAGCTATTCAAACGAACGGTATCGATGGCGGGAGTTGCGGCCTTGGCGTTATCACTGCTGCAGCCCTTCGGGGTGCAAACGGGATATGCGGCCGAGGCACATGTCGACAATCCTTTTTTGGGCGCGACCATGTATTTGAATCCCGATTACTCGAATTTGATTGATACCTCTATCGCTCAGGTCAACGATTTAACGTTGAAGGAGAAGATGGAGACCGTCAAGTCATACCCGACGGCCGTATGGCTGGACCGGATCGCGGCAATTGCCGGAGGAGAAGCCAACGGAGGACGGAAAAGCCTAGAGCAAACGATGGACGAGATACTTGCCCAAAAGCAAGGGAATACGCCGATCGCCGCCACATTCGTCATTTACGATCTGCCGGGCCGGGATTGCCACGCTTTGGCGTCCAACGGGGAGCTGCCTTTGACTCAGGAAGGGCTGCAGACCTATAAATCAAGCTACATCGATCCGATCGCCCAGGTATTTTCCAATCCCAAATACGCAGGCATCCGGATCGTTGCCATCATCGAGCCCGATTCGCTGCCCAATCTGGTGACGAACCTGAGCGATTCGAGATGCGCCCAAGCGAATTCCACGAACATTTATCGTGATGCAACGCGGTATGCCCTTGAAAAGCTGCATGCCATTCCCAATGTCTATAACTACATGGACATCGGCCACTCCGGCTGGCTCGGCTGGGACAGCAACCGGCAGCCTGCGATCGATCTCTTTACGACGGTTGTTGCCGGAACTCCCGCCGGTCTTGCCAGTGTAGACGGTTTTATCAGCAATACGGCAAACACGACTCCGCTAGAGGAACCGTATTTGCCCGACCCGAATTTGACGATCAACGGGTCGCAATTGAAGTCGGCCAAGTATTATGAATGGAATCCTTATTTTGACGAAGCGGACTTCACGGCGGCGCTGTATTCCGGATTTGTCGCAAAGGGTTGGCCGTCCGGCATCGGTTTCCTCATCGACACTTCCCGCAACGGCTGGGGAGGTCCTGATCGGCCGACCGGCGCCAGCGGAACGACGGTTGACGTCTATGCAAATTCCGGACGCATCGACAAACGTCTCCATCGGGGGAACTGGTGCAACGCCAGCGGAGCAGGGATGGGACAGCCGCCTCAAGCCGCCCCGGCGGGGTATACGGCCTCTCATCTGGACGCATTCGTATGGGTGAAGCCGCCGGGAGAATCGGACGGCTCCAGTACCGCCATCCCGAACGATGAAGGCAAGGGCTTCGACAGAATGTGCGATCCGACATACGTCAGTTCCAGCGGCGTATTGACCGGCGCTCTTCCGGGCGCTCCGGTATCCGGCCACTGGTTCCATAACCAGTTTGTACAGCTTGTTCAAAACGCTTATCCGGTAATTCCGACGAACGGCGGAGGCAATCCTAATCCAACGGTACCGGCAGCACCGGCCGGTTTGACTGCGACGGCGGGGAACGCGCAGGTCACGCTGAGTTGGACGGCGTCTTCCGGCGCTACAAGCTATAACGTGAAACGGGCAGCGACCAGCGGCGGGCCTTACGCTACCGTGGCAGCGGGAGTGACCGCAACTGGCTATACGAATACGGGGTTAACGAACGGAACGGCTTATTATTACGTGGTGAGTGCGGTGAACAGTGCCGGAGAAAGCGCAAACTCGGCGCAGGTGACGGCAACTCCGCAGCAGCCAACGGGACCAACGGTACCGGC